>JAJDWF010000003.1 GCA_022825745.1 Dehalococcoidia bacterium | reverse complement strand
GGCGCTGCTGTTCCTGGCCTACGGGCTGGTGTTGACTGCCATGAGCATCACCGACGTGAGTTTCGTAGCGCCCGTTCGAGAGGTCGGTTTGCTGTTCGCCTTGCTGCTGGGAGCCCTTGTACTGAAAGAGTGGGTGACTCGCGGCCGCATTATCGGGGCCGTCCTCATCGTGGCCGGCGTTGTACTGATCACCCTGTCGCGGTGAACTTTCGCTAGTCGCAGCGTCTATAATGCGCCGGAGACCACAGTCCGGAGTGGAAATGTCTGAACCGACCACAAAAATCGACAACGCCCGCTACATCGTTACCATGGACCCGTCACGGCGCATCATCGCCGATGGCTCCATCGTCATCATCGGCAGCCGTATTTCCCAGGTTGGCAAGGCCGACGAACTGGCCAACGTCAGTGCCGATACCGTCATCGACGCTGCGGGAATGGTGGTAACGCCGGGGTTCGTTAACGGGCACATGCACATCAGCTACGCCCATGCCGTCCGGGGCCTGTTCCCCGACCACCTGGGAAATGCGTATCTCCCCAACGTCTTCCTGCTGCAGGGAGCGATGACCGAGGAGGAAGAATACTCCACCTCCCTGCTGGCCATCACCGAACTGCTCAAGTACGGGACCACGACGTTCATTGACCCGGGCACCACCACCTACCTGGACGCTTGCCTGGATGCCTATCGGATAGCGGGCTGCCGTATCATCGTGGGCCGCAACGTGCAGGATCAGCCCAATCCTCTGAATCTGCCCGTGTTGGACACGGATGAGGCCATCCGCATGTCCGAGGAGGCAGTGGACCGCTATAACGGGGCTTTGGATGGGATGGTATCCGTATGGACCATGCCCTTTACGGCTGAGTTCTGTTCGCCGCAATTGCTGGAGGCGACCCACGCCATCGCGGAGTCCCGCAACACGCGAACGACCCTGCATTACAACAACGGCGCCCGATGGATCCAGCGCTGCGCGGATGATCACGGTTGCAGCCCCACCGAATATCTCGACCGGCTCGGCGCGCTCACGCCGCGCATGACGCTGTCGCATTGCCTGGGGATAAGTGAAGACGAGGCCCGCCTGATTTCGGAACGCGACGCAGCGGTTGCCATGTGTCCCACTGCCGCAGTCAAGGGCGGAGCCGGCATGACCCAGAGCGCATTGCTTCCCGAACTGCTGGAATACGGCGCGCGGGTAGGCCTCGGCACCGACGCCGGCAACAATTCGAACCTTTTGGAGACCCTTCGTTCCGTGTACCTGGCGGCTGTCCTCTACAAGGACGGACGACGCGACGTCCACGCGATACCTGCTGAAACCGCCCTGGAGCTTGGCACAATCCGCGGCGCTGCGGCCCTGGGGATGGATGACATAATCGGTTCCCTGGAGCCTGGCAAAGCCGCCGATCTGGTTCTCTTCGATACGCGCCGTTCCGAATGGGCCGCGCTGCACAATCCGGTCAACAGCCTCGTGTACAACGCCGATGGCCGCAGCGTCGATACGGTCATCGTCAACGGCCGCGTGGTTGTCCGGCAATCCCGCCCGCTGTTCGTGGACGAGCCGGAACTCGTCGCGGACGTACAGCAAAAAGGAAACGCGCTGATTCAGCGCGTTGGCGTGGACTTCAGCACTCCCTGGCCGGTGGTGTAACCGGCTCTGCGCGTTACCGGGGTTCGTTGTCGGGGCCGCCGATGTCGCGCAGGATGTTCTCCAGGGCCTGGTCGAGGGCCGGGTCCAGGTCCACCGGCTCCACAAACGGGGTGTACTGGTAGTCCAGCCGCACCTGGTCGATGATTTGCTTGGCTTCGTTGTTGGTGCTCCCCAACCGCTCCAGGTTGTCCAGCAACTCCTGGGACTCCCGGTTGCCCATCTGCTCCAGCTCGGACAGGTCCATCTCGATGCTGAACAGGGACCGCAACCGGCGCAGGATGTCGTAGTAGGCCCGGTGGTCCTGGGTGATGCCAAGCTGGTTGTTGTTGCTGGTCATGAAGGGGTACATGGGAGCCATCGCGCCCATGCGGAACATCTGCACCTCGGGGTATTCGTAATGGGCGACCGACACTAAAGCCATCCCGATGGTTGGCCCCTGCCGGCCCCGGCTGCCGTAGCTGGAGAACTGGACTCCGTAGCGTTCCAGTTGCTCCCGCATTTCCGGCCGGGAATAGACGCAGGTAATCCGACGTTCCAGGTCGGGGGGCGCCGGGCCGTTCACTCCTTCCACCGCAACCGTCTGCTGAATCCCGAGGTCTTTGATCGCGCTGAAAAACGCTTCCGAGTAAATGTCCAGGCGGTACCAGGGCTCTTCGCCCAGGAATACCAGGAGGCCGCTGCCGATCTCGTAAAAGGCGTTCTGCCGGGTCATTGAGGTGCTGGGCAGACCCTCGTGGAAGGCCGCCGCCGGCCGGAAGGCGTCGTGGGTGCCGGCAACCTGGAAGGGGTAGCACATCCGGTTAACGTGTTCGGTCAGCTGGCCGACTTGCCGGCCGCCGTTCTTCTCGATCAGGTAGCGAGGGAGTCCGCTGGAAATGCGGCCGCCGTTGGACCACTGCCGGCGCCATCCGGCGACCAGGTAGTTGGCCTCGGGTTTGTCGGTGAAGGTGAAAAGTTCCTCAGGCATAATGGACCGCCTCCCTGCCCGGCTCCCACGTCGAGGTTTGGGCTAATATACCACATCGCCATCGGCTGCCCCGCGGCGGAAAGGCTGGACAGGTTAGTAGCGTGAGAATCCGCTGCCGCCGAAGCCGGTAGTCTGCTCGTTGACCAGGAAGGTGCCCGTGTCCCGGCCCTGGGCGGTTTCCAACTCCACGTCGAAACGCTGGCCGCCGAATTCGCCCAGCATCTCGAAGCGCCGCTCGGTGTACACCCGGCCCTCGAAACCCACGCTCTCAACGTCCCGCTCCTCCTCGCCGGCCAGGTACATCTCAACGGCGGTGGTCATCAATTTCTCCCGGTCCTCGCCGGTGAGAACGCCGGGGGCGCGCAGGAACACGTAGCCCCACCGTATGCCCTTGTGCTCCATCATGGCTTTCTACATTGTGTCCATTTGAGAGGATCCCCGGGGCGATGCGAGAGCACGAGTCCCGAGATATTGGCAAACACTCCATGTGATTTGGTTAATGGACGCCGACAGATCGCAGAGTCGATAGCAACTTTGACAGCCATAGTAGCCCGAGCGGGGCTCAACGGGTGAGATCCAATCTCGTATAGGCTATTGAACGAGCGATATCGTTGCCCTGTACGTCCTTGTCGCCCGGAAAGTTCACGCATCAGCTTGATCTTGGACCAACATCCATACTCGTTCGAGAGGGATTTCCTTCTGGACGGTTTCCGGCAGTTGTCCGTAATTGCGGCAAAGCGCGTCCACTAGGTCGCCGGCCGTCCAAAGCCGCACCGAAAAGAAGCTTTGCCTAGCTTCGCGTTCCAGACTGCTAGTGAACCCGCCCCAACTGACCAGGAGCCCTTGGTCAGCTTTGAATGTCTGCATGGTGCCAATCAAGCTGCGAAGCACCGTTACATCCACCGTTCCTACTGTCCCCTTGACTTGCACACATAGCTTGGGATGTTCGAGCCCTAGCGATCCACCTCCCGCCAAAATGTCTACGCCTCCATCCGGGCCCACAGGTGAAAGCAAGGTGGAATAGCCTTCAGCTTTCAATACAGCTTCCACTAACCGTGCAAACTGGTGCCCGGGAAAGCGCGACCGGATATGCTCGAAAATCTGCTGGCGGGCTAAATACGAGATGTCGAGAACTGCTTGATTGTCCTTCCCCGTATCTCCTTCGACGGTGTCCAATCCGGCTGCACCGGCGGTAGCGTCGCTAGCGGCGGGGTCCCGGTCTCCCGCTAAGATTGTTGCGATCCGTTGTTCGGCGCCGTTTCTCCTAATGCGACAAACGGTGAGAAAAGCACCCAACGAATAAAGTAAGTCTTGCTCAAATGCGTCGCTGGGTGTATCTGGACGGATCCATTCGACTTGGCGAGTGTGTCGCTTGGCGCCCTCTACGTCGCGGTATTGGTAAGGACCTCGCACGCGTCCTAAAGCAATGAGACCTGGACGTGTCTTGAGTGGGAGGGCTACGATATCGCCAATCTGTATGACGCTCGAAAAACTCGTCAATTGGCCTGCCCAATTCGAAATTCTGTTGGTTGGGGCATCCGGATTCAACCGACCAACTAGATCCCTAACGGCCTGTCCGCCAGGCACCTCGCTGAGATCTGAGATGTCTGTGAAACCAATAATCGCCAGGCCATTTTCAATAGCGATCGCTTCGTCTTCTCCCCGAGCACCTGCTCTCACTAGCCATACCGGGGATGGTTCATGGCCCTCGATACTCAAATGATCCGTAATAACCATCGGTGTAGTCGTGCCTCCCTTCTGTACTCCGGTGTCCCTTGGCGTTTGCCGCGCCAGGTGATCCAGCCGCTGACTAGGCCAATCGAAATCGCAGTCGGCTCCGACATGATTGAAACTAAGGCCCAGCCGCGAACGATACTACAATGGAACCGAATTCGTAAAAAAGTGGGCGGTGAGGGACTCGAACCCCCGGCCTTCTGCGTGTAAAGCAGACGCTCTAACCATCTGAGCTAACCGCCCATGTTGGTCGAATGGGCATAGAAATGGCGCGCTTGGCGAGATTCGAACTCACGACCTCTGCCTCCGCAGGGCAGCGCTCTATCCACTGAGCTACAAGCGCGCGTCGGAAAATACATGGTGCCGAGGGAGGGATTTGAACCCACACGTCCGTAATGGACACTGCGCCCTGAACGCAGCGCGTCTGCCGTTTCGCCACCTCGGCCTGGTGGTTTTCCGCTGTAAAGAGCCTTTCGCTGCGGCGGGTATGGTGGGCGATGGAGGATTTGAACCTCCGACCTCCTCGGTGTGAACGAGGCGCTCTAACCGCTGAGCTAACCGCCCCAGCGTGACTCACAAATCATTATATCCCGGCCCCCCTGATACGGCAACCGCTGAAACCGCTGGCGGGGTGATGCTCCGTAGTCAGGAAAAGGGCGGCTCAACGGCCCCCTCAACTTCGCAATGAGCGCACGTTATGTCAAAAACCCGCCCAAATCAGGCAGCCACACAACATAACGCGCCTTGTGCGAACCAAGCAATGTGCGCTCCGGGCAGCGTCAGTGCGCCCCGACTCCGCTGATTTCCTTGCCCGGCTCTCCGACGGCTCCCGATTCCAGCAGCTTGGCGAACGCTTCGGCGTCGTAGCCCAATTCGGCCAGCACTTCCTCATTGTGCTCTCCCAGCGCCGGCGGAGCCATCCGCAGTTCGGCCGGGGTTCCCCGCAGCTTGATCGGGGAGTTGGGCACCCGGAGGTCCGGCACCTTGGGGTGGTTGATCTCCAGGAACATCTCCCGGGCCTTGACCTGCTCGTCCGCCACCACGTCCGATGTCTTGTTGATGGGCCCAACGGGAACGCCGGCCTCGTCGATCACCTTGACCCAGTGGGCGACGGTGTTGTTGGCGAAGATGCTGTTCAGCAGGTCGATCATTTCGGCCCGGTGCGCCACCCGATCGGGGTTGGTGGCGAACTTGGGGTCGTCCTTGAGGTCGGGATGCCCGATGGCGTTGCAGAACCGCTCCCACAGGTTGGGGTTGGCCACGCCCAGGATGAAAAAGCCGTCCGACGCCTGGAAACTCTGGTACGGCACCAGGCTGGGATGCCCGGAACCCAAGCGGTGCGGTTCAATGCCAGTGCCGATGTAGCCGGTGGCGTGGTAGCTCATGGCGGCGACCTGCCCGTCCAGCAGCGCCGTGTCAATTAACTGGCCCTCGCCGGTCTTGTCCCGGTGATACAGGGCGGTCACGATGGAGCCGTAGGCCAGCATCCCGGTGAACAGGTCCACCAGCGAGAACCCGACCCGCTGCGGCGCGCCGTCGGGTTCGCCGGTCAGGTGCATCAGGCCGCTGTAGGCCTGGATAATCAGGTCGTAGCCGGGCTTGCTGGCCATGGGGCCGGTGCGCCCGTAACCGGAGATGGTGCAGTACACAATGTCGGGGTTGATGGCCTTGATGTCTTCGTACCCGAGGCCCATGCGCGCCAACGTGCCGGCGCGGAAACTCTCGATCATCACGTCGGCGTCTTTGGCCAGCGTCTTGACGATCTTCAGCCCTTCCTCGGATTTCAGGTTGACCGACAGGCTGCGCTTGTTGCGGTTGAACGAAAGGAACTGTGTGCTTTCGCCGTTCCAGATGGGCGGCCACTTGCGGGTCTCGTCGCCGTCGTTGGGTTCTTCAATCTTGATGACGTCGGCGCCCATGTCGGCCAGGTTCTGAGTGCAAAAGGGGCCGGCGAGGGTGCGGGTGAGGTCAACGACCTTGATGTTTTCCAGAGGCTGAGGCATCGTCGGGTCCTCGCTTTTTCGTAGTTTGCGGGATTATAGCATGGGGGTCCCGCGTCCGTTGACGGGCGCATTTCCAGGTGATAGCGTGAGCGCGAATTTTCGGTATGTAGACTGTCTCACTCCATGGCAACCGACCGCAGCCGGCCACTGATCCTGTCCTTGGGCGGCATCAACATGGACCTGGTCACCTTTGCCGACCGCCTGCCGGCCGACGGCGAAACCGTCGTCGGCGACCGCTTCGTAACCTACGCCGGCGGGAAGGGCGCCAACCAGGCGGTGGCCTTGGCGCGCATGGGCGTCCGCTCTGCGATGGTGGGACGAGTTGGCGACGATATGTTTGGCCCGCAATTGGTTGAACTGTTGCAGTCCGCCGGAGTCGAAACCGGCGCGGTGGGCGTCAGCGAAGGCGTCAGTTCCGGCATCGCGGTCATCAGCGTCGGCGAGGGCGGACAGAACCGCATCGTCCAGGTGCTGGGTGCCAACGACACCTGCGGGGAGACGGAATTTGACGCCATCGCCGGCCTGCTGCCCGAAGCGTCCGCCTTACTGTTGCAACTGGAGGTTTCGGTGGATTTGTCCCTGCGGGTGGCTGCGCTGGCAGCATCGCGGGACGTTTCCGTGATTCTGGATCCTGGCCCGGTGCGGCCGGTGCCGGCGGAGTTTTACCGGCACGTCTCAGTCATCACGCCCAACGAAACCGAGGCGGAGGCGCTGGTAGGGCATCCCGTTGCCGACCTTGACGCAGCAGCGGCTGCGGCGAGTGAACTGCTGAATCGCGGTGTAGGCGCGGCGGTCATCAAGTTGGGAGCGCTGGGCGCGTACTGGTCGGATGGGAATAACAGCGGACACGTCCCGCCGTTCCCCGTGACCGCCGTGGACACGGTGGCCGCCGGCGATGCGTTCAACGGCGCGATGGCGGTTGCCTTGTCGGAGGGATGCGCGCTGCCGGAGGCGGTTCGCTGGGGGTGCGCCGCCGGCGCACTGGCGGTGACCCAGGTGGGGGCGCAGGATTCGATGCCGGGGAGGGATGCGGTGGCGGAGATAATGACGGCAGCGAGGATATGACCGATAACGATAAATTTTGCCCCAGCTGTGGAACGCGTTTGACGCTCCGCGAGGATGAGGGCCAGACCCGTCCCGTTTGCCCGAAGTGCGGTCGGGTGATGTATTACGACCCCAAGCTGGCGGCGACGTGTGTGGTGGAGCGTGAAGGCCGCACGCTGTTTGTGCAGCGGGCGATGCCGACGGGGTACGGCCTGTGGAGCCTGCCGGGCGGTTATGTTGACCGGGGCGAGTTGGTGGAGGACGCCGCCGCCCGCGAGGTGTATGAAGAGACCGGGTTGGAGGTGGTTACCGCCGGGTTGATTGGGGTGTTTTCTCAGGCGCAGCACCCTGTTGTGGTGGTCGCCTATTCGGCAACCGAGACCGGCGGGGAGTTGATCGCCGGGCCGGAGTGCCTTGACCTCGGATTTTTCGCTCCCGGCGCACCGCCACCCCTGGCCTTCCCGAGAGACGCCGAAATCATACGGCGCAAACGGGATATGTCCGGCAACGCTTCCCACCTCTCCTGAGCATGGCCGCGCTTCCAGGTTCCGGTCTGTTCCGCGATCTTGCCGCGCAAGCGGGGCGCGGGCTGCTGGATGCCCTGTTTCCCATCGAGTGCGTGGGTTGCGGCGCGTCGGGCAGCGTCATCTGCGACAAGTGCGCGGCGGACCTGCCCGTGCTGCGGCCGCCGTTCTGCGCAATCTGCGCTACGCCCGGCGATTTCGCGCGCTGTCAGACGTGCGCCGAATCAGTCAGGCGGTTTGACGGTGTTCGCGCTCCGTACCGGTACGCCGGGGCAATCCGCCAGGCCATACTGGCGTTGAAGTACGGCGGCATCAAGGCCGGCGCGCCGCAGTTGGGCGACCTGCTGGCGGGCTATCTCGACGCCAACCCCCTGCCGGGCGAGATTGTTGCTCCCGTGCCGATGCACCGCCGGCGGCTGCGGGAGCGCGGCTACAACCAGGCCGAACTGCTGGCCCGCCGGGTTGCCAACCACAGCGCGCTGCGGTACGAGAGAGACCTGCTGTTTCGCACGCGCCCGGTCGAACCCCAGGCCGGCATCGGCAGCGCCGCCCAACGGGCCGTCAACGTGTCCGGCAGCATCGGGGTGTTGTCGGGCCTGGACGTGAGCGGCGCAAGCGTGATCCTGGTGGACGACGTAGCCACTACGGGAAGCACGCTGGAATCTTGCGCCGCCGCCTTGAAGGAGTCGGGAGCCGCCTCGGTATGGGGCCTGACCCTGGCCGTCGCCGGTGGAGAATCCCTGGCGGAATAGCGGCGTTTGACATCGCCCCTTATGTTTGCTGAAATGGCGGCAACACCCACCATATCGCCGGCAACCCCGGTCACACCTAAGGAGGCACGATCATGGCAGGCAACACTATCGTTTACGTGGGCGCGGAAGCCAGCGGGCTGTACCGCAAGCAGGCGGGCGACGCGCACTGGGATTTGCTGACCGACGGCCTGGCGCCGGCCACGCAGGCCCGCGCCATCGCCATCCATCCCAACGACCCGCGCACCATCTTCTGCGGCACCCAGCGCGGCATCTATCGCAGTAACGACGGCGGCGATCACTGGCAGCGCATGAACATGACCGAGGGCCGCGTGGTGTGGTCCATACGGTTCCACCCCAACGACTCCAGCATCATGTTCGCCGGCACCGAGGGCGCTGAGGTTTACAAGAGCGAGGACGGCGGCGAGAACTGGGCCCACATCGCCACGGTTTCCAACCCCGAGCAGGTGCAGATGGCCTTCGCCATGCGCATCCTGGGCATCGACATCGAGGCCGGCAACCCCAACAATATGTACGCGGCCCTGGAAGTGGGAGGCGCGGCCAGCAGCACGGATGGCGGCAACACCTGGACGATCCGCAACAGCGAGTTCGCGGGCGACGTTGACCTGCTGGACCTGCACGGCGTGGCCGTGGGCGGCGCGGACTCCAACTCGGTGCTGATTTCCAACCGCACCGGCGTGTGGCGCAGCACCGACCGGGGCGCGTCCTGGCAGGACTGCGAGTTCGGCCGGTTCTCGGACATCATGTACTCGCGCGGCGTGGTGCGCGACCCGGCCGACCCCAACACGCTGTACGCCTGCGTCGGCATGAATTTCGGCAGCGAGCAGGGCGGCGTGATGCGCACCACCAACCTGGGCGACACGTGGGAGCGCTTCGACCAGGGCATCAGCCCGGGCAGTACCACCTTCGGCGTGGCGGTGAACCGGCAGGACCCGTCGCAGGTCTATTTCTGCACGCGGCGCGGCCAGGTGTTCGGCACCCACGACGGCGGCGCAAGCTGGTCCAGCGACCAGTTGCCCGACACCGCGATGAACACCATCAGCGTGGCCTGCGCGTCGGCATAACGTCAAATCAACCCCAACGGGTTGCGACAAAAAGGGGGGCGGGTTTCAAACCCGCCCCTTTGGTTTTGCCGTTTTGATGTGGGCTAGCTTTCGGCTTTGGGGAGCCAGTCCTCGTTCCAGGGAAATTCGTTGGGGGCTTCGCCGAAGACGGGCAAGCCCTGGTCAACGCGGTCGCGGTAGGGGCTGGTGACCGGCTCGCGGTACGGGTACAGCCCGCCCTCGTACATCTGCTCGCCCTTCTTGAAGTGGGTGGCCTGTTCCATGGTTTCCACGAACGGCATGTTGATGTCGTAGAGATTGCCGGCGCTGGCGCGGGGGCGCGGGCCAGCCTTGGAGACGTGACCGTAAAGCTCGCGGCCGATGATGCGCTCGGCGGCCCACACGCAGTCGATGAGCTTGTCGATGTCAACGCCCGTGGGGATACCCATATCGTCCATCATGTGTAGCAGGTCTTCGGTCGGCGCCATACCGGTGGCGCGCCCGTTGCCGCAGTAGGGGCAGCCGCCAAATCCGCCGATGGTGCCGTCCAGCTCAAGGGTATCCTCGGGGCCGAGCACGCGCATGGCGGCGTAGGCGGAGGCGATGGCCATGTTGCGGCCGTTGTGCAGGTGCAGGCGGAAATGGTTGATTTCCGGCCAGCGCTCCTTGACGCGGACGATGCTCTCTTCGACCTTGGCCGGCGTGCAGTGGCTCATGGGGTCGCCCATGGAGCAACTGCGCACGTTGATGCCAGTCTCGTCCCAAAGGCCGTGCTGGTATTCAAGCAGCGTCATCAGGCTGTCCACCGGGAACTCGCCGAGGAAGTTGGAACCCCAGGAGGCGTTGCAGCCGATGCCGGCCTCGGTGATGCCCATCTCCTGCGCCTGGGCGATGATGCCGGGCCAGCGTTCCATCTCCTGCATCTGGCTGCGGTTGGTGTTGCGGCGGGCGAACACGTCGCACAGGTGGCAGGACAGGCGGGGGTAAGCGTCCCGCTCGATGGTCAGCGGCGGCGAGTAGGCGCGGGCGCGCTCCACGCCGCGGGCGTTCAGGGCCAGGGCGGTGTAGGTTACGCCTGCTTTGGGCGTAAACTTTGTGACGATCTCGTCGATCCGCTCCATCTGGGGCGTCCAACGGGGGCTGACAAAGGAACCGACGACGATGCTTTGCAGACCGGTTTCCGAGAGCATGTCGAGGAGCTCAACCTTGTCGTCAACGCTGATGTTGGCGTCCTCAATCTGCATGCCTTCACGCATGCCTTCTTCCTTATAGTGAACTGTGGGCCATTCGTTTGGCATGGGTGATTCCTCCAGTTACGGTGAAGCGCGATGCCGTGTTGCCACGCATCGCAGGATGCCGGGATTGTATTGTCGGGCCGGCGGCGTTGTCAAGAAACGGCCCTGGCATACGCGACCAGCTTGTACACCAGCTTGGCCGCCGTGTAGCTGTTCGCCGGCGGGCCTTCGTTGGGGGCCAACTCGCACACGTCGAAGCCCACGACCTGACGTTGCTCTGCGACCCGCCTCAGCAGGCCGACCAGTTCCAGCCAGCGCATGCCGCCAGGCTCCGGTGTGCCCACCGCCGCCATTTCCGCCGGATCCAGGGCATCGAGGTCAACGCTCACGTACACCTGAGGACTCAGCCCAGCGATTATGTCATCCACGTAACCGTCGCCCGGCGGCCAATAACACACCCGTATGCCGGCTTGCTCGATGAAATCCCGCTCTTCCAGCGCCAGCGTGCGTACGCCCACCAGCGAGACCGGGCAGTGTTCGGCGATACGCCGCGCCGCTGAGCCGTGCCCCCAGCCCGTGCCCTGGTACTCATCGCGCAGATCGGCGTGGGCGTCGATATACAGCACGGACAGCCCAGGGTATTTATCCAGGCAGGCCAACGCGGAACCGATGGCAGCGGAGTGGTCGCCGCCGATCACTCCGGTGAGTTTGTTCTGGGATTGGTAGTATGCGACCGCCTGCCGCACCCGACTTGCCATCTGCTCCGGGTCGCCGACGTGGGGCTCCAACGCGGGCGCGGTGTGGATGCCCAACTCGGCCACGTCGATGCCCAGTTCCAGGTCGTAGTCTTCGAGGCCGGCGGACGCGGTGATGATCGCGGCCGGCCCGTAGCGCGCCCCGCTGCGAAAGGACGTGGTGCTGTCTATGGGAACGGGAATCAGGACGGCGGACGCGGTTTCCAGGGCCGACTGGTCCGGCGGCAGGGCCAGGAAGTTGGCGGGGGTGGTCGGAACCGGGAGTCCGCTCACGTTGCTGCGTCAGCCCGCCGGCGAACTGGACCCTACCGCTTGTAAGACGGAACGCTGTCGGTGCGTTTCTGCGGCGCCCTGGCGGGCGTTGGTCCACTCCAGCCCGCGGTCCAACAGCCAGGTCTTGACCTGTTTCAGGTCGAACAGCGAGCGCGCGTCGGCCAGGGCCTGCTCGTGGTCGAAGGACTTGCACGAGAACAGGTCGATGTTGACGTAGTCCCGCTGGGGAAAAGTATGCACGCTGATGTGGCTCTCGGCGATGATTACGAAGCCCGAGATGCCGCTGTCGCCGGGGTTCGGGCCGTGATATTCCAGGACTTCAGGCTCGGTTATCCTGGTCATGCCCAGATTCGCCGGGTACTCGTCCAGGAATGTCCGGAGCCGTTCGGTGTCCCACATCATATCGGCGTCGCCGCCGAACCCGTCGATAATCAAGTGCATTCTGCTCGTCAGCCCCTGGGTAAAAAATAAGCCCCGTTGGACGGGGCCGCGCCGTCTTGTGAAAATGCGGCGTATAGAATATCATAGCCGCCACGCCAATTCAAAGCGAAATTTCGCCCGCGCAATCCGAAACCGTCGGTGTGGCAATCCGCTTCCCCGGCGGCGTCGTATGTCAACCAACGGTTGCCGGCGGGCAAACCCAACCGCAATACACGCACGGACAATCCCATGAGCGCTGAAACCGCCTCCACCAACGGCGCCCCTGCCGCCGAAGCCATTGCAGAGGACGCGATGATCGAGGTGCGGGACCTCACGCACTACTACGGCCCCAATCCGGCCGTTGAAAACGTGAACTTCACGGTGCGCCGGGGCGAGATTCTGGGCTTCCTGGGTCCCAACGGCGCGGGAAAGACCACCACCATGCGCATCCTGACCGGGTTCATGCCGCCCACTCGCGGTTCGGTCACGCTGGACGGGTTCGACGTGGTGGAAAAGTCCCTGGAGGTGCGCAAGCGGGTGGGCTACCTGCCGGAGTCGGTGCCTCTGCACACCGAGATGACCGTCACTAACTACCTGAAGTACATGGGCACTCTCCGGCGCATGAACGGCCGCCGCATACGCCGGCGCATCGATGATGTCATCGACGTCTGCCGCTTGGGCGACTACCACAAAACGCTCATCGGCAAGCTGTCCAAGGGCTTTCGGCAGCGCGTGGGCATCGCCCAGGCGATCCTGCACGAGCCGGAAGTGCTGGTACTGGACGAACCCACCATCGGCATCGACCCGATCCAGGTGGTCGAGACTCGCGGCCTGATCCAGGAACTGGGCCGGGAGCAGACGGTGGTCCTGAGCAGCCACATCCTGCCCGAGGTCAGCATGATCTGCGAACGGGTGCTGATTATCCATGAAGGCCACATCGTGGCGGCGGACACCCCCAACAACCTGGCGCAGCACCTGCGCGGCGTTGAGCAACTGGAAGTGGAAATCGGCGGGCCGCCGGCCGAGGTGCTGCCCGTCCTGCGCGGAATCGACGGCGCCACCGAAGTGACCCACCATCCACGCCCCGGTATCAACGCCTACCGCGTGAAATACCGGGAGGGGATGGACCTGCGGGACGAAATCTCCCGGACGGTCATCAGCCACGACTGGAGCCTGCTGAGCATGCAGGTGAACAGCATGAGCCTGGAGGAGATTTTCCTCAGGCTGACCACGGCGGAAACCGACGAAGACGATCTTGCGTAACGAACGATGCGAACCATCCGAGCGGTAGCTTTCAAAGAAATACAGGTCTATTTCAGCAGCCCGGTGGCCTACATCGTGGCGCTTATCTTTATGGCCCTCAGCGGTTTCTTCTTTGTCCGCGACCTGGGCAACCCGTTTCCTGAGGCGTCCCTGAGCAACTTCTTCCAGGGGGCCACCTTCCTGCTCATCCCGCTGGCGCCGGCGCTGACCATGCGTCTGCTGGCCGAAGAGCAGAAGCTGGGAACCATCGAACTGCTGCTGACCTCACCGGTGCGGGACTGGGAAGTGATTCTCGGCAAGTACATGGCGAGCCTGGTTTTCCTGCTGTTCCTGCTGGCATTGACCTCATATTATGTAATCCTGCTCCTGCTGTTCGCCTCGCCCGACCCGGGGCCGATCTATTCGGGCTACCTGGGCCTGGTGCTGTACGGCATGGCGGCGCTGGCGGTGGGCATTCTCACGTCAACTTTGACCAGCAACCAGATCATCGCGGCAGTGGTGGGCACCGGAATCCTCGTGGTGCTGTACGCCACGGCGTTCATCAGCGAAGTGGTGACCGGAGTGTGGGCCAACGTGTTCAACCAGTTGGGCTTCACCAGCCATTTCAACGACTTCGACAGCGGGATCATAGACTCGGCCCACATCGTGTACTTCCTTACGGTCACGGCCCTGTTCCTGTTCCTTTCCATCCGCACGCTGGAATCGCGTCGCTGGAGATAGCATGAGCCAGCAACGGAACGACGACACGCCAAGAGACTGGCGCCGGCGCCGCGGCAGGGACCGCCAGGCCGCCGGTGAGGGAGAGGCCACTGCGGCAGCCGAAACGGACGCCCTGGCCGAGCAGTCCCGCACGCTGTTCTCGTTTGTCGAGCCGGTATTTGACTTCATCGCCGTCTTCTACGCGCCCATCCTGATCGCTGGGATAGTCGGTTTGATTGCCGGCGCGTCGCTGCTCGCCTTCGTGGGTTCGCTGAGGCTCTACGGCGGAATCGTGCTGGGAATCGGCGCGGCGCTGGTGCTGCTGGTGGCGATCTCATACTTCAGCCAGGTAATCGCCGCCTTTTTCAGTCGCACCGGCAGATACGGCGTCAACACCGTGGTGATGACGGCGGCGTTCATCGGCCTGGTGGTCCTCATCAACTACGTCGCCTTTGAAAATCACTTCCGCGCCGACACCACGGCAACTAACCAGTTCTCGCTGGCCAATCGCACCAAGGACCTGCTGGACGACCTGGACCGGCCCATCAACGTCATCGCCTACTACCCGGACGAAATCCCGGACATCGACATGCTGACCCGGCACGGCAAGGTTGACACCATGCTCAGCGAGTTCAGCAAGCGCAGCGGCAGTTTCAACTACGAGTTCATCGATCCTCAAAAGGAGCCGGACCTGGCCCGCAGCCAGGGAGTCACCGTGTATGAAACCCTGTCGGTTTCGGCGGTAGGGACCGGCGTCGCCGACTTGGTGCAGCCCACCGACGCGGTTTACAGCCGGCTGGAACAGGACCTGTACACGGCGCTGCTGGTAGCCACCGAAACCCAGCGCAAGAAGGTCTATTTCCTGGCCGGCCACGGCGAGCGAGATATCAGCCGTTCGGAGGACGACGGTTACCAGCAGATTCGCGACGGTCTGGAAGTCGATAACTACGCGGTTGAACGCTTGAACTGGTCGCCCACGGATGAGGACGTAACCGTACCGGACGATGCCGCGCTGCTGGTGATCGCCGGCCCGACGGGAGAACTGCCGCCGGCCCACGCCGACGCGCTGAACTGCTACATGGAAGGCTTTCACCGGAGCGATGAAGGGCGATGCTACACCGATGCGGGCCGCATGGCCGGCGAACCCCGTCGGGAAGGCGCGCGGCTGATCTTCCTGGCCGAGCCGGATACCCACAACTCCTTCCGCGCGTTCCTGACATTCTGGGGCGTAGTAGTAGAGCGAGGCTACATCAGGGACGTCGAAGGCTCGCAGCCCAACGCGCCCCGTACCCTGCGCGTGGGCATCTACAATCCGCAGGCGCCCCCTGAAATCGTCGCGCCGCGCGGCCAGCCGCTGAACGTTGCCTTCATGCCCGGCGCCGCCGCGCTCCAGCCAGTTATCGACGATTCAACCGCTCGCCTCCCGGTGCCCATTGCGGCCACCACCCAGTCCGCGCGTCTCATCAGCGACATCGAGCGGACCGACCCCATCGACGGTGATCCGCAGGGCATCTTCTTCCCGGCCATCTACCTGGACATCGTCGCTCCCGTAGGCGTGCCGGCTCCCACGGAAAGGCCGCCGGACAACCAGATTGCCGGCATGGCGGTGTTCGGCGACTCCGACTTCATCGCCAACCGCAACGTGCAGCGGGGCTCCAGCGCGGCGCTGTTCCTCAACTCCGCCAACTACCTCATGGGCGACTTCTCCCTGGTATCCATCCGAGACCGGGAGTTCGTGTACCGGGAGTGGAACCTGGACGCCAACGAGTTCAACTTCGTCCGGTTCTCCACCTGGCTGCTGCTGCCGGGTCTGATGGGCATCATGGCCGTCGTCGTCTGGTGGGTGCGCCGATAGGCCGTGCAGACGCTCCCCTATGAATATCAGGCTGACCATTCTGCTCGTCTTCGTGCTCGTGATTTTCGGGGCGCTGGCGTTGTACTTCAGGCCCTGGGACCGGCCCGAGCCGTCCAACGACCCGCCCTGGGCGTGGCGCATTGACGACGACGCCATCGTGCATATCGAGGTTATGCACCAGGGGCAGCCGGGCGACTCCCTCGAGTGTTCGGATGAGCGCTTTTCAATTACGGGCGAGATGCAGTCCATCGCTTATGACAAGGACTTGGGACGCGGCAAGTGGTTCATTGTGGAGGGCGAGGAACGTACCCAGGTGTATCAGGACCGGTGGGCCGGCACGCCGCTGCTGTTGAGCGGCCCAAAGGTCAACCGGGTGCTGGGCGAAACCATCGAAAACCCGGCGCAGTACGGCCTGGAACCGCCGGAAAGCGTGATCATCATCACCGAGGAAACCGGCCTGTCCCATGAGTTCCGCCTGGGCAACAAGACGCCCGACGAAGAGTACAACTACCTGAGCGTGTCCGGCACCACGCAGCTGTTCACGGTGCCCGAGGTTTGGGCCCGTGTGGTCAACTGCCTGGTGGTCAGCCCGCCTTTCGTCCCGCCGCCGCTGGAACTGGGCTATTTCTACGACGTGGATTTCCGCGACATTGAGGAGCTGGAGATTACTCACAAAGGCACGACGGTGACCTATTCGCCCAATCCCCAGGAACGGACCTGGTACGCCACTGTTGACGGCGAATCAACGCCCATAGTCCAACCCGATTGGTGGCCTCAGCAGTTCCAATGGTACGGTCAGCCGGGCAAGCCCGGCGGGCCGGATACCTTTGGCGGCTGGCACGTGGACGAAGACGGAACGGACGATCCCGCGTATGGCTTGACCCCTCCCGAAACCACGGTTCGCGTCAAGACCGCCGAAAAGACCTTTGAGTTCTACATCGGCGGCGAGCACATCGAAGTAGATCGGGAAGGCCAGCCAATCCTGGATGAGGCCGGCAACACCCAGGTGTTGGTGCGCTACGCCGGTCTGCCCGATGACCCGATAGTTTATGTAATCAACGCGGTTCGCGGGGAGCGGACCATCTGCCTGGTGACGCAACCTCCGGTCAGCCGGCCGTACGATTGCCCATGAGCCACCCATCAAGGAGGCTGTTGTGAACGCGGAAATTATTTCCATCGGTACCGAACTGTTGATGGGCGAGCTCACGGACACCAACGCCAGCTGGATCGCCGGGCGCCTGCCCCCTTTGGGCATCCGCTTGCAGCAGGTGAGCATCATCGACGACGACCTGCCCAAGCTCACCGAGGCGTTCCGCCGGGGCATGGAACGCTCCGACGTGATTTTCACCACCGGCGGGCTGGGGCCGACGCAAGACGACCTGACGCGCGAGGCTGTGGCCGCCGCCCTGGAGGAGACGCCGACCGTTCAGGAGGACGAGCTGGAAAACCTGCGGCAGTGGTTCCGCAACCGCGGCCAGGATATGCCGGCGCACAACGTCAAGCAGGCGCACCTGATCCCGTCGGCGCAGTTCATCACCAACCGCAACGGCACCGCTCCCGGCTGGTGGGCCGAAAGGGACGGCAAGCACATCATCATCATGCCGGGACCTCCGGGTGAAAACCGGGCCATGTGGCAGGACGAGATCGACGCCAGGCTGAAAACGATGATTGACACCGAAGTCACCATCACCCGCAACATCAAGACGTTGGGCTTGGGCGAGGCTTCGGTTGACGAAATAATCTCCGAGTATTTCGGCCTGGAGAATCCGTACCTGGGCATCTATTCCAAGGCCGACGGCATCCACCTGCGCATCATCGCCCGCGCCGTGGATGAATCGTCCGCCCGCGAGATGATCGCCCCGGTGGAAACCGCCATCCACGAGCGGCTGGCGCCGTACATCTGGGGCTATGACGACGAGACGCCCGAACTCTCCGTGGGCGCGGCGCTCACCGCCCGCGGCATGACGCTGGCGACCATGGAATCCGTCAGCGGAGGATTTCTCGCCAACACCATCACCGAAGCGCCCGACAGCAATCGCTGGTATCGCGGCGGCAGCGTGGCCTACACCGCCGACGCCATCATCGCCGCCGGCGTGGCCGGGGACGTGCTGGCAGAGCACGGCGTGGTCAGCCAGCCCACCGCCAACGCCATGGCGCTGGCCGCCCAGGAAACTACCAACGCCGACTTCGGCCTGGGCGTCACCGGCGTGCTGGGACCGGAGGAGTTTGAGGGGCATCGCCCCGGCACCATTCACATCGCCATCTGCCACGGCGAAGACGTGCACGAGTTTCCCCTGCGCACGCCGCCGCGCCGGCTGGTGATCAAGCGCCGTTCCTGCAACACCGCGTTGACCGAGTTGCGCAAGCTGATTACGGAAGTCGCGCCGTAGCGGTCGCTGGTTCAGAAAATCGGCGGTCCAGGAAAAGTCAGGGGCGGGTTCAAAACCCGCCCCCTTTCTTTTTGGCATTTCTTTGCCGGCTACCGCACCATGGTCAGCGAGCGGTAGAGCATCGGCAACCGTTCCGGCAAGGCCCAGATGTCGTCCAGCACCTCGTAGTTGAGGTCGCCGCACATGGTCTTGAGGTAGTCGTGCCCCGCCTTGTCCACCGTGAGGCAGAATGGGGTGATCTCCTTGCGCTTGGCTTCAACCAGCGCCTGGTGCGTATCGTGGACGGCGTATTCCTTCTCCACGCCCTCCCGGCTGTACCCCCGGTCCTGCGGCCGGCCGTCGCTGATCAGGAACATGATCTTGGTGGCCGCGTCCTGGTTCTCCAGCTTGGTGATGGCGTGGCGGATGGCCGAGCCCATGCGGGTGGCGTGCAGCGGAGTCACCTTGTCGATCCGCCGCTTGATCTTGTCGTTGAACTGCTCCTCGATGTCCTTGATGACGTAGAACTCGACGTTCTCGCGCCCGTAGCCGGAGAAGCCGTAGATGCCGTAGGTGTCGCCGATGGACTCCAGGGCGTTGATGAGCAGCGCGCAGCTTTCCCTTTCCAGGTCGATGATGCGCTTGTAATGGCGGCGCACCAGTCCCTCCCGGCGCCGGCGCAGCCACACCATGTACTCCACCGGGTCGTCCGGCGCGTCCCGGTCGTCAACCGAGTGTCGGCCCTCGTCGATGGCCTCGGCGGTGGACGCGGACATGTCCAGCAGGAACACCACGGCCACGTCGCGCTCGACGCGGTTGCGGCGCCAGTAAATTTTTTCGTCCGGCGGCACGTTCATGCGCAGGTCGGCCCACGCTTCCAGGGCCGAGTTCAGGTCGATGTCCTCGCCGTCGATGAGGCGGTAGGTCTTGCGCCACGTCTCCGGCATGATCAGCTCGAACTGCCGCTTGATGTGCGCCAGCAGCGACGAGTAGTTCCGCAAAGAGTCGTTGTAGAAATTGACGTCGCCCTCGTCGAGAATTTTCTCCTTGACGATGCACCAGCGCGGCTTGTAGTCGTTGGCGCGGAAGTCCCATTCGTCGTACACGAAGGTCTTGGGTTCCAGGGCTTCCAGTTCGCCGCCGGCGTCGTCATCGTGCAGGATCGGGCCGTAACCCCGGCCGGGGTCGTTGGACGGCGGCGGAACGCCGGCCTCCTTCATGATGTTCTGCGCGAACATCGCCATGCTCTGGTCAACGTCGCCTTCCTGGGCGTCCAGTTCCAACTCGGCGCTGTCCTGCAGCAGTTGCTCCAGTTCCTCCTGGGTCATCGGCTCCGCATCGCCCATCTGGCTCTGGTCCATTTGCAGCTTGGTGAGCAGCTGGACCATCTCGGGCTTGAAGTCGCCGCGATATTCCACGGGTTCGGGAGATTCATAGGGGTCGCCCTCGCCCTGTTCGCCCTGCTGCTCTTCCATTTGGGCCTGGAGCTTGTCCAGCAGCGCCTCGTATTCCTCTTCGGAGAACTCGCCCGGGTCGTCCAGGTCTTCCGGCTGGTATTCATCCTCGGGCTGCTGCTCGTTTTGCAGGCGGGAGATGATCTCATAGGCCCGCAGCGACGCCTCGGCGGTGTCCTCGATGGACGCGCGAATGGTGCGCAGCCGGTGCATGATGCGCGCCAGCATGTACGCTTCTTCCCGGTATTCCTGGGGCACCAGCAGGCCCTCAAACCGGTCCAGGCTCATGTGGACCAGCAGCTCGATCAGGGCTTCCTGCAACGGCAGTTCCTCAACCCGGGGCCGCTGGGCCAGCGCGTCCCGCTGCACGTCCAGCGCAGGCCGACGGATGCCGGGATAGTCGGTCTTGATGCGGTAGTCCAGCCGGCAGTCTTCCAGCACGCTGAACAGGTCGAACGCCATGCGCCGGTCTTCAAACAGCGCGAGGAAGCGGCCGATGTCGGTGTAAACGCGCATCGTGCCGCCGGGGCCTTCGCCCATTTCCGCCCCGACGCTCACGTTCATGTCCTGCACCAGGAGGTTTTCCACCGCTGCCGTGCGGATTGCTTCCATCCTGGCCTGTATCGATTCCTCCATCGCGATGCGGCGGTCGTCAAAGACGTGGGCCGGCCGGTCAAACTCGAACTCAAAGCTGCCGAATTCCAGGTGCGAAACCTGGTGAGTCGCCACTACTTTGAACCAGGCGAAGTTCTGCGCCTTGTCGTTGTAGTTGTCGATCATCGGCGGCAAGTACACCTTGGTGCCGTCGGTGGAAGCCGTGTCCTGGTCCACCCAACCAATCTGCCGGCGCACCAATTCCTCGGTGCTCATCACCTCGATGTTGGCTCCGGAGAGGGCGCGGGTGTAGAGCCGCATGATGCCCTTGACCCGTTCCAGGTCCAGGCTGGACGACAGGGTTTCCAGCATGGCTTCCGAGGTGTTGGATTCGATCTTGAAGAAGGCGATGCCGCTTTCCGGGTTTTCGTTGAGCAGCTCCACGCCCTGCTGGTACCACTGGTCCAACTGTGGCAGCGTGATGCGGTTCAACACCGGGTCCAGGCTCTTGAGGAACGGCGGCACGGCATCGGGCGTGGTCGCAAGCAGCCCCTCGCAAAGGTCCAGTATGTGCCCCTGCGAACCGGCGGACACGTGAGACAACGCCTGCGCTCCGTCGTACAGGAAACGCGAGGTGTCCCTCAGGCCCATCTTGGCCAGCCTTTCGCCCAGCCGCAGGAACCGGCCGGTCTGCCCCTCTTCCACGTGCTGCAACGCCCGGGGCGCCATCTCCAGGCACGCCTTGACCTCGCGCCAACTGGTGTCGGTGAGCGCCCGTGACATGGACAGGAACGCCTCGCGCTCGCGGCCCATGCCGGGAAGAACGTCGCGGCCCAGCACCAGGCACTCCGCCGCCACGTCGTAGGACTTGTAGGACAGCGCTTCAATCAGGGAGGCAAAGACCTCAACGTCCCAGAAAGGAAGGTTCCGCACCAGGTCGGGGCTGACTTCAAAGAACCGCGCCGCCAGCGTGCTGGATTTCCAGGTTCCCTTGTACAGGGAACGGCCCAGGCCGGCCCACCTTGGGATGTACTGCGGGCGCAGGTTGGTCACGATGGTAGGGCTTGCCTTGAAGAAAGCAACGGCCAGCGTCGGCGAATCCTGGGACAGATAGGTGCCGCAACGGGCCCACTGCATGAAGGACGCGAAGGCCAGCGAACGGGCTACCTCCGGGCTGACTCGGTAGTATTCGACGGCGGATTCCCAGGAGCGCACGGTTTGGGTGCCGATGGCGACGCCCTCCTTGGCCCACAGCGCCAATTCCTCGTCGCTGAAGGATTCCCCCATCGCGTCAGCGACGGCTTCGTAAGCCTCCGTCACCGCGGGAGGTAGTTTTGACAGTTCGGCTAGAAGCTCGCCGGTTGCGGTATTAGTCAAGGGTATTGCCCTCCTTCGTCAGCCCGTCCTCGACGACTTCGAGGAACTGGTCAAGGATTTTTGCGGTTGCGCCGTACACCAGATGCTGCTGGTAGCCATACGACCGCACCGCAACGCGTTCGCCGTCTTCAATTCGAGAGTCCCAGCGCCAACTGGCCGGATCCCGCAGGACGCCCAGGGGAATCTCCACCACCTCGGC
Organism: Dehalococcoidia bacterium; assembly: GCA_022825745.1. Taxonomy (GTDB): domain Bacteria; phylum Chloroflexota; class Dehalococcoidia; order Lucifugimonadales; family UBA3495; genus Bin87. Next base: position 21,250 of record JAJDWF010000003.1, on the reverse strand, counting down.
AATTTCGATTGAGCTGGGTTGAAATTCGTAGGGATACGGTATTGTGCCCACGAATACCTTTACGAGAAAGTTGGACCGGGTCACGTTGTCGTCCAGCCTGCCCAGAATCGTTATGTCGTCCCGCGCGATTCCCATTTCCTCGTAGGTCTCCCGCCGCGCGGTATCTTCAAAGTCCGTGTCCTCGGGATCCTTTGCGCCGCCGGGGAACGACATCTCGCCCTTGTGGTGCTCAACGGTCATGGACCGCTTGTTCAACAGCACGCAGTAGTCGCCGTCCTTGCGATACAACAATAGCATTACTGCCGCCGGCATCAATCCCTCCGGAGCGGCAGTAATGGGGGTGCGGCGCGTCAGCGCGTCGCGGATCAAGTCAAGGGTGCTTTCACCCATGCAGCCTCCAGTGGCTACTCGAAGATGGAGTACACCACCTCTTCAATGCTGCGCTGCAATTCTACCTCGTCGGTCAGCGTCCAGACGATGGCCACCTGGCACGCGCGGCGAGCCGGTATGCCCTGCCGCATCAGGCGTCCCGCGTAAATCAGCAAGCGGGTGCTGGCGCCTTCGGCGAGGCCGTGTTCCCGGAGGTTGCGGATCTTCTCGCCCAGCCGGGAGAGGGCGTGGGCGTCCTCATCGCTGCAACCGCTTTCCTTGGCCACGATCTCCGCTTCCACGTCCACGGGCGGGTAGTCGAACTCGATGGAAATGAACCGCTGCCGGGTGCTGTGCTTCAGGTCTTTCAGGGCGCTCTGGTAGTGGGGGTTGTAGGAGATGCAGAGCAGGAACCGGTCGTCGGCCTCGATGATGTTGCCGGTTTTCTCCACCGGCAGGATCCGGCGGTGGTCGGTCAACGGGTGGATCAGCACGGTGGTGTCCTTGCGCGCTTCGACCACTTCGTCCAGGTACAGGATGGCTCCGGCCTTGACCGCGCGGGTCATGGGGCCGTCGATCCAGCGGGTGCCGTTGGCGTCCAGCAGGTAGCGACCCACCAGGTCGCTGGCGGTCAGGTCTTCGTGACAGGCAATGGTTACCAGCGGAACCCGAACCTCGCCTTCGCGCATCTCCTGCGACGCTTGGTTCCTGACCGTCGTGATCGGCCGGCCCAGTTTCCAGGCCATGTATTCGACGAACCTGGTCTAGCCGCAGCCGGTCGGCCCCTTGAGCAGTACCGGAATGTGCTGCTCGTAAGCGGCCTCGAAAAGCTCCAACTCGTCGCCCACGGCCCGGTAGTAGGGCTCGCTGCGAACCAGGAACTCCTCAATGGCAAATTCCTTGAAACTGGGTTCGTCTTCCATCAGTTCGATGTTCGCTTCAACCATTGCTTTGATTTACCTGTCCTTTCACTCGGGTCTGCCAGAGATCGCGCACCCCATGCTCCAGCGCGGCCAGGTCGGACGAGTTGTCCACCACCACGTGGGAGCGCCGGTTGCGCTCTTCGACAGACATCTGTGAGTTGATTCGTTTCCTTGCTTCTTCCTCGCTGAGCCCGTTGCGGGCGTGCAGGCGTTCCACCACTGTGTCAACGGGAGCGTAGGTAGTCCATACCTCATCTACCAGTGAGTCCCAACCGGCTTCGAAAAGCACTGCGGCTTCCACCACGGCGACGGACTGGCCGCCGGCTTTCAGCTCGGCTTTTCGTTGCTCGACCATGCCGGCCATCAGCGGGTGCATGATTGCGTTCAGTCGGGCCAATTCGTCAGGGTCCGCGAACACGATGGAGCCCAGTTTGCGCCGGTCAATCTCTCCGTCGGCAGTCAGTATCTCCTGTCCAAACGCCGCCACAACTTGCCGCCATGCTTCGGAGTTCGGGGTGTACGCTTCATGTCCCAACTGGTCCGCGTCAATGATCGACGCGCCCAACTCTTGCAACAGATCGGCGACTGCGCTTTTGCCCGTGCCAATCCCTCCCGTTAATCCAATGGTAAGCATGACCACCCAGACGGTAAGACTGCCGGGCATTCTAGCAAGGCGCACGGAATCGGTCAACCGACCTAGATTTCGATGCTGACCTCGCCGTAGCGCTCGAAGAACCGTTCCTGCAGGCCGGAGAATTTCTCGCGGTACGCGCCGGTGTGAATGCGGTCGGTGGTCATGATCACCGCGTCCTCGCGGTTGTCGGCGTAGTAATTCTTGCGGATGCCGACTTCGTTGAACCCGTACTTGTCGTAGAGGCGCTGGGCGATGAAGTTGGAAACCCGCGCCTCCAGCGTAACTTCCTCCAACCCCTGCTCGTAGGCGGCGCGCACCGTTCCGATGAGCAGCAGTTCCCCGATGCCCCGGCCGCGCAGGGACTCACGCACCGCAATCTCGGTGATGTGCGCCTGGTCCCCCTGGAACCAGATTCCTACGTATCCGGCCAGCCGGTCGCCGCCTTCGCCGCCGGACCCGCCGAAAACCGATCTGACGCCCCGCACCATCCTGCCCCACATTGACGAGTCGCCCGGGCTGCCAGCCTCGGCCGGCACGTAGCTTTCCGGCGCATCGTCTTCGTCGGTGAGGTAGGCCACCAGGAACCGGCAACGCCGGCTGCTCAACTCCCGCCGGAACTGGGTGCCCACCCAGCCCGGCGAGAAAGCCTCATGCTCAATCTCGATGACCTGGGAAATGTCCTCAGGGCGCATCCGGCGCAGCGCGACGTCCATAGCTAATTATCCGAATCGGGCGGTCACAACAGGGTGGGCTGGCTTGCTGCCAGCGGCTCGCTTACCGGCTTTACGGTACCGTAAATCCCATCATATCCCGGCTCAACGGTGACCTCTCCGGTACGCGCTCGCACAATCGCTTCCGTCAGGGTTTCTCCGGCCACCGGCAGCAGGTCACTTTCCGAAGCATACAACAGGGCGGCCAACTCGCTGCCCACCTGGTCGATTACGGCGTCGTACTCCCGCATCACCCGCCGGGTGTTGACGCCCACGCCGCGCACGGCTGCAATGACTTCTTGCAACGGAATCAACCGGGCGAAAGGCGGATGCCGATCGTCCGATTCAATCAGGCCCCGTGCATCGGGTTTCAGCTCGTCCCCTATGGGACGTTCCGCCAGCCGCGAAACCCGGTGCAGCACGCCCAGCGTCAGAGTGCGCCCGCAAACCGGGCAGTCCGTGCCGTTGGCGGCCTCATCAGCCGGCCCGTACACGACGCCGCAACTGCGATGGCCGCTGTAATGGTACTTGCCCTCCTCAGGGTAAAACTCCACCGTGAACGCCACTCCCGCGTCCCGCAAGCCGGCGACCAGGCCGTCCCACGAAAGCTCCCCGGCGAAAGCGGTCAGTTCCCGGCCCAGGCGACCCAGCGAGTGCGCGTCGGAAAAGGAAACTATGGAGCGGGTATCCAGTTCCGGCACGGCGCGGTTCATCGCCGGGTCCGACGACAGCCCCGTCTCAACGGCGGTGATCAGGTGCGACAGGTCTCCAAAGCACTCCTCCAGGCTGTCGAACCCGCCCCGCGAGCCATAGACTCCGTACCACGGCGTCCAGGCGTGGGCCGGCATGACGATGGCCTCCGGGTGGCAGTCCAACGCCAGGGCCAGCAAATCCCGCGCCGACAGGCTCACCGTGGGCCGGCCGTCGGTTGACAGGTTGCCGTAAAGGGAGAGCCGCCGAGTGAACTCGGCCGCGGCGTCCAGCGTCGGCATCAGCGTAAGCATGTGGATGCGACGCACCCGGCCGCCCTGGCGGTACACGCAGCTGATTTCCGTTCCCGGCACAAAGCGAACGCCGCCGTATTCGTACAGCCGGTCCGCACCGGCAACCAGGTTGGCGCTCAGCTCCGCAGCCCACGCGGGATGGGTGAAATCCCCGGTGGCCAGGAGGTCGATCCCCTTGCGCCGCGCCCACGCCGCCAGGTTGTCCAGCGTCAGCGCCTTGCTGCAAGCGAAGGCGTAGGGGGAGTGGACGTGCAGGTCGGCGACGAAAGACGCCAACTCGGCCGGGGACGGGTTCATTGGGCCGCCAGCAACAGCTCTGCCAGTTCCCTGGGCTTTTGCGTCGCGGCCTGGTGGGCAGCCTCCAGCTCGATCACCGTCGCGTCCGGGATGCGCGCGGCCATCGCCCGCTGCTGCGACGGCGAGATAAGCCGGTCGTCCCTCAAGACGATGTAGGTCACTGGACAGGGCAAAGCGTCCAGGTCCAAGGCGACCGGCTGGGTCAACATGCGGATCGGGAGTGGGCCGAGATGCCCCACCGTTTCCACGCGCTGCATCGGGTCCAGACCCCGGCACACGTAGCCGGACACCAGGCTCCTGGGCACTTGAACGTCGCGGCCGATCAACGAGCCCACGACTTCGCACATCTTGAGCGCGCAACGGGCAAGGGGCGGGTACGCGGAAGCCGGCGCCCTGCGATTTGCCGGCACTATCCCGGCCAGCAGGACCACGCGCTTGGGCGCGGCCGGCAGTTCGGTGGCCGCCTGCAAAGCGATGGTGCCGCCCAGTCCGTGACCCGCGATTATGTAATCACTGAACCCTTCGCGCTCAACGACCTTGGTAATCGTCTGGACCGCCTCCGATATGTCCACCAACCCTGCGTCCGCATGGGCGTCGGAACCCTGCCCGGGCAGGTCCACCGCGCGGACCCGCACCGCCTGCCTGGGGCGGTACAACCGGGGCGGATGCTCCACCGGGGCGGTCATGTGCCCCCAGACTTTTCCCCAACTCCAGGCGCCCTGGCCTGCTCCATGCACCAACAAGTAATCCGTCACGTTGTGTCTCTCCCGTCATTCCCGCGAAAGCGGGAATCCAGAAAGCTTGTGTCAAAAGGCCAACGCCTCAGCCAGTCCTATCATTATGTCATCATCCTGCTCGGGCAGGACGGTCCTTGGATCAAGCCGCACCGTGTCGTCCTCAATGCGGGCGATGACCGGTGTGGCACGCTCCCGCAACGCCGACAGCAGCGACTCCGGGCCGGAACCGGAGCCGTTGGACGATATCGACAGCGCCCAGGAGTCCAGCGTTTCCCCGGGCAGGCTGCCGCCGCCTATGGCCGACCGCGCCGGCACAACCGCGGTTTCGTAGCCCGCCGACCCGCCGATGGCATCCCGCCAGCGTTCCGCCCGGGATTTTATCGCCTCGGCCCGCGCGGAAATCATGCGCCATACCGGTATTTCAGACTCCGCGTTCCCGCTCAGGTAGTGCGTAAGGGTAGCAGTCAGGCTGGCCAGGCTCATTTTGTCGATGCGCACCGCCCGGGCCAATGGATGCCGCTCCAGCCGGCTGACCAGATCCTGCTTTCCCACCACTATGCCGGCCTGCGGCCCGCCCAGCAGCTTGTCGCCGGAGAAAAACACCAGCCCGACGCCCGCGTCGATGGCTTCCTGCGGCATCGGTTCGTGGGCCAATCCGTACCGCTCGGTTGGAAGCAAGGCCCCACTGCCCACGTCGTGCAGCACCGGTATCCCCGTCTGCTCTCCCAGTTCCACCAGGTCCCGTTCCGCCACCGCTGCGGTGAATCCTTCGACGCGGAAATTGCTGGCGTGGGCCTTGAGAAACGCCGCGGTGTCGTCCGAGACCGCGTCCGCGTAGTCGCGCACGTAGGTGCGGTTGGTGGTCCCGACGTCCACCAGCGTGCAGCCGCTTTGGCGCAGCACGTCCGGGATGCGGAACCCGCCGCCGATTTCCACCGCCTCGCCCCTTGCTACGATAACCTCGCGCCCGGTTGCCAGCGCCGACAGGCCCAGCAGCAATGCCGATGCGTTGTTGTTCACCACCAACGCGGCCTCCGCGCCGGTGATCTGTCTCAGCAGCGACTGCAAATGCGCCTGCCGTGAGCCGCGTCTTCCCGTCGCCAGGTCGATTTCCAGGTCGGAATACCCGTGAGCCACCGCGTCGGCGGCGGCGATGGCCGCCTTGCTCAGCGGCGCCCTGCCCAGGTTGGTGTGAATCACCACGCCCGTTGCGTTAATCAGCGGCCGGGGCGACGGCGTCACCAGTTCATCGACCGTGCGCTTTACCGCCTCGGCAATATCCTTCAGGCATCGGGCCGGCCCACCGGCCCGGATGTCTTGGCGCGCCGCTTCCAGCGTGTCGCGGGTCAGGTCCACCAGCCAATCGCGCCCGTAGGTCGAGACGGCGTCGGCCAGAGCATCGCTGCTCACGACGCGTTCGACGCTGGGCAGATTGCGTAGCAGTTGGCTGGTCATGGCGCTGGATGTATGGATGGCCTGGATGAAGTATTCCCCGTGGGCGGCTGTATTCTATCACCTATTCAGCGCACTCCCGGCGGGTATGCACTATAATTGAAACCGGAACGCGACACCCATGGCGCGCCCGCCGGACATACCGGAGTTTTCAGCAGGAGGTCAAACCCATGAATCGCAAAATCATTGGCCTCTGCATCGTGGGTGTTTTCGCGGTTGCCATCGTGTTCGGCGGGGTTCATTCCGCCCTGGCGGTGATCGAAGCCACCGCCACGCCCGCTGCACCCGCCGAAGGCGAGTACGTCGCTCGCTTGGCGACCGGAGGGGAAGAAGACCCCGCGGTGGCCGCGCTCAGGTACGTCTGCCCGTTCCACTGAGCCTGCATAGGCCCTCAATCAAACTGCAATAACCAGTCGGAGTAAGAATGACCACAGAGACCGGTTTGCCCCCGGCGCTTGACGCGCTCAAAAATACGGTACGCCAGATCGTTCGGGATGAGTGCATCCCCCTGGAACCCGAATACCTGGCGCACCCGCCACAGGAAGGCGAACCGGAGAACGGCGCTCCGCGTGGCGTGCTGGAAACCGTCCCCGGCGTTCTGGGAACCTTGTCCGCCGACCAGTGGGGTCGCCTGAACCACCTCTCCCAGCAGACCGGCATCTACACGTCCTTTGTGCCCGAGGAGTACGGCGGCGGCGGCATGGGCGCCCTGGGCCATCTGGTGTTGGAGGAGGAGGTTCACCAGAGCATCGTGCACCTGCCCACGTCGCCGGTGCCCATGTTCATGATTGGCGCTTGCACCCCCGAGCAGGAGGAGAAATACCTCTATCCCGCCATCAACGGCGACCTGTACTACTCGTTCGGCCAGACCGAACCCCAGGCCGGTTCCGACCCCGGCGGCATGATGCAGACCCGCGCCGTCCGCGACGGCGACGACTGGATTCTCAACGGCACCAAGATGTTCATCTCCGGCGCCGCCTCCGCCGATTTCCTGCTGGTGCAGGCCGTCACCGACCCGGACAAACGGCAGCGCGGCGGCATCACGATGTTCATCATCGACAACCCCACGCCCGGCGTAACCTTCGAGCCCATTCGCGTCTGGGTCGTGCCCACCAAGGCCCAGCAGCACTACATCCACCTGGACAACGTGCGCGTGCCGCAAACCCAAGTGCTCGGCGAGGTGGGCGAGGGCTTCAACCTCGGCCAGCAGTGGCTGGTGCATCACGACCGTTTGCTCCGTGGCGCAATGGCGCTGGGCATTCTGACCCGCGCCTTGCAGATGGCGATTGACTGGTCCCAGGAGCGCGTAACTTACGGCCGGCCCATTGCCGACCGCCAGGCCATCCAATGGATGCTGACCGACGTATATATGGACATCGTCGCCCTGCGCTCGGTGGCCCGCGAGACCGCCGCCCGCGCCGACGCCGGAGAGGACGTCCGCGTGGAGGCGTCCATGGTCAAGTACGCCGCCGGTGAGTGGGGCTGGCGCAGCATCGACAAGGTTATGCAGATATTCGGCGGCATGGGCGAAACCCTCGATATGCCCATTCCCCACTGGTACCACATGCTGCGCCACGCCCGCATCGGCGGCGGAACCTCGGAAATCCACAAGTTCGTCATGGCCCGCGCCCTGCTCGGCGGCCGGGTCAACTTCCAGGGCTAGCCCGCAAGGAGGCTCTACGTGTCCTACCAAATCCCGTTGAAATACATCCTGCCGGCCTTTGTCGTGCTAGTGGCCCTGGTCGTCGCAGCCTGGGCATTCGGCCTGTCGCCCGTCGCCGCGTTGACCGAACGGGACCGGACGGAGCCGACCCCAGCCACCGGTTCCGCCAACCAGTTGACGGGTCTCCCCTACGACGTGATCCAGGTGTTCGGCACCGGCACCGCCAGCGACGTTCCCGACCTGGCCAATCTGTCGCTGGGCGTATCGGTCACCGCCGACACGGTAGCGGCGGCGCGGGAGCAGGCGGCAACGTCTATGAATAGTGTGCTCGACGCCCTGGACGCCAACGGTATCGAGTCGAAAGACATCCAGACCAGCCACTTCGGCGTCCACCCAGAGTACGACTGGAGCGCCAATGAGCGCCGGCTCCAGGGTTACAACGTGAGCAACCGCCTGAATGTAACCGTGCGCGACACCGAAACCGTAGGCACGATAATCGACGCGGTTATCGCCGCCGGCGGGAACGACATCGAGTTCAACTACCTGAATTTCGCTTTCTCCGACACGGCAGAGCTGGAGAAGGAAGCCCGCCAGGCCGCCGTCAATGATATGAATGAGAAAGCGCGGCAACTGGCGCAATTCTCCGGGCGTCCGCTGGGCAAGCTACTGGTCATTTCCGAAACTCCGGTCGCCGACGTATTCGGCGGCGTCCGCGAATTCGCTTTCGCCATGGCGGCGGAGTCCGGCCCCAGCACCTCGGTATTAGTGGGCGAGGATGAAGTAACCGTCACCGTCCACGGCGTGTTCGAGCTCCGCTAGTCCGGCAGGGTCCGCCAGCCGCAGTCAAAAGCTCATGGTACTCAGCGACCGCACCATCCGCCGCGAACTCGACGAGGGGCGAATCGTCGTCGATCCCATCGACTTCGCCAACATTCAGCCGGCCAGCATCGACCTGCACTTGGACAACCGGTTCCTGGTGTTCTCCAACTCCCGGCGTCCCTACATTGACGTGCGCGAGTCCCAGGCCGACCTGACCGAGGAGGTCAAAATCCAGGGCGACGAGCAGTTCATCCTGCACCCCGGCGAGTTCGTCCTCGGCAGCACGCTGGAACACATCGAGCTGCCCGACGATCTGGTGGCCCGCCTGGAGGGCAAGAGCAGCCTCGGCCGCATCGGCCTGCTCATCCACAGCACCGCCGGCTTCGTCGATCCCGGCTGGAGCGGTCGCCTCACGTTGGAACTCAGCAACGTCGCCCGCCTGCCCATCGCCCTGTATCACGGCATGAAAATCGGGCAAATTTCGTTCCTGCGCCTCACCGAACCCGCCGAAAGGCTCTACGGTTCGCCGGAATTGGGCAGCAAATACCAGGGCCAGTCCGGCCCCACCGCCAGCCGTTTCCACCAGGATTTCGCGGACTGAATTCCCCACCAACCCACACCGTCATTCCCGCGAAAGCGGGAATCCAGTCATTCCCCCGCTCCGCTGACCAGATGACTACCACCGACCACCCCATGCACCGGGCAATCGAGCTGGCGCGTTGGGCCCTGGGCAGCACCAGCCCCAACCCGGCCGTCGGCGCGGTGGTCGTCCGGGACGGCGCCGTGGTCGGCGAGGGATACACACTGCCCCCGGGCCAGAGCCACGCCGAAATCGGAGCGTTGCAGCAGGCCGGGTCTTCCGCTGCGGGCGCGACCTTGTTCTGCACCCTGGAACCCTGCTGCCACCATGGGCGCACGCCGCCCTGCACCGACGCCATCATCGCTGCTGGCATCAGCCGGGTAGTGTACGCCGTGGGCGACCCGAACCCGAGGGTTTCCGGCGGCGGCGTGTCGGCCCTGCGTGCCGCCGGAATCTCCGTGGAGTCGCAACACAACCCGGACGCTGACGAACTCTACGAGGCGTTTGCCAAGCACGTCACCACCGGCCGGCCCTTCGTCGTCGCCAAGTTCGCCATGAGCCTGGACGGCAAGATCGCCACCCGCACCGGCTCGTCGCAATGGATCACCGGGCCGGACGCTCGTGAGCGCGTCCAGCGGATGCGTAAAGAGCTGGACGGCATCATGGTCGGCATCGGCACCGCCCTGGCCGACGACCCCCAGCTGACCGCCCGCGACGCCGACGGCGAGCCGCTGCCCTCAGACTTGCAACCCGTCCGCGTTGTGGTGGACAGCAGCGGGCGCACCCCTCCCGGCGCCCGTATGTTCAGGCAGCCGGGGCGCACTATCATTGCAACATCCGCCGGCGTGCCCGCCGACCGAATCAGCGCTCTTGAAGACGCCGGCGCCGACGTGCGCGAGTTCCCCGGCTCAGATGGCCGCGTCAACCTGTCCGCTCTCCTGGAATACCTGGGCAGCGAGGGCATGGTCAGCGTCCTGGTTGAGGGTGGCGGCCAGGTGCTCGGCGCGATGCTGGACGCCAGGCTCATCGACCGGGTTGACGCTTTCGTCGCCCCCATGCTCATCGGCGGAGCCGGCGCTCCCTCTCCCATCGCCGGCGCCGGCGCAACCGTCATCGCCGACGCTTTGCGGCTCGAACGCGCCAGGCTCGAACGCATCGGCCCGGACTGGCTGATTACCGGGTATCCAATCAATGGAGGCGACTGAATGTTCACCGGAATCGTTGAAGAGGTGGGCCGCGTATCCGGCCTCCACGACTATCGTTTCGTCATCAACGCCGAAAACGTGCTGTCGGACGTCAAAATCGGCGACAGCATCTCCGTGAACGGGGCCTGCCTCACCGTGGTGGAATTCGACGGCCACAGTTTTGCCGTTGACCTCGCCCCGGAAACCCTGCGTCGCACGTCGCTGGGCGAGGCCGGGCCGGGTTCGGCGGTCAACCTGGAGCGCGCCCTGGCCGCCAGCGACCGCATGGGCGGCCACATCGTGCAGGGTCACGTGGACGGGACCGGGTCTATCACGGGCCTCACACCCGAAGCCGACTGCTACATCATGGAGATCGAAGCCCCCGATTCACTGGTTCCCTACATCGTTGAAAAGGGCTTCATCGCGGTTGACGGAATCAGCCTCACGGTGGTACAAAGAACGGAACGCCGCTTCACAATTTCCGTGATCCCCTTCACGATGCAGAATACTAACCTGCATGAAAAATCGGTTGGCGACCGGGTTAATCTGGAAGCGGACATTTTGGCAAAGTACGTGGAAAGCCTCCTCCAATCCAGGTTGGGTTGACTTCCATACCGGTCAACGGAAACTGCTACAAGATGCAACTGGCGAGCATCGAACAGGGTCTTGAGGACCTCAGGGCTGGGAAATTCCTCATCGTAGTTGACGATCAGGATCGCGAAAACGAAGGCGACCTGGTGCTGCCGGCAGAGCATGTCACGGCGGAATCCGTCAATTTCATGGTGACCCACGCTCGCGGTCAGCTCTGCATGCCCATGACGGCGGAACGTCTCGCCGAGCTGGACATCCCCATGCTGCCCAGCCGCAACTCCGACTCCCCGCTGCCCACTGCCTTCACCATGCCGGTGGACTACGCCATCGATACGTCCACGGGCATCTCCGCCGGTGACCGGGCCGCCACCATCCAGGCGCTGATCAACCCGGACTCGCGGCCGCAGGATTTCATCCAGCCCGGCCACCTGTTTCCGCTGCGCTACCACGAGGGCGGTGTTCTCGTGCGGCCCGGGCATACCGAGGCCATCGTCGATTTGTGCCGGCTGGCCGGCCTGTACCCCGCCGGCGTGGTGTGCGAAATCATGAAAGAGGACGGCACCATGGCCCGCCTCTCCGACCTGATCCCAATGGCCGAGGATTTCGACCTCAACATCCTGTCCATCGAGGACCTCATTGCCTACCGCCGCCAGCACGACCCGGAGGAATAATGCCCCTATGCAGCCTTGACGAGGCTCTGGAAGACCTTACCTCCGGAAAATTTCTCATCGTAGTGGACGACGAGAGTCGTGAGAACGAAGGCGACCTGTTCCTGCTGGCGCACCACGCGACCCCGGACGCCATCAACTTCATGGTGACCCACGCCCGGGGCTTGGTCTGCGTCCCGATGCTGGGCGAGCGGCTGGAAGAACTCCGCATCCCGCTGCTGCGGAGCCGTAATTCAACGTCGCCCCAACCTACCGCGTTCACCACCTCCGTGGACTACAAGCGCGGCACTTCCACCGGCATCTCCGCCTTTGACCGCAGCGAGACCATCCGAGCCCTTATTGACCCGGACACCCAGCCCGAGGACTTCATCCACCCGGGGCACACCTTCCCGTTGCGCTCCAATCCCGGCGGCGTGCTGCGCCGGCCCGGCCACACTGAGGCCATCATCGACCTGTGCAACGAGGCGGGAGCCTATCCGGCCGGCGTCATCTGCGAAATCATGAACCCCGACGGCACCATGGCGCGGATGCCCGAGCTGGAGCAATTCGCCGGCGAACATGACCTGAAGATCTTCAGCATCGCCCAGCTCATCGCCCACCGGCGCATGAGCGAAACCCTGGTCTCCCGCGTCGCCGAAGCCAACCTGCCCACCAGGCACGGCATCGCCCGCATCATCGGCTACAACAGCGTCATCGACAGCGGGGAACATGCCGCGCTGGTGGTCGGCGATTGGACTCCGGGGGACGACGTGCTGGTGCGCGTCCATAGCGAGTGTCTCACCGGCGACGCCTTTGGCAGCCTCAAATGCGATTGCGGCGAACAGCTGGACATGGCCCTTCAGATGATCTTCGAACACGGGTCGGGAGCTTTGATCTACCTGCGGCAGGAAGGCCGGGGCATCGGCCTGCACAACAAGATCAAGGCTTACGCGCTCCAGGACCACGGCATGGACACCATCGAGGCCAACGTCGCCCTCGGCTTCCAGCCCGACGAGCGCAAGTACGACCTGGCCGTGCAGATCATGAAAGACCTGGGCATCACCCGTGTGCAACTGGTCACCAACAACCCGCACAAAATGGCCGGCATCAGCGGCCTGGGTGTCGAGGTTGCCGGACGGGTCAGCCTCACTGTCCCGCCCAACGAGACCAACGAAGGCTACATGCGCACCAAGCGCGAGCACATGGGCCACCTGCTGACCTCCAACCCGCCCAATATCGCCGGCTAACCGCCCTCCCCCAGCTTGCTCACCAGGTAGGCCTCGATAAACCCGTCGATCTCCCCGGCCAGCACCGCGTCCGTATTGCCCGTCTGGTGGTCGGTCCGGTGGTCCTTCACCGACTTGTACGGGTGCAGCACGTAGCTGCGAATCTGGTTGCCCCACTCGGCGGACACCCGCTCGCCGCGCAGCGTCGACAGTTCCCGCTCCCGTTCTTCCTCTTGCCGCGCCAGCAGCCTGGCCCGCAGGATGCGCATGGCGTAGTCCCGGTTCTGGTGCTGCGACCGCTCCGTCTGGCAGGACACCACGATTCCGCTGGGAACGTGGGTCAGCCGCACCGCCGACGCCACCTTCTGCACGTTCTGTCCGCCCGGCCCGCTGGAACGGAAAAAGTCCATCTTGACGTCTTCCGGGCGAATTTCCACCTCCGAGTCCTCGCCCACCGCCGCCGGCAGTACCTCCACCCGCGCGAAAGACGTCTGCCGCCGCCGCGCCGGGTCAAAGGGCGACATGCGCACCAGCCGGTGTACGCCCACCTCCGCGTTCAAGTATCCGAAAGCGTGCTCGCCGCCGATTTCCATCGTGCTCGTGCGCAGCCCGGCCTCGTCGCCGTAGGCCGTGTCCAGCACCTGCACCGGCCGGCCGTCGGACATCGCCCACCCGGCGTACATGCCGGTCAGCATCTCCACCCAATCGTGGGAGTCGGTGCCGCCGGCCCCCGAATGTATCGTGAGGATCGCCGGCCGGTCGTCGTATGGCCCCGAAAGCGTCAGCTCCATTTCGGCCCGGACCAGCCGATTGGCCACGGCGTCGGTTTCGGCGGTAAGTTCCTCGGCCAGGCTCTCGTCGTCCGTCTCCATGGCCAGCTCGGTCAGCTCCAGCAAATCGGCAACTTGCGCTTGCAGCCCACGCCATCCGCCTACGGTGGACTGCAACTTGCCCAGTTCCTGCATCTTGCGCTGGGCCGACGCGGGGTCATCCCAGAAACCGGCCGCCGCCGCCTCAGCCTCCAGTTCACCGATGGATTTCTCCCTGCCGGCAAGGTCAAAGACGCTCCACGACCGCCTCAACCTTGACGGCCATGTCGGCTAATTGCTGGCGCAGTTCATCCATAGTGCCCGGTTCCTCCTGGGGTCGCGGCCCGTTTCCAGCCGCGGCGTTGCCGGAACAATTATACATGCGCGTACCGCCAACGGATTCCGCTCTCTCCCCGCCGAATCCGTCCAATGCCATCGGCTATAATAATTCAGTACCGATGGGGCATCGACTATAATTCTCTCAAACAGGCAGCCCACACCGAGCGGAGCCAATCCCCTGGCACTGAGGAAGAACATGGTTATGACGCTGACGCCCGACATGGAAGCGCGCTTGGCTGATTTGGCCCATCGCTTGGGCATGGACGGCCCGGACGCGCCTGAGCAGGCGCTGATTATGGCCGTGGCCGAGTTGGAGGCCAAAGTGTCTCCACCGCGTCGTAAGCTGTCGCCCGAAGAGGTCGCTGCGGAAATGGCGCCCATTGTCGCGGCTGCGCGCCGCTGGCGGGAAGAGCATCCCTTTGACGACGACAACCCTCCATCGAGAGTCTGGCAGGAAGAACTTTACGATGACCGGGGACTGCCTAGATGATGGTTTCCGACACCTCCGCAATCGTTTCGGTGCTGACAAACGAAGCTGATGCCTCGGATTTTCTAGCCGCCATGGAACAAGATGGAGAAGTGCTCGTGTCCATCGGCACGGCGGTTGAGTTGATGATAGTGGCGACCGGGCGAGGGGAAGACATCTATCGGCTAGCCGTTTCGTTTCTTCAGCGTTCCTTTATTCACCTCGAACCGCTGGACGAACCCCAGTTATGGGTCGCTGCCTATGCGTACCAGCGCTACGGCAAAGGGCAAGGCCACCCGGCGCAGCTCAATTTTGGCGATACTTTCGCCTACGCCTTGGCATCAGTTCGCCGTCTGCCGCTGTTGTTTAAAGGCAACGACTTCGCTCACACCGACATTCCACGGGCTATGTAGCCACGCCGGAACTTTGCCACTCTGGCCCGACAACGCCCCGGGCCATTTGGTTTTATAATTGATGGTAAGAACTGACGCACCAGGCAGGTAACCCCGATGCTCGACCACGGAACCCCCGAACACGCCGTTGACGACCCCGTAGAATCGTTGCGCCACCGGATGCGCCACTCGGCCGCCCACGTCATGGCCGACGCCGTTGTGCAGCTCTTCCCGGAGGCCAAGGTAGCCATCGGCCCGCCCACTGCCGACGGTTTCTACTACGATTTCGAAGTCGAGCGGCCCTTCACGCCGGAGGACCTGGAACGCATCGAGGCGCTGATGCTCGACACCATCAAGTCCAACGCGCCCTTCTTGCGGGAAGAGTTGAGCCGCGAGTCCGCGCAGTCCATGTTCTCAGCCCAGCCGTTCAAGCAGGAAATCATCGACGACCTGCCCGACGAAAGTACTATCAGCATCTACCGCCACGGCGAGTTCACCGATCTTTGCCAGGGCCCCCACGTCGCCAGCACCGGCGAGATTACCGCCGTCAAGCTGCTGCACACCGCCGGAGCCTACTGGCGCGGCGATGAGAACCGCCCGATGCTCCAACGCATCTACGGCACCGCCTTCGAGTCCCAGGCCGAGCTGGAAGCGCACCTGGAGCGCCTGGCCGAGGCCGAGCGCCGCGACCACCGCGCCCTGGGACGCCAGCTCAACCTGTTCACCGTCCACGACGAAATCGGCCCCGGCCTCATCGTCTGGCACCCCAGAGGCGGCGTGATGCGCTCCCTCATCGAGGACTACTGGCGCGACATCCACTACCGTCGGGGTTACAACATCGTTTACTCGCCCCACATCGGGCGCGCCCGCCTCTGGCAGACCAGCGGCCACCTCGATTTCTACCGCGACAGCATGTACGCGCCCATGGAAATCGACGAGCAGGAATACTTCCTGAAGCCGATGAACTGCCCCTTCCACATCCAGATTTACCGCTCCGCCCTGCGCAGCTACCGGGAGCTTCCCCTGCGCATCGCCGAGCTGGGTACCGTGTACCGCTACGAACGCAGCGGCGTCCTCCACGGCCTCATGCGCGTGCGCGGGTTCACCCAGGACGACGCTCACATCTTCTGCCTGCCCGACCAGGTGGCCGCCGAAGTGGGCGACGTGCTGGACCTCACTTTCGAGATCATGGCCGCGTTCGGGTTCGACGACTACGACATTATGTTGTCCACCCGCCCCGAAAAATACGTCGGCGAACCCGAAATGTGGGACCACGCCACCGAGTCGCTGCGCCAGGCGCTGGTCGAGCGAGACCTTGAGTACGGCATCGACGAGGGCGGCGGAGCCTTCTACGGCCCCAAGATCGACATCAAGATCAAGGACGCTTTGGGCCGCGACTGGCAATGCACCACCGTCCAGTTCGACTTCAACCTGCCCGAGCGCTTCGGCCTGGTGTATCAGGACGAGCAGGGCAACCGCGTGCAGCCCTACATGGTCCATCGCGCCATCCTCGGTTCCCTGGAAAGGTTCTTCGGCGTCTTGGTGGAGCACTACGCCGGCGCGTTCCCACTCTGGCTGTCTCCCGTGCAGGCCGTCGTCATCCCCATCGCCGACCGCCACAACGAGTACGCCGAGCAGGTGGCCGACCAACTGCGCGACGCCGGCTTCCGCGTCGAGGTGGATGACCGCAGCGAGCGCATGAACCAGAAAATCCGCCAGGCCCAACTCCAGAAAACGCCCTACATGCTCGTCGTCGGCGACCGCGAGGCCGATGCCAACGCCGCCGCCGTCCGCACCCGCGACGGCGACAACCGCGGCGCCATGCCCCTCTCCGACGTGCAGGCTATGCTCACCGCCGAACTAGCCGGCACCCCCGCCGCCAGGTAACGCTCGTTGGGGCGGGTGCCGAACCTGCCCCTGCCCCTTTCTACTGCGCCAACTGCCGGTACGCCCCCGCGTAATCCCCGCGTCCGCCGTATCCCTTGCGGAAGGTTATTACGCTCTGCGCATCCAGCCCGATCATCGAAGATTGGCTGGTGATTTTCAGGTCCCGCAGCATCGATCCCACCGGCTGCGTGGCGGTCATGTTTGAGTAGCCGTTGTCGTCAATGTAGCTCTCCAACCGGCCGGCGCTCTCGTTGAACGACACCAGGTAGAAATCGATCTGATCCGCGTATTCGGTAATGATGGGGGCCAGCGTCCGCAACTCGGCGCGACAGGTTGGTCACCAGGTTGCGAAGTACATCATGAACGCCGGCTTGCCCGACCCCGTCAGGTCGGTCAACGCGATCTGCGTACCGTCCGACCTTTCCATCACGAACGCCGGCGGAGTCTCCCCCACATTCGTCCCCTCCGGCGCGGCCGGGGCGAGTGGAGCCGCCGTCGGAGCCGCAGCAGGCGCTTCGGTAGGCGGCGCCGGCGTGTCGGTTGCGGTCGCGGCGGTAGCCGTCGGCGCTGACGTCGCCGGCGGTTCCGCTGTGTCCGTTGGCGCGGGCGCCAGCACCGTTGGCGCAGCCGTCGCCGCCGGCTGTGGCGCCGGCGTGTCGGTAGCCGGACTCGCAGTCGCCGGGCTTTCCGTCGCGGACGCTGCCTGCGCCGTGGGTTGCGCGGCGGTCGTGGCCTGCATCGCCGGCGCCTCGGTGGGCGACGCTACGGCAGTGGCCGGCGAGGCGGCGGCTTGGGCCGGCGACGACGCCGGAGACGTTGGCGCTGGCTCCGACCCGGACGCGCAGGCAACCAGTGCCGTCAGCAAACCGGCCGCTATCGCGACCACGGCAAAAGTACGTATTATGTTCATCTCTATCGGCCTTCGGCGTCAACGACGCCGCGTACTATCCTCATCAACTTGGCAATTGCAAGTCTTGCTGTCTTTGGTCCTTTTGCCTTTGTATCTCAACCTCAGGCGGTATGGCTTTCGGATCGGTGGTCAATGCCTCAAAGTAGGGTTCCCACGTCGAGGCGCTTCCCTTCACCTGCCGGTGATATATCATGCCGTTCCCGTTGACGACCATCATGGCCATCTGCCGGGTGACTTGCAGGTCCGCCAGCATGGTCCCCACCGGCCCGGCAGGAATTACGTCGGTGTATCCGCCCTCCTCAATGTACTCGGCAATGGTTTCAACCGGCTCGTTGTACGAGACGACATAGAAAGTTACATCCGGATATTTCGATGCGATTGGATCCAGCGACCGCAACTCGGCGCGGCACTCCGGTCACCAGGTGGCGAACCAGAACAGGTGCGTCGGTTGGTTGTCATCCACGATGTCTTTCAGCGACACCTCGGAACCGTCCGTCAGCGTCATCGCGAACGGCGGCGACGTATTCCCGACGTCGATTCCCTCGACGCCCACGACTGGCCCGTCCGTAGCCGGAGCGCATGCCACAGCCGTCACCAGGAGCAGTATCAGGACCGCCCCGATCCACGAATGTCGCTTCAGTGTCGCCAAGTGGTAATCCCGGCGCTCACCCTCAAAGTATCTGTTATGCTGGCGAGCGTCTGCGTGCGATTCTAGCAGACGTTTGATTGCTTTAGAATACGCCGCGCTCCCGCCGCCGGATTCACCCCTCACAGGAGTTCCCCCGATGCCCAACCGCCTCGCCAGCGAGACCAGCCCCTACCTGCTGCAACACGCCGAAAACCCGGTGGACTGGTATCCCTGGGGCGAGGAGGCTCTGAGCCGCGCCCGGGATGAGGACCGTCCCATCCTGCTCAGCATCGGCTACTCCGCCTGCCACTGGTGCCACGTCATGGAGCGCGAGTCCTTCGAGAACGACGACATCGCGGCCTTGATGAACGAGCATTTCGTCAACATCAAGGTGGACCGCGAGGAACGCCCCGATCTGGACGCCGTGTACATGGAAGCCGTCCAGATGCTCACCGGCAGCGGCGGCTGGCCCATGACCGTGTTCCTCACCCCGGAGGGCCGCCCCTTTTACGGAGGCACCTACTTCCCTCCCGATGACCGTCAGGGTATGCCCGGATTCCCCCGCCTGCTGGCCGCCGCCAGCCAAGCCTACCACACCAACAAGAGCGAAATTGAGCGTGTTACCCGTCAGTTGTCCGACCAAATGGGTCGCACCGGCCAGATGCCCCGGGGTTTCACCCCCCTGACCACCGAGGTCATGCACAGCGCCTACTCCCAGCTTGCCACCCAGTTCGACCACCTCAACGGCGGGTTCGGCAACGCCCCCAAGTTTCCCCAGCCCATGACCCCCGAGTTCCTGCTGCGCTACTACCGCCACGGTTTCAACGCCCGCGCGCTGGAAATGGTGGAGCAGACCCTGCAGAAAATGGCCTACGGCGGCATGTACGACCAGGTGGGTGGCGGCTTTCACCGCTACTCCACCGATGCCTACTGGCTGGTGCCTCACTTCGATAAGATGCTTTATGACAACGCCCTGCTCGCCCGCCTGTACCTCCACGCCTGGCAGATTACCGGCAACCCGCTGTACCGTCGCATCACCGAGGAGACCCTGGACTACGTCCTCCGCGAAATGACCGACCCCGCCGGCGGTTTCTACTCGGCCCAGGACGCCGACAGCGAGGGCGTCGAGGGCAAGTTCTTCGTCTGGACACCCGACGAGTTGCGCCCCTTGCTGGGCGACGACGCCGAATTGATCATGGGCTACTACGGTGTCACCGAGCGCGGCAACTTCGAGGGATCCAATATCCTGAACGTAACTCTCCCCCCGGCCGACTACGCCACCCAACGCGGGGTCTCCGATGAGGCACTCTCTGGCGCCATCGCCCGCGCCCGTGCCACCCTCCTCGAAGTACGAGAGCAGCGCATCCACCCGCTCCTCGACGACAAGGTGTTAACCTCGTGGAACGGCCTCATGCTACGCGCCTTCGCCGAAGCCGGCGCCGCTCTCGACCGTCCCGATTACCTCGATGCCGCCCGCAACAACGCCGCGTTCCTCCTCGAAAACATGCGGGACCCCAACGGCCGCATCCTCCGCACCTGGCGCAACGGCGAGGCCAAGCTCCTCGGCTATCTGGAAGACTACGCCTGCCTGGCCGACGGCTTGCTCTCCCTCCACGAGGCGACCCTGGAACCCTGCTGGCTCCAGGAGGCCGTGGCCGTCGCCGACGGTATGAACGCGCTGTTCTGGGACGATGCCGTCGGTGGTTTCTACGACACCGGCAACGACCACGAGCAACTGGTGATCCGTCCCCGCGACGTATTCGACAACGCCCAGCCCTGCGGCGGTTCCGTGGCCACCGACGTCCTGCTCCGCCTCGGCGTCGTCACCGGCGACGATGGCTATTCGTCCCGGGGCGCTACGCCACTCCGCGCCTTGCAGCAGCTTATGGGCCGCGCTCCGGGCGCAACCGGCCATTGGCTCGGCGCTCTCGACTTCTACGTCTCGCTCCCCCGCGAAATCGTAATCGTCGGCCCCACCGATGCGGACTCCACTCGGGCAATGCTCCGCGAAGTCAGCGCCCGGTTCATGCCCAACAAGATCGCCGTCGGCATGAGCGATCCCGCCAACCCGCCGCTGAAGGACTCTCCCCTCCTGGAGCAGCGCGTCATGCAGGACGGCCAGCCCACCGCCTACGTCTGCGAAAACTACGCCTGCCAACTCCCGGTAACCGACGCTGCCGCCCTGGCCGCCCAACTCGACGCGTGAAGCCCGGCTGCATCATGCGGCGGCGCGCAGCAGCCCCGCGTTGGTGACGGTCTCACGGTTGATCGTGTCCGGCAGCTTGTAGCGCGGCCACAGCGCCAGACCGACCAGCACCAACCCGCCGGCCAGCAGCGGCGCCAGCCGGATGCCCAGCGGGTTCTCCGGCGAGTCTCCCAACTGCAACACCAGGCTCAACAGCAACGGCGGCAGCGCGTAGGTGACTTTCTCAAAGAAGTTCTGCGTGGAGTAGAACATCGCCTCGCGCCGCTCGCCTCTCATCAGCGCGTCGTAGTCCGCGATGTCGGCGGTCAGACCCTTGGGCAGCAGGAACACCGCCGCCATGGGCATCCCGGCGATGAACATGAAAGCCAGCCCTTGCAGCAGCAGGCTGCCGGTCATCGCCAGGCCCACCAGTCCCAGCAGCGGGAACAGCAGCCCGCTCACCACCAGGCACACGCCGTACACTCGTCGCTTGGTGATCCGGCCCGCCGCAAAGAGCATCCAGATGACGATGCCGGCCGCCACCACTCCGGCGATGACGCTGATGGACAGGAAGCTCGACGCAGTGCCGTCCTTGTCCTGGAGCAGCACCCCCACGGCGAAAAACGGCACCCATCCCTGCAAGATGCCCACTCCGGTCGTGAACATTACGAACGTGGGCAAAAACGCCACGAACTGCGAATTGCGCAGCGTGTCCTTGAATCCCTGCCAGAAGTGTACCTCCGCCGGCGTAATGTCCCGTGGCGCGCGATTCCACACCGCCCGCAGCGACAGGTAGCG
>JAJDWF010000141.1 GCA_022825745.1 Dehalococcoidia bacterium | reverse complement strand
GACCGGGACGGTCAGCGTGTTGTCGTTGAGCCGCACCCGTGCCTCGGCGGCAACCCCGACGACCGAATCGTCCGGCGGCGCCACCGCGCAAAAATTCTCGCTTTGCATGCGGACGTCCGGCACGTCCAGCCCGCGCAGGGCGGCACGCACGGCGGCATTCATGCCGCCCGGCCCGCAGACGTAATAGCGGGCATCCTGGGCGTAGGGCGGATGGGCGTCGATGAAGGCGGCGACGGCGTCGGCGTCGATGCGGCCGCGCCGCCAGTAGCCGAAGGTCGACGAATCGGCGGGTGCGGACAGGATATGCCGCACGGTCAGCCTGCCGCCGCCGGAAGCTTCCAGTCTGGCTAGGGCTTCACGAAAGATGATGGCGTCGGCGTTGGCGTTGCCGTAGGCGAGCCGGGCCACGGAGTGGGGTTCGGCGGCGAGGACGGAGCGGATCATCGCGAACAGCGGGGTGATGCCGCTGCCAGCGCCAAAGAAATAATGGGTGCGCCGCGCCTGCGGGTCGGTATCCAGACAGAACCCGCCGAATGGCGGCAGCACTTCCATCGTGTCGCCCTCGCCAACATGGTCGTTGATGTGGTTGGACACGAGGCCGCCAGCCACGCGCTTGACGGTAATGCGCAGGGGCGCCCCGTTGGCCGGCGTATCGGAGATGGAGTAGGTGCGGCGGACCTCGGCGCCGTCAATTCGCAGACGTAGGGTGATGTGCTGGCCGGCGCGCCAGCGGAACGTCTCGCTGCTCGCCGGCGGCGCCTCGAAGACAACGCTCGTGGCTTGTGGGGTCTCCGCCTGGGTTGCGAGCACGCGCAGGCGGTGAAACTCGCCGCGCATCACGCATCGCCCGCCACCCACTCCTGCACCAGCTGCTGGTGCCGCCGGACGCCGGCTTCGCCCCGGACCGCGGACGGGCCATGCTCGAAGTAGGGGCTTTGCAGTGACCGCTGCTGTTGCTCGCAGGCGTACACATCCTCGGCCATGAAGTCGCCCGACGCCATGGGGTCATCGGAATCGCCGACGCCATCGAACTTGCCCCGGATCCGCCCAGCCCAGAAACCGTAGGAGCGGACCGCCTGGTGCATGTAGGCCCAGATCGAGGCATTTGCTGTTCTGGTGCGGGTCACCACACGCGTCCGGTCCGGGGCGAGGGGCGTGACGTGAAAGACGGACCAGGAGCTCTCGGTCTCGGCCAAGCCAATGCCTGGGAACAGCATCGGTACCCATGCGCCAGCCTGCTCCGCGGGGATAACCAGCGGATACGGCGAATTTTGCTCGATGCGTTTGGCGTACTCCGGCACGAGCGGTTCCCAAAAGGCGAAGTGCGGCCCCACGAACCGCGATGCGATGCGCGAATGGTCATACATCGCCAGGGTGCCGGAATGCAGGTGCGCCAAGTGGTAGCCGTCGATGTAGTTCTCCACCACGATTTTCCAGTTGGCCTCCACCAAGTGCTCCGTGCGGGTGTCCGGAAACTCCACCAGCTCGTCCACCCGGTGCGGCCCCAGCCGGGGTTCGATGTCGCCAAACCATTCCATGATCGAGCCCGCGCCCTCGTCGGGATGCACCCACAGCATCCCCCGCCACAGGTCCACCGACGCAGGCTTCAGAGCAACGTCGGACAGGTCAACGCCGGGAAACTGCCGCTCCCGGTCAGGAACCGAGACCAGAGCACCCTCCAGGTCGTAGGTCCAGTCGTGATAGGGGCAGACGATGGCGCTCTGGGTGTGCCCCACCGCCCGCAGCAACTGGGTTCCCCGGTGGCGGCAGATGTTATGAAAGGCGCGGAGCCGCCGGTCGCGGCCCATCACGATGAAGATGTTGTTCAGCCCAGCCTGTACGGAGACGTACTGCCCCGGCTCGCTGACATCCTCGGCGAAACCGGCATAGGCCCAGGTTCGTGAGAAGATGCGCTCTTGCTCCAGGTCAAACCACTCCGGGGACGTGTAGGCGGCAACCGGCAGTACCGGCATGAGTTTGCTATTAGCCATAATCCGCTCAGTCCCCGATCCAGGTTGCCGCGACGTCGGGAAAGGCGTCATACAGAATGACCAGGACCGCCAGCACCAGCCAAGCAACGCAGATCAGCCAGAACAGGACCGGGTTCTCGTCGCGGCGCACCGTCTGCACGATGAACGCCTGCCGCGTCACGATGGACGTGATCGTCCAGTAGGCAAAAAACAGCCCCCAGACCCAGTACCAGTCCAAATACGTGGCGCCCAGAAGCACGACCAGGGCGGCCAAGGTCGGCCACTTGGCCCGCTGGGCCAGTTCCAGGAATCGCCGCATCCAACTAAACTCCCGCTGAACTCCGCAAGCCGTTACCGGGGGAACTCCAGGTCGAGGGAGATGTCCAGGGCTTCGGTGGAGTGGGTGAGGCCGCCGATGCTGATTAGGTCCACGCCGGTTTCGGCTACCGCGCGGACGGTGCTCATGTTGATTCCGCCGGAGGCTTCCACGGAGGCGCGCCCGTCGATGATGCCTACGGCTTCGCGCATGGTGTCCACGTCCATGTTGTCCAGCATGATGATGTGGGCGCCGGCGTCCACCGCCTCCCGAACCTGGGCCAAGGACTCGACCTCGACCTCGACGCGGATGGTGTGGGGGGCCTGGGCGATGGCGTGGCGCACCACGTCGGCCAGCGGCTCTTCCAGGGAGGCGCGCGCCTCCAGGTGGTTGTCCTTGATGAGGATGCCGTCGGCCAGGTTCAGGCGGTGGTTGTGACCGCCACCCATGCGAACGCTGTACTTGTCGAGGAACCGGTGTCCCGGCGCGGTTTTGCGGGTATCGACGATGCGGGCGCGAGTGCCGGCCACGGCGCGCACGTAGTGGTTGGTGGCGGTGGCGATGCCGCTCATGCGCTGCATGAAGTTCAGGGCGGTGCGCTCGGCCCGCAGAATGGAGGCGGCCGAGCCGCGGACGCTGGCGATGTCCGCGCCCGGGGCCAGGTCGGCGCCGTCGTTCAATAGAAGGGTGACCTCAAGAGCCGGGTCGATACGGTGAAACACCTCCTGGGCGACCGCTCCGCCGGCCAGGACGCCGGCGGCCTTGGCGCGCAGGATGCCGTCGCCGACGATGCCATCGGGTATGAGCGCCTGGGTGGTGGGGTCGTTGAACGCCTGGTCCTCGGTGAGGGCGGCGTTGATGAGGTTGAGCACTTCGGGTGGGAGCATCTGGGTCATGTTGGCCTCGCGGTGTGTCGCCAAATAATGCTTGGGTAGAGTTTGCCACGCCCCGGCGTTGCCGGCAATCGCGCATCGGCAATCGGGCATCGGCGGTCACGCAAGCAGGTAGGCTATACTGAGCGCGCAAAACCGCCGAAAACACGCAGACACCGACAAATGCCCCGCCGCGCCTTTTGATACTACAATGCCTCCGCGCAAGTCCAACACTATGCGCGTTGCCGGCGGCGACGCGCGCGGGATCAGGCTGAAAGGCCCTTCCGTGTCGGGTGTTCGGCCCACTACCGAACGTGTCCGCGCCGCCATTTTTAACATCTTGGATGCAGAGCAGGTAGTGAGCCAACGGGTCCTGGACCTCTACGCCGGCACGGGCAGCCTCGGAATCGAGGCGCTGAGCCGGGGCGCCGAATGGGCCGACCTCGTGGAACGCAACCGGAGGCAAAGCCTGGATTTGCAGGAGAACCTGGAACGGGCCGGATACGCGGACGCCGGACGGGTTCATTGCGCGGACGTTCTGCGGTGGTTGAACCAGCCGGCATTCGGCGAATCCGGCGCGGGACCGTACGGCCTGGCGTTGCTGGACCCGCCGTACCGCATGGGCGACCCGACGCCGACGCTGGCGGCGCTTTGGGACTCCGGAGCGTTGCAGGCGGAGGCCACCGTGGTCGTCGGGCACAGCAGCCGGATGGCCCTGCCTGAGCGAGTCGGCGGGCTGAGGCAGTACGACCGGCGCAGTTATGGAGACAACGCCATCGCGTTTTACTATTGCGGGTCGGCGGGTTCGGCCTGAAAACGAGACTGGAGAATTGCGGAATGGTAACCGCTCTTTACCCGGGCAGTTTTGACCCGGTGACCATGGGACATTTGAACGTGGCGCAGCGCGCCGCCCGGCTCTTTGACCGATTGATCGTCGCCGTGTACGACACGCCGTCGAAGAGCCTGCTGTTCAATACCGAGGAACGAGTGGCGCTGATGCGGGAGGCGGTGGCCGACATCGCCAACGTGGAAGTGCGGCCGTTCACCGGCCTGGTGGTGCAGACGGCGCGGGAAGCCGGCGCCGCCACCATCATACGCGGCCTGCGCAGCGGGCCGGACTTCGAGTACGAGTGCCAGATGTTCTTTATGAACCGCCGGCTGGAGCCGGAGGTGGACATGGTCTCGCTGATGAGCGACCAGGAGCACACCTTCATCAGCTCCAGCCTGCTGAAAGAAGTAGCGCAGTTGGGTGGCGACATCTCGGGGATGGTGCCGCCGAACGTGGCCGACGCTTTAGCCGAAAAATTCCCGTTGCCGCAGCGGTAGCCGTTACCGGCAATCCGACCGCCGGCGCAAGGAGGACATCATAGACATCAACAATATCATCGACCGCATCGAGCTGCTGGTCGAATCCAGCAAGTCAGTGCCGCTGAGCAGCAACGTGATGGTGGACAAGGCCAAGCTGAACGAGCTGGTCGCCCAGTTGCGCATGGAGATCCCCCAGGAGATACGCCGGGCCGGGGAGATGCTGTCGCGGAAGGACGACATAATTTCCTCCGCGGTTTCGGAGGCCAACCAGGCGCGCCAGAACATGGAGCAGGAGTTCCGCACCAGGCTGAACGACCACGAACTGGGACGCAAGGCCGAGGAACTGCTGCGGGACGCCGAGGCGAGGTCGCGGCGGATCATCGACCAGGCCGAGCAGGAAGCCGAAAACCGGCGCAACCAGGCGGACGCCTATGCCCTGCGCACCTTGCGAGACCTGGAGCGCGAACTCACCGCGGCCACCGGTTCCGTCCGCAAGGGCATCGACGTGCTTGCCGGCTCCACGCTGGCCGCCGCCGCCGCGCCCCCCGCGGCCAGCGCCAGCATACCCTCGCCGACGGACTTCGCGCCCGAGGATATCGAAGAACGCATACGCACGCGCTGACCGTTGGCGGAGGGCCGCTCGCTTGACACTCCGGTAGCTGTGGGGTATAGAATCTAATCGGCCGGCCGGCACTTTGCCGGCCTTCGGGCCAACTTGCGCCGGACGCAGTCAGTGGAGCAATGCAGCAGATGCGTGAACTGGTAATCGACAGCATCCGGATCAGCCAGATGAACTACCAGAGGGTGGTCGTTCTAAAAGAACTGGCGACCAGCCTCTTTCTACTGATTTGGATCGGCCCTACCGAGGCCGAGGCCATCGCTGTGAAGATGCAGGGCATGAGCGTCCCCAGGCCCCTGACCCACGACCTGCTGGTGGACCTGGTCAAGTCCGTGGGCGGATCCGTCGAGCACATCCTGGTCAGCGACCTGCAGAACGAAACCTTCTACGCCCGCATCGTCATCAAGATCGGCGACGAGCTGCACGAAATCGACTCCCGGCCCAGCGACGCCATGGCGGTGGCCGTGCGGGCCGAGGTACCCATCTACGTGTCCGACCAGGTGATGGAGAAGGCGGCCATATCCATGGACGAGGAGACCGGACAGCCGGTAGCGTCGTCGGGCGGCCGCGAGGCGGCTCCGGCGGAGGTGACCGAGGAAGAATTACAGGGATTGTCCGCTTTCACCGATCTCATCAACGAGCTGGACATGGAAGACTTTGAGCGGAAGTAGAGCGACGGCCGTTACGCCAGTTGCCGACACTTTGAAACGCAGCCCCGATCCCCAAGCGGCGGGGCTTTTTCGTAACTTCGGTTACGCTTTCTGCAAAATTACCGATTGACACGTCAGAAACCCGATGCTACCATGCCTGCCGTTTGGAATCGGAAATGCCGCAATGGTTGATCGTTGCCCTGCGGCTCACCGGTCTGGGATGGTACGTAGCCGCGTGCATTGTAATAGGGATAGTTGGAGGCGTATGGCTGGGCAAACTGACCGGCCAAGTAGCATTGATGGTATTGGCAGGAACCGTGCTCGGCAGCGTAGTGGCCTTCTACGGGGTGTACCGGATGGTGCTCCCCGCTATCTATGGCTCGCGTCGGGGTCCGCAACCGCCATCCTCACCGGCACGCCGGGATACTGACCACGGAGGCAACGGCAAGTCGTGACGACGAAACGAGTACTGCTGCTGATTGGCGCGGCTTCGGCGGTCCTGCTGATAGTCGGGTTCGTGATTGGCGCGGTGGGCTCCAAGATGTTCGGGCTGGAGAAGGGGTTCCTGAAGCAGCCGGCGATTCACCTGGAGATCCAGCCTGTCTTCCCTGCGGCCACCCGGGACGCCCTCCTTATCGCCGGTTATGAGAAGTCCAAAGAAAAAGCGGATTCGCCCGCTTCGGATTCCGGCCAAAGCGAAGGAAAGGACGATGGTGGCGGCAAAAGTAAGTATTTGGGCATCATGGAGTTCGCCGTCACCAACACGATGCTGTCGGCGTGGCTGACCAGCATCATCATGCTGGTGTTCTTCATCGGGGGCGCGCGCAAACCGAAGCTCATTCCGGGCCGGTTGCAGGCGCTGATCGAGATGCTGTTCGAGCTGGTGCTGAACTTCGCGTCCAGCATCCTCGGGCCGGAGATGGGGCGCCGGGCTTTCCCGGTGGTCGCCACCATCTTCTTCTTCGTCCTGTTCAACGCCTGGTTGGCCATCTTCCTGATTCCCATTTACCAGGCCATAGGATTCGGCTTCGCCGGCGAGGGCGGTCCCGTTTCGAGCGACTTTGCGATCAAAGCGCACCTGCTGCGCCCTGCCGGCACCGACCTGAACATGCCGCTGGCGCTGGCCCTGGTGTCGTTCGTGTTCGTAGAATACTGGGGGTTCCGGTCCCACAGATTCGGTTACCTGAAAAAGTTCTTCGCCTTCGGCGATCTCCTGCGTGGACGACCGTCCGGCATCATCAACGTGTTCGTTGGTTTGCTGGAACTGATCTCGGAGTTTGTGCGGATCGTCTCGTTCACCTTCCGTCTGTTCGGCAACATGACCGCCGGCGAAATTCTCGTGGTGATGATAACCTTCCTGGTGCCCTTCGTGGCGACGCAGTTCGTGTTCGGGCTGGAGTTGCTGGTGGGACTGATCCAGTCGGTAATCTTCGCCGGTCTGACCCTGGTGTTCCTGTCCGTGGCGGTAAGCCATGAGGAACACTAGGCGCAACAAAATATGGGTCCAAAGCCCCCGGCGCGACACTGCGCAGGGGACGTAAAACAAGGCCACCTTTGAATCGGAGGATTTTCAACAATGGCACTTGACCTCTCAATGATCACGACACTGCTCTCGGTCGCGGCGCAAGGCGGCCTGGGCGACGTGGGCGCCAAGTACCTGGCGGCCGGCCTAGCCATCGCCATCGGCGTCATCGGCCCCGGCGTGGGCATCGGCATCCTGGGTGCGGGAGCCATGGGGGCGATCGGGCGCAACCCCGAAGCCGCCGGTTCCATCACCACCAACATGATTCTCGCCATCGCGTTCGCCGAGGCGTTGGGCATTTACTCGCTCATCGTCGCCGTCATCCTGCTCTTCGTGGTGTAGCAACATGGTAGAACTGGGCTTGAATGTGCCCTCGCTGATCAGCTACCTGATCAACTACATCATCCTGCTGGTGCTGCTGGGGGCCTTGGCGTACCGTCCCTTGCTCAACGCCCTGGACAACCGGGTGGGGAGCATACGGGAAAGCCTGGCCGCCGCCGACCGGGCACGGGAAGAGGCCGCAACATCGCGCTCCGCCATTGAGGAAGAACTCAATGAGGCGCGGCGCGAGGGACAGCGGCTCCTGGACCAGGCCCGTGAGGCTGCCGAGCGTTTCCGCGAGGAAGAAATGGACCGGGCGCGCCAGTCCGCGGAGGAATTCTCGGAACGGGCACGGGCGGACATTACGCGCGAACGGGACGCTGCCATCAACGAGGTGCGCGCCGCGTTCGGCGACCTGGCGATCACCGCCGCCGAGCGGATCATCCGGCGCACGGTTGACCGGCAGGCCCACCAGGAACTCATTGACCAGGTGCTGGCGGAAGGGGAGCAGGCGTTACGCCGCAACTAACCCGTCCATCGCATCATAAATCGTCATTCCCGCGCGGGCGGGAATCCAGTCGGGAGGACAGCTGCCGGATTGCGGGCAGTTCCCTCGCCGGCGACAGGAAACAGGGAGGCTGCAAGCCGTGGCAAGTCGTTTGTCGGGGCAGCGCTACGCCCAGGCCATCTTTGAGTTGGCCCTGGAAAATGAACAGGTCGAGGAGTGGGACCAGGACCTGCGCCTGGCCGCCGACGTGCTTGGGGACGAGGAATTTGCCCTGTTCCTGGGACACGCCGACGTGCCACAGGAACGGAAGATAGCGGCCGTCGAGTCCGTGCTCTCCGAGGCGCATCCACTGGTCCGCAACCTGGTGTCCCTGCTGGTAGGCCGGGGCGGAGTCGCCGCCATGCGCGACGTGCAGGAGGGATACTCCCAACTGCTGGACGACCACCTGGGCCGACAGCGCGCGGAAGTCACCACGGCGGTGCCCCTGGAACCGGCGGAGCTGGAACGCATCACGGAGTTCGTGGGCCGGCTGGTGGGTCGCGAGGTAGTGTTAAGCGCCCGGGTTGACGAAAATATCCTGGGCGGCCTCATCGTCCAGATCGGCGACCAACTGCTGGACGGCAGCGCCGCCGCCGGCCTGGAGCGAATGCGCCAGGTGGTGCGGACGCAGGCGGCCTGACGGTTGTGCCTGGAATGATCAACCGCGCTCACCGCCGGCGCCGGTATCGCAACTAAAGAAACAAGGAGACTCGCCGATGGCAGTCAGGGGACAAGAGATAGTATCTCTCATCAAGCGACAGATCGAGGAGTTTGGCGGCGACCTGACCCTCGTGGACGTGGGCACCGTGGTGCAGGTTGGCGACGGAATCGCCAGCATCCAGGGGTTGCAGAGCGTCCGGTCCAACGAGTTGCTGGACTTCGGCAACGACATCCTGGGGCTGGCCCTGAACCTGGAATCGGACATCGTGGGCGCGGCGATCCTGGGCGACCCCAACGCCATCAAGGAAGGCGACCGGGTCCGCGCCACCGGACAGATTATTGAGATCCCCGTGGGAGAGGCGCTGATCGGTCGCGTGGTTGACCCCCTGGGCCGGCCGCTGGACGGCAAGGGCCCCGTCGTTACCGAGCAGACCATGCCCGTCGAGCGCACCGCGCCCAACGTGGTGGTGCGCAAGTCGGTGGACACCCCGGTGCAGACCGGCATCAAGGCCATCGACGCCATGATTCCCATTGGTCGCGGGCAGCGCGAGTTGATCATCGGCGACCGCTCCACCGGCAAGACGGCCATCGCCATTGACACCATCATCAACCAGCGGGACACCGACCTCATCTGCATCTACGTGGCCATCGGGCAGAAGCAGGGCAAGGTTGCCCAGGTGGTTGGCATCCTGGAAGAATACGGCGCAATGGACCACACCATTGTGGTGAACGCGGGTTCCGCCGACTCCGCGCCGTTGCAGTTCATCGCCCCCTACGCCGGCTGCGCCATGGGCGAGGCTTTCATGGAAGAGGGCAAGGACGTGCTGATCGTCTATGACGACCTTACCAAGCACGCCTGGGCCTACCGCCAGATGTCGCTGCTGCTGCGCCGGCCGGCCGGCCGCGAAGCTT
This sequence comes from Dehalococcoidia bacterium, assembly GCA_022825745.1. GTDB lineage: Bacteria > Chloroflexota > Dehalococcoidia > Lucifugimonadales > UBA3495 > Bin87. The sequence continues at coordinate 12,291 of JAJDWF010000141.1, read as the reverse complement.
ACCCCGGCGACGTGTTCTACCTGCACAGTCGGCTGCTGGAAAGGGCGGCGCGCCTGGACGACGAAAACGGCGGCGGTTCGCTAACCGCCCTGCCCATCATCGAGACCCAGGCCGGCGACGTGTCGGCGTACATTCCCACCAACGTGATTTCCATCACCGACGGCCAGATTTACCTGGAGCCGGAGCTGTTCAACGTCGGTATCCGGCCGGCAGTGAACGTGGGCCTCTCGGTGTCCCGGGTGGGCGGCGCCGCCCAGACCCGCGCCGTCCGGCAAGTGGCGGGACGCCTGCGGCTGGACCTGGCGCAGTACCGCGAGCTGGCTACTTTCGCCCAGTTCGGAACCGCCGACCTGGACGCGGCCACGCGGGCCCAGCTGGCCCGGGGTCAGCTGGCCACCGAAGCCCTGAAGCAGGGGCAGTACCAGCCGCTCAACCTGGGCGACGAGGTATTGGTCCTTTACGCGGTGAACGAGGGGTTGATGGAGGACGTTCCGCTGGAACGCCTCGGCGCGTTCGAGGAGCAGATGCTGCGCCATCTGAACGCGACGCATCCCGAATTCGGTCAGGCCATCCGGGAATCCGGCAACCTCCCGGACGAACTGAGCGAGCAGATCACCGCAGCCGTCAACGAATTCAAGCCGACGTTCCAGTAGGGGCGAAACCAGGGTCAGGATATGCCCAGCGTCAGAGACATACGGCGGCGCATTCGCAGCGTCGAGAACACCGGCAAGGTAACCAACGCGATGTCGCTCATCGCGGCGTCCAAGATGCGGCGCGCGCAATTGGCGGTCACCGATGGACGGCCCTATGCCGAGAAGATCCACGAGGTCATCGCGCTGCTGGCGGCTCAGCCGGCGGGCGACGACGATGGCGCCCATCCACTGCTCCAGGTGCGCCCGGTCAACAACGTCGGCATGGTAGTGATCACGCCCGACCGGGGCCTGGCCGGCGGAATGCACGCCACCATCAACCGCCGGGTGGCGCAGTTCATCCTGGACAGCGACGCCACCGTGCGCAGCATCGTGGTGGGCCGCAAGGGGCGGGACTTCATGGTGCGCTACACCGACACCGTGCAGGCGGTGTTTACCGACCTGAGCGACCGGTTGGCGCTGGCCGACACCACCGCCATCTCACGGTTGGTCATCGACGGGTACACCGACGGGCAGTTCGACGAGGTGTATCTCGGCTACATGAGGTTCGTCTCCACGGTACAGCAGGAGCCGGTGATACAGCGCATCCTGCCGGTGGAGCCGGCGGAACTGGAATCGGCGCAACGGGTCGGTTACATCTACGAACCGAATCCGGCCACGGTGTTGAGCGCCCTGCTGCCCCAGTTCGTGGAGATGCAGGTATACCACGCCATCCTAGAAAGCATCGCCAGCGAGCAGTCGGCCCGCATGGTCGCCATGCGCAACGCCACGGACAACGCCAACCAACTGGCCTCGGATCTCACCCTGGTAATGAACAAACTCCGCCAGGACAGCATCACCAACGAACTGCTGGACCTGGTGGGCGGACAGATCGCGCTGGAGGGATAGCGCCGGTCGGATACACCGGCGACCCTCAAGAATCCCATCCGGAGGACGAAACAAAATGCCCGGACAAATTGCCCAAGTTATCGGTACGGTGGTGGACGTTGAGTTTCCCGCCGACCAGCTTCCCAACCTGTTCGACGCTCTGGAGGTGGACAACTCCGGCGAGCGGCTGGTGCTGGAAGTGCAGCAGCACATCGGCAACCACTGGGCGCGTTGTCTCGCCCTGGGTTCCACCGACGGTTTGGCCCGTGGGACCGAAGTGACCGATACCGGCGACAAGGTTGCCGTTCCCGTCGGCGACGAAACCCTGGGCCGCCTGTTTGACGTCACCGGCACCCCCCTGGACAACCTCGGCCCGGTGGAGGCTGCTGAGTCCTGGCCGATCCACCGCGACCCGCCGGCCTTCGACGACCAGAACCCCAACGTGGAAATTCTCGAAACCGGCATCAAGGTGTTCGACCTGATTACTCCCTTCCCAAAGGGCGGCAAGGTGGGAGCCTACGGCGGCGCCGGCGTGGGCAAGACCGTCATCATCCAGGAACTGATCCGCAACATCGGCGCGGTGCACAGCGGCGTGTCGGTGTTCGCCGGCGTGGGCGAGCGTTCCCGAGAGGGCAACGACCTGTGGCACGAAATGGAAGACTCCGGCGTACTGGGCAGCACCGTGCTGGTGTTCGGGCAGATGAACGAGACGCCCGGGGTGCGCGCACGCATCGGCCTCACCGGCCTGACCATGGCCGAATACTTCCGTGAGGAACGGAACCAGGACGTGCTGCTGTTCATCGACAACATCTATCGGTACATCCTGGCGGGCATGGAAGTGTCCGCGCTGCTGGGCCGGATGCCGTCCGCGGTGGGCTACCAGCCGACGCTGAGCACCGAGATGGGCGCGTTGCAGGAGCGCATCACGTCCACCAAGAGCGGCAGCATCACGTCTTTCCAGGCCATCTACGTACCCGCCGACGACTACACCGACCCCGGCATCGTCACCACGTTCGGGCACCTGGACGCGGTGGTGTCGCTGGAGCGCTCCCTGGCCTCGCAGGGCCTGTATCCCGCCGTGGACCCGCTGGCATCCTTCGCCCGCATCCTGGAACCCCGCGTCGTGGGCGAAGAGCACTATCGCGTGGCCCGTGGCGTGCAGCAGGTATTGCAGCGGTACCGGGACTTGCAGGACATCATCGCCATCCTGGGTATTGAAGAACTGTCCGACGAGGACCGCCAGATCGTGTTCCGCGCGCGGCGGATCCAGCGGTTCCTCACGCAGCCGTTCTTCGTGGCCGAAACCTTCACCAACCAGCCGGGCAAGTACGTCGCCCTGCGCGATACCGTGCGCGGGTTCGCCGAAATCCTGGAAGGGCAGCACGACGACCTGCCGGAGCAAGCCTTCTACATGGTGGGAACCATTGAGGAGGCCGTTGAGAAGGCCGAGCAGATGAGGGCAACCGCCTAACAGCGCCGGAGATCTGACGGCTCAGGAGTCTTTGCCAATGCCCATGCAACTGCAAATCATCACCGCCGAGCGCGAGGTGTTTTCGGGCGAGGTGGATGCGCTGGTCGCGCCGGGGATTGAGGGACAACTGGGAATCCTGCCCCGACACGCGCCGCTGATGACGATTCTCCAGCCGGGGGAATTGATGGTCAGGTCGGGCGGTGCGGAATCGTTCCTGGCCCTTTCGGGCGGGTACATGGAAGTGCTGGGCAACCAGGTGATCATCCTGGCCGACGCCGCCGAGGACGTTGACGAGATCGACGAGTCGCGGGCGCAGGCGGCCATGGAGCAGGCGCAGCAGCGGATCGCCAACCGCGAATCGGATGCCGAACTGGAGCAGGCCGTGGCGTCGCTGCGCCGGGCGCAGGTACGTGTGACGGTGGCGCGGCGGCGGCGCAACGCTCCGCACCGGTCGATGGCCAGCCGGCAGCCGGGATTGGGAAGCTAACCGGTTTTCTGGTGCCCGTTGGTGGGGTGTCCCTGGTAAGCCAGGTAATAGGTCATCGACTGTAGGGCGAGCACCGGGTCTATGCTGCGGACGCGCACGCCGTCCGGCACCTGGGCGTTGATGGGCGTGTAGTTCAAAATCGCCCGCACGCCGCACGCCACCAGTTGGTCCACGACGGACTGGGTGTGAGCGCTGGGAACGGCAACGATGGCGATGGTGATGTCCCGGTCAACTACCGTTTGGGCCAGGGCGGTCATGGGCTGCACCGAGATCCCGCCGACTTCCGTGCCGACGTTACTCGGATTGTTGTCAAAGGCCGCCACCAGGTGGAATCCATCGGGGTTGAAGCCCGGGTAGTTGAGGATGGCATTGCCCAGCCGGCCCACTCCGATTACGGCGACGTTCCACTCGGCATCCAGCCCGAGGATCTGTTTCAGCTCGTCGAGCAGGTGGCGCACGCGATAGCCGCGTCCCTGCTTGCCGAACCTGCCGAAGTAGGACAGGTCCTTGCGGATCTGGGCCGGCGTCACCTGCAATTGAGCCCCTAACTGCTGGGAATTTGTGACCTCCACGCCATCCTCAAGCAGTTGCGTCAGGGTACGGACGTATTGGGGCAAGCGGTCAATTACGACCTCGGGAACCTCCAGCGTGGGGGCCGAGGTTCCGAGGGGAGCGTCAAAATCGCGGGAAATGATTGCCATGGCGACGGAAAGGTTGTAAAGACGTACCCGTCAGAGTACGCCGTTAGCGTTGCATTTCGTTGAGTCCGTTACGTGGGTCAACGAAATATAATCTATCGGGCGAATTTATTGCCGTCAATAGCCGCCCGTACCGGGCGCGGCCTTTGTGGTCGTAAAAGCAAGGACAAAACCGCTTGGAAGAGGGGTTGAATATGCACGTTGGTATCGTGCGCATCGCGCTCCGCGCGCCCAACAGCCACAGCCTCAAAGACCGGAGGCAGGTCTCCCGCAGCCTGATCCAGCGGATACGCGGGCGGTTCAACGTGTCGGTGGCGCAGGAGATTGAGGCCGATGGCGACGCGTGGCAGAGCGTAACGCTGCTGGCATCCTGCGTCAGCAGCGACCGAAACCACGCCGATGCGGTGCTGAACGACCTGGTCGAGTTTATCGAAAAGAGCCGGCCCGACGTGGAGCTGATCGATTACGGGGCCGAGGTAATCAGCGGCGTTTAGGGATCGAGGGATCAGTCCAGGACGTCCAACCAGCCACACAGGGCGTCCCAGAATTCCGGCGCATCGCCAATGTTCATGTGGTCGGCGCCGGGGATTTCGGCGAACCGCTTGGGCTCGGCAGCCGCGTCGAATAGCTTGCGGCCCTGCGCCGGCGGCACCAGGGTATCCTCCGCGCCGTGCAGGATGAGCAGCGGGCAGCCAATGCGGCTCACGTAAGACATGGAATGGAACTTTGGCTTCACCAGACGGCCGCCCACCGTCAGCACCGGATGGACGAGACGGGCCATGTCCATCAGGGAGGCGAAAGGGGCGATCAGGGCCATCCCCTTGGGAGAGGCGGTTTCGGCGGCCAGGCGGATGGCGACCGCCGCGCCCAGTGACACGCCGAGATAGAGAGTGCTGCCGAGGTCGGAGTCATAACGACGTTGCAGGTGGGATAAGGCGGTTCGGGCGTCAATCGCCGTGCTGCGAACCGAGGGCTTGCCCACGCTGTGCCCGAAACCGCCGTAGTCGAAACCGAAGATATTGGCGCCGGTGTACTTCCGGACGGCGGCGAATTCGCCGACCCTCAGGCTGAGGTTGCCGCCGACTCCGCCAAACCACAACCAGGTCACATCGGGGCGGCCGTCGCCGGGGATATGCCAGCAGTGGAGGCGGCGGCCATCGGGAGTTTCGGCCCAGCTTTCATCGTAATCCATGCCCAGGTCGGTGGGCAGGGCTTCACACACCGGGCGGGGCTGGAAGAGCAGCCGGCGTTCGAGGATTTCGATCAACATGCCGGGATGATCCATTCGTGCGGCGGCATGAGTCACCCTTCAGCGGTTGCGGCCCTACAAACTCCGGTAGCGTCAGTCGTCGGCGAGGCTGTCGGCGAGGATTTCCAGAACGTCGCGGGCTTCTTTTACGTCGTCCTGGCCCTTGGACTGGATTCCTTCGTTCATCATCTGGAGGCAGAAGGGGCAGGAGACGCCCACGGTGTCGGCGCCGGTGTCGAGGAAGTGGTCGGTGCGGACGTGGTTGATGCGCTCGCCCTGGCTTTCCTCGATCCACATGTGGCCGCCGCCGGCGCCGCAGCAGAAGCCGCGCTCGCGACAGCGCGGGGACATCTCGACCAGTTGCAACCCAGGGATGGCCCGGGCCACGTTGCGGGGTTCGTCGTACACGCCGTTGTGCCGGCCCAGGAAGCAGGAATCGTGGTAGGCCACGGAGACGTCCATCATCTTGACGGGCTTGACGCGGCCCTGCTTGATCAGGCCGTCCACGAACTGGCTGTAGTGCAGCACCTCGTAGTCGCCGCCGAACTGGGGATACTCATTCTTGATGGTGTTGAAGCAGTGGGGGCAGATGGTCACGACGGTCTTGATGTTGTAAGCGTTCATCACCTCGATGTTCTGCTGGGCCAGCATCTGGTAGAGGTACTCGTTGCCCATGCGCCGGGCGGGGTCGCCGGTGCAGGATTCCTCCTCGCCCAGGATGGCGAAATCCACGCCGGCGGACTTGAGCACCTTGACCATGGAACGGGCGATGCCCTGGCTGCGCTGCTCCAACGCGGCGGTGCAGCCCACCCAGAATAGCACCTCGGCATCGGGCTTTTCGGCGATGGTGGGCACGTCCAGGCCCTCGGCCCAGTCGGTGCGGGCGAAGGTGGTGCCGCGCCAGGGGTGGCCGCGCTGCTCCATGCTGAGCAGGGCGTTCATGCCGGTTTCGGGGATGCGGGACTCCTCCAGGACGAGGCTGCGGCGCATGTCCATGATGGTTGGGACGTGCTCGACGACGACGGGGCATTCTTCCATGCACGCGCCGCAGGACACGCAGTCCCAGATGGCCTGCTCGGGGATTGCGCCGTCGATCAGCGGCATGGGTTCCACGTGGGTTGCGTCGCGCGGACCCTGGTGGCCGATGGCGATCATGTGCTCTTTCAGGTTCTCGACGATGTGCATAGGGGAGAGAACCTTGCCGGTGGTGTTGGCCGGGCAGGCGTCAGTGCAGCGTCCGCACACGGCGCAGGCATAGCCGTCCAGCAGCTGCCGCCAGGTGAAGTCCTGGACGCGGGACGCGCCGAAACGGACGTCCTCGTCCATGCTGTCGAGATCGATGAGCGGGATCTGCAAGCCGCCGCGGGGTTCCAGGTTGCGGAAAAAGGCGTTGACCGGAGCCGCCACCATATGGATGTGCTTGGAGAAGGGGATGTAAAAGGCGAACCCCAGGATGATGAGCAGGTGGACCCACCAGAAGACGGCCTGCAATACGCCCGCCGTGGCGGTGGACATGCCGGCGGCGGTGAACCAGCCGCCGATTGCGCCGCCGATGAAAACGCCTGCTTCCGGGCCTTCCTTGCCGCTGGCGACGTAGAAGGAATGCACCAGCAGGGTGGCAATCATCAGGCCGGCGGTGAGGCCGACGATGACCACCGACTCGCCCTTGCGGGTCAGGTCGAAGCTGAGGCGATGGGGCTGAGCGATCCAGCGGCGGACGAGGGCCCAAACCAGGGCAGTCAGCACCAGGACCGCGAGAATTTCCAGATAGACGTCGTACACCAGGACGCCGGTTTTAGTGAGGATGGTCTCACCGAGGGGGTGCCAGATTGACCCGCCGAATATGAAAATCAAGTAGGACAGGCTGAAGGACAGGAAGCCCCAGAAAATGGTGGCGTGTCCGATGCCGGCCAGGTCGATGCGACGGGAACGAGGATCGGTGCGTCCGACCCGTTGCAGCACCTTGCGCTGGCCCAGCACTATGGCGACGGCTCCGGCCAACCGGGTGAGCGGGCGGTCGAACCGGGCCGAGGGCGCGCCCTGCAGGACCAGCCGGAACACGCGGTAGTACACGGCGTAACCGGCGACGGCAAGAGTGATGGCGGTCAGGACATAGACGCCGACCCAAACGGGGAGGACGCCGAACAAAGCATCGGGGGGAACCATAGACAGCCTATCGGGGCATGACCGGAATTTGGCCCCGGTCGCCCGGCATAAAAATTGGCGGTTAGTTTACCACGTTGGGCGCGGCCGATTGCACATCGGGGCCGCCCGGGGTCGAGGATGATGCCCGCACTGGAGGCAGATCCAGTCGGCATCGCGGCGATTTTCGTAGTTGACGTAGAGGTCGCCGCCACAGCGGCGGCAGCCGCGAAATACGTACCTGGTCAACGATAGCTCCTGTAACCGTAGTCGGGATTTTCGGCCCTCCTATCAGTTTTGGAGCAGCTAGACCATTATAGAATATGTGTTTGCTTTTGGTGAAGGGAGCGGCGTCATCCCGCGGGCTGGCGCCGGCGACCGGTGAAGTCCGCGACCCACATGGCGCAAACGGAACCGAAGGTGAGCGCGGACGACAGGATGAACGCCTGGATGTAGTCGCCTTGCAGGTCGAACATGATGCCGCCGATGATGGGGCCGAGGAATATGGCGGAACCGCGCCCCATCTCGACGAATCCCATCACCGTGCCCAGGGACTCGGCGGGAAACAGGTCGGCGGCCTTGGCTCCCACGATGAGGCCGCTGATGCCGTCGGTGACGCCGGCGAACAGCACGTAAATCGCCAGGGGCCAGAAGCTGGTGCCGTCGCCGAAGTAGAGGACGAAAAGCACGGAAGCGGCGGCGATGCTCATGCCGACGGTATAGACCGATTCGCGCCCCCAACGGTCGGTAGCAAGGCCAACCAGCGGGCGGGCGAAGAGGCTGACCAGGCCGACGGCGCCCATGGTGTTGGCCGCCTGCTGGGCGGTGTAGCCGGCCAGCACGAAAAAAGATACCAGGTGGACCCGTATCAGCTGCACTCCGACGGATCCCGTGATGCGGGTGAGCACCAGCAGCCACATGGTGGGGTCCCGGACGGAGGTGGACAGGGCGGGAGCCTGCTGACGCCGGGGGCGACTATGGGCTGTTTCTTCCGGAGTCGTTGGGTGCGTCGAGGGTTCTGGATTCCCGCTTTCGCGGGAATGACGAGAGGGGTCATGGGAGTGACTGGAGAGGTCACGAGAATCGTGGGAAGGGTCGTCGGGTTCGGGGGCGCGGCGTTGCAGCAGGACGTTGGGCAGGGCGATCAACACGGCGAATATGAGGCCGAAGATACGGTAGGCCCAACGCCAACCCACCTGGCCCGTGAGGTAGCCGGCCAGAGGGGCGAAGATAGCCTGCCCGATGGGGTTGCCGCTGTCCGCCAAGCCAAGCATCCGCCCCCGGGTCTGCGGGAACCAGGGGGCGAGGGTGGCGGTCATTGAGAATGACGAGATTGCGGTGTGGCCGATGCCGGCGAAAATGCCGTAGAAGATGAACATCTGCCAGAGGTCGGTGGCGTAGCTGGATGCCCACCACGCGAACAGGATGGTGGCTCCGGCCAGGGGGAACAGAACCCGCGCGCCCCAGCGGTCCAGCAGGATGCCGAGCAGCGGGGCGGACAGGGCGCCGATGAGGCCCGCCGTCGAGAATACCGCCGACGTGTAGGTCGCGCTGCGCCCGAAAGCATCCCTCAGGGCGTGGAAATAGACGGACTCGCTGTTCTTGGTGCCTCCCTCAACGGTCATGTTGCCGAGGGAAAGCACAAAAACGACCCAGCCGTAGTGCAGGCGGGAGCGGGCGGCGGCAAGCATTCGCCGATTATACACGCGCCCTGTCGTATAATGCCGTTATTCAATTCCCGGAGTCTCACACCCATGGCAATTTTGAAACCTTTTCGCGGCTGCCGCTTCGACCCCACCGTGGTGGGCAGCCTTTCCGACGTGATCTGCCCGCCCTACGACATGATCGGGCCGGAGCTGAAAACCGAGTTGCAGGGGCGCAGTCCGTACAACGCCGTCCACCTGGAGGGCGGCGAGCAGCCGGACCCGGTGGACCCGCAGGCCGGATACCAGCAGGCGGCCCGCCTGTTCCGACAGTGGCTATCCGACGGCGCGCTACGCCAGGACGACGGCCCGTGCTTCTACCTGATGCGCCACGTTTATAACTTCGGCGGCCGGCGCCGGCAGCACATCGGGCTGTTCGCCGACGTGCTGGTTGAGGACTATGACGCCGGGGCGGTGCTGCCCCATGAATTCACGCGGGAGCCGGCGGTGCTGGACCGGGTGGCCCTGCTGGATGCCTGCCAGGCGCAGTTCAGCCCGATAATGTCGCTGTACCGCGACTCGGACGGCGACCTGCAACGCATCTTTGACGGCGTGCTGGAAAACGCGCCGGACGCCACCGGATCGACTCCGGCCGGCGGCAACGCGGAGCTGTGGCGCATCGCCGACGCGGCGACGCAGGCGGCCATCACCGATACTTTCGCCAACCGCCCGGTGTTCCTGGCCGACGGACATCACCGCTACGAGGCGGCGCTGCGCTACAGCCGGGGGCAATCCGGAGACGGGGATGCGGCCAGCAACTACGTGATGATGACGCTGGTGGAGTTCGACGACCCGGGGCTGCTGCTGCTACCGTACCACCGGGTGGCCGGCGGCATGACCGACGAGCAACTGGCCGACGTGCGGGCGCGCATGGACGAGTTGTTTGCATCCCGGCCGCTGAGTCCCGACGTCACGCCGGCGGAGGCGGTGGACGAGGTGGCGCGAGTCGGCGAGAGCGCACACTGCTTCGGGGTGTTCTGGACGGATGCGCCGCCCACCCTGCATACGCTGCGGGCCGGCGTAGGCTGGGAGGACTGGGGACAGCTGGCCGTGTCCGAGGCGTGGGTGCTGCAGGAGCGGGTGCTGACGCCGGCGCTGGGAGACGCGCTGGCCGGCTGCATCGACTACAGCCCGGACCACGACGCCATCGCGCAGCAGGTCAACCTGGGCGAGCAGCAGATGGCGATTCTGCTCAAACCGTTCCCGCTGGAACCGTTCCGCCAGATCGTGAGCGCGGGCAACCGATTGCCGCCCAAATCGACGTTCTTCTATCCCAAGCTGCCCACCGGCCTGGTAATCAACCGGCTGGACGGCAGCATCTAGGCCGCTTGTTTGGCCGGGCAACCTTTGTTACAATTCCGGCGCACGAATGGTACGGCTCGGAAACTCGGCCGCAATTTGCCGGCCACTCGCTGTACCGCTACCGTTCGTTTAATCAATGGAGGAGGAGATACTATGCCGTCGTTCTGGGAAAACATCCGAATGCCAGACCCCACGGGCGAGCGCGAATCCGGCGCCAACATCGCCGAGGGCGGTGACATGGCCGCCTACGTCAGCTTCCCGCCGCCGAGCGCGGGAACCAGCCTGCCCGCCATCATCGTCGTCCAGGAAGCATTCGGCGTCAACCAGCACATCCAGCGCGTCGCCGACCAGTTCGCCGCCGAGGGCTACGTCGCCGTCGCGCCCGCCCTGTTCCACAGGAACGAGCGCAACCCCAACCCCATGCTGGGCTACACGCCCGACGACTTTGACGCCGCCATCAACACCTACATGCCCGAGCTGACCGGCCAGGGCATCATCGACGACATCAACGCCACCGTTGACTACCTGCAGCGCACCTATCCGCGCACCCGCGGGCAGAAGATCGGGATCGTCGGCTACTGCATGGGCGGCCGCGTGGTCTATCTGGCCGCCAGCGCGTGCGACGGTCTCAGCGCCGGCGTGTGCTACTACGGCGGCGCCATCCTGGCCCCGTACAGCGACGGCGTCACCCCCATCGACGGCACCGCCAACATCAGCATCCCGCTGATGGGCAACTTCGGCGATACGGACGGCAACCCGACGCCGGATGACGTCGCCAAGATTGCGGAAGCGCTGAACGCCGCCGGCAAGGCCCACGACTTCAAGTCGTACCCCGACGCCGGCCACGGGTTCAACTGCGACGACCGGGACAGCTACAACGCGGCTGCCGCCGGCGACGCGCAGGCCCGCACCGTGGCGTTCTTCGGCGAGCACCTGAAGTAAGCGCTCAACACGAAGATCGCAACAGCCCCTTCCGGTGATTATCGGAGGGGGCTTTTTGTTGTCACATTAATTTTACGGAACCTTTACCATCCCTTAATTTTGCGGCAACAGGGGCGCAACACCCGGCGTTTACGTTGGTAGGGCGAAACGCATAGACGTGGCATCTCCGGCCACAGGGAGCAGCGCCCTATGAACAAGATCGAGGTACTCAAGGCCGAAAAAGACGGGCTGGACATCCTGAACGACATTCCCACGTTCAGCCGTGAGGGTTGGGAGTCCATTCCGACGGAAGACCGGGACCGCCTGAAGTGGGCCGGCATCTTCTTCCGGCGCCAGACCCCGGGCCGTTTCATGATGCGGATTCGCATTTCCAACGGCATCAGCAACTCCGCCCAGTTCCGCGCCATCGCCGGCATCAGCGACGACTACGGCAAGGGGTTCGCCGACCTGACCACGCGCCAGCAGATCCAGTTGCGGGAGTTCAGCATCGAGCAGGTACCCGACATCTGGCAGCGGCTGGACGCGGTGGGCCTGATCTCGCTGCAAACGGGTATGGACAACATTCGCACCGTCGTGGGCTGCCCGGCGGCCGGCCTGACGCCCCACGAGTTGGTGGACGCGTCGCCGATTGCCCGCCAGTTCACCGACATGTTCGTGGGCAACCGGGAGTACACCAACCTGCCGCGCAAGTTCAACGTGACCATCACCGGCTGCCTGGAAAACTGCACCCACGTGTCCACGCAGGATATCGCCATGACGCCGGCGGTGAAGACGGTGGAC
>JAJDWF010000096.1 GCA_022825745.1 Dehalococcoidia bacterium | reverse complement strand
ATCTGGACTTGACTATTTCCATGTCCTCTCTGGTTCCCTTCAGTTCCGTCTTCAGGTGAATGTTGTCCATGTTAAGGAAGTATTCGTAGGAACCATCCTCTTTGCCTTCAAACGCTGGATGATATTCCACCTTTAGGGCAGAGTATTTATCAAAATTGTGCTCATCCCAATCAGGCTCAGATACAAGCGTCAGATTTGGGAGTTTCAGTCCTTGCAGCGTCTCCTTGGTTGGACTATCTGCTGGTTTTCCACCGGATATCTTCTGATTCGGTCCCACCGATACCACGAAGGAATTGACGAACGGCGCGACCATCGTTTCGTCTTCAACAACCAAATCGTATTTGAACACGTCGCCAACTTCCGCGTCATCTGGTAGTGCCAGATTCAATGTTGCGGTCCCTTCGTTCAGATTGAGGCTGTAGGCTGGTATTCCGCCGTTTATTGGACTCGGGCCACGGGCCGTCAGTGTGCGGTTGCCCGCATACTGGTCGCGAGTAAAATAGTCGTTCACAGCGTCCGTTTCGAACTGTATACGGCTTCTCATATTTCGTGGTGTTTGCCTGTAAAGTTCTTCACCGTAGTCTTGCCCCTTGAATCGGAAGAAAGACGGATGGGACTTGCCAAGGAATGCGTTGGCTGATGTCGCAGTTGTTGACTTGAACGGGTCGGACAGTGGGCCTGTAAGGCCAAACAGGTTTGCCACGGATGGAGATTTACGAATAATCGCCTCGATGACCTCTACGAGGGGCTTAGAATCTTCGAGTTTCTTCTCGACGTCTTTGCGGCGGCGCTGTTCCCTGAGTGTGCGCAAGGATTGATGATCTTTCAATATCAGCGTCAACTCGGCTTCTATAGCTCTCAGGAAATCTCCTTGCTCCAATCGATCCCTGCTGTTCATAAAGAGGTCCTCACGACGGCGGCCGCTGATACGACTGCAATCAACGATTACAAGGATAGAGTCTTCGAGGCTGTTCATGCCCACAGCTGTGCGGCTGAAGAACCGCTTTGAACGGTCACCGTGCGTCTGTCCATTGACAGTGAAGACAATCCCCTCGTCGCCTTTGTAAGTCGCCTCGCTCCCGCGCTTAAAGGCATAGATTTCCGCCGTCATTTCCTGTCCGTCTATGGCGAAGGAACTGCTAGTCGGAAAACCCGGTTCGAGGTTTTCGTTTCGCCCATCGCTCAACCGAACGCCCAGTCCAGTCAGGGTTGTGTCGAAACTCCCATCATGCCCCCCATACTCTCTACACTCATGTAGCCTTATGGGAAGGGCTACCCCAGGCAGCAGCAAGTCTAACCGGTACAGCAGGCCGTCCCGACGAAGGATATGGCTCTTGCCAGTCAATTTATACTCGTATAGTTTGATCGCCGTCCCCCATTCCGCGCTCCGGGCGTAGGCATCTTTGCCTTGCGGGAACAACGGTAAGGTCTCCGAGTCGAAACGAAGCACTCCCTTGTCGGGGCCCGGCGCTAGGTACGTGTACGTTGATAACTTCTTAGATGGGGTGGGATCCTCTCGGCGCACTATGGTGAACCCCCACTGGAGGGATGCTAGGTTATCCGCACCGTCCGTCTTGACGTTAGGATTGCGACGGCTGATGACGAGTTGCAAATTGTTATGACCGCAAAACCGCAGCGCCCCGGTGCCCCCCATATTGAACTTACCCTGGACAAAATGAACATCTATCTTGTTTTGCTTGTCCAGTGACAGAAGGGTATCCGGCATTGACTCAGGCGTTTGCCCTTCGCCAGCATCTACTATGGTAAAGCTGGGATTACTGCGAGCGCCAGTTGCCGCAAGCGTGATGAGCTCCGAAAGCTCCCTTCGCTTTTGGTTGGGCCAACGGGAAATGTACCCTAGCGAATTGGCCTTGGAGCGGTCGTCGAAAAAGAATTGAGCGACGGCTTCCGGAATGCTCTGCGGGGCGTCAATGGAATTTGGGTAGATTCCGGCAGTTAAACATTCCCCCATTAAAACGGCGTCCACGGAGTTCACCAATTTTTCAACTAAGGCCGCATCGGGGCTACTCGACTGGTTCCCCATCGTCGAAAAATTGTCCGGCTTGTCCCCGAAAGGACGCCATGCCTCAGGGTCGTCCCAATACCCATGATCCTGGAGCAGAGAGATGACCCTTTCTTCCGTATCCGCATGCAACAGGTCCATGCAGAGTTGCTGGGTTGAGTATTGAAGGTCAAGCATCATGAAATCTCTTAGCCTCGAGGGGGAGTCGCTCAACGGTTCACAAGGTAAAGCGCTTTTTGTCCTTTGAACTCTCTCGGAACTTTGCTTTCGTCTCAGCGAGGGACTTGTGGAGAGCCTTGAAAATGATCTCTACTTGCTCGTCGGTGTAGTCGTAATTGCCCCGGTTCGACAATTGCCCAAGCAAGCGGATTTTATCCAGGGCCGCGTTGACTCGTAGCTCGGCGAGCCTCTTAAATTTCTCTTCCTTTGTCTCGGCGCTTCCCATGACGGTATCCCCTTATGCCGATCGTAGTAATCTAAATAGCATGAATGTAGCGCGTATTGCAATGGTATAGACTACGTTACGGAAAGTCAAGAAGGTATTGCCGCCAATACGTACCCAGTTTGGCGTCATGGAGTGGCGAGCTAAGCCAGGCCGATTATAGGGCTGTGTACTGAGCGACGCAGAATCGACTTCCTACTTTCGAGTGCGGTTTGTGAATGTGCCCACTGCCGGTTTCGCCATTCCAACACTATCCCGGCCCCCGGTGGGGAGGGACCGGGGGCCGGCCAAACACCAATCCCAAAGCGCGCTGCCACCGACCTACGCGGGTTTGCGACGGCTGCGCGGCGACTGAACCGCCGCCGGCTGAGAGGTTTGGCCCGTCAATTGACAGGCTTCTGCGGGCGCGCCTACAATCGCGGAAATTTACGCAATCATGCCAGGGTTCCGGCTCGATGGGGGGCGATATGGCTGAATTACTGGGGTTGGGATGCTCTCATGGTCCGATTATTCTGACGCCGCCCGAGGTGTGGGCCAGAGGCAGAGAGCGGATATTTGCCCGGGTGCCGGGTTACGAGCCGCCCGCTCAGTTGCTGGCGGAGTTGGGCGATGACAACGGGCTGAGCCAGGACATCAGCGACCAGCAGAAGGTCGTGGAGTCGTTCGAGATCATGCGCGACCGCCTGCACGAATGGGAACCGGACGTGTTGATGGTCATTGGCGATGACCAGGCGGAGAACTTCCTGCAGGACAACCTGCCGCCCTTCTGCCTGTACACCGGCGCCGAGGTTGACGGCTATCCCTTCCAGCGGCCGGCGGCCCGAACCAACTTGTGGGACGCTCCTCCGGAGACCAGGTTCACCTTCCAGTGTCCCAAAGAGTTTTCCAGGGAAATGCGGAACTACCTGATCCGGGACGGGTTCGACATGGCCTCGTCCAGCGCGCTCAAGGGCTGGGACTGGGGCCTGGCCCACGCCATCATCAACCCGCTGGTTTTCCTGGACCCCGACGGCAGATTCCCGCTGCTCCCCCTGTTCGTGAACTGCTACGGCGAGGAGGCCGGCCCGGACTATCCGCCGCGACCCACGCCCAAGCGATGCTACCAGTTGGGGCAGGGCATCCGGCGGTTCCTGGACACCAGGGACGAACGGGTCGCGGTGGTGGCGTCTTCCAGCTGGTCGCACAGTTTCCTGGCCCACAGGTTCCAGTGCCGGGCAATCGACGTCGAGACGGACCGGCGCAACCTGGAGTTGGTGCGGACGGGCCAGGGGAGCAAGCTGGCGGAAATCTCGCCTGAGGAGATCCAGGAATCGGGAGACCACGAAATCCTGAACTGGATCATCGCCTTGAGGATACTCGGCGACGTTCCCGCTGAAATCGTCGATGTGCGTGAGTCCCACACGCAGTTGGCATACCGCGTCGCGGCGATCTGGGGCTGATCATGGTCACGGTACTGGAGCCGCGAACGCAGACCGGACAAGGCACGGGCCACCGGAGATGCGACGGCTGCCCCCGCTGCGAGCGGCCCGAAGCCCCGACGTGCAACATCCCGCATCCTAAGTTCGCCAACCGGCACCCGGTGTGCAAGGTCTGCGGACACTGCGTGCTGCGCGGCCAGCACCAGGACGACGCTTCGGACCTGGACGACCACCCCGGGTTCAGCGGCGGCGGGCCGGAGTCTGCGGGGAGACCGAGTCTGAACTGAATACGACGATACTCGACCGAAACATTGGGAGTTGACCATGGCATTCGCGCATCCTGAGTATCTGGTTACGACCGATTGGCTGGCGGCGCACCAGGGGGACGACGACGTCCGGGTCTTTGAGACGACGGTGTTCCTGCACCGTGGCGAAGGCAGCGTCCGCGCCGAGTCGGGCCGGGCCCAGTACGACACCGGGCATATCCCCGGCGCCGGCTTTCTCGAGCTACAGGCCGAGTTTTCCGACAACGACCAACCCTACCGTTTTATGATGCCCTCGGCGGAGGCGTTCGCCGACGCGGCCGGGCGGCATGGCATTTCCGAGTCGTCCAGGCTGGTGCTGTACGACCGGCTGGGTTCACAGTGGGCGGCGCGGTTCTGGTGGATGTTCCGGTCCATGGGCTGCACCGGCGCGGTGGTGCTGGATGGCGGCTGGACGCGGTGGACGGCTGAGGGTCGGGCCGTGTCCACGGACCCGGCGACATACGCGCCCGTGACCTTCAACCCAACGCCCGACCCGTCGCGCTTCGCCGACCTGGACGAGGTCAAGGCGTTCATGGAGTCGGGCGGCGGCAGTTGTCTGATTAACGCGCTGGGGCGAGACCAGCATTCGGGCGAGGACGGCGGGCGAGCCTACGGGCGGGCCGGACACATTCCCGGCGCAACCAACGTGCCATCGGGCGAGCTGATAGATGCTGAGACGGGTCTCTACCGGCCGGCGGAGGAGCTGGCGGCGCTGTTTGCAGACGCCGGCGCGGGTCCCGGGCAGCGCGTGGTCACCTACTGCGGGGGCGGCATCGCGGCTTCCAACGACGCATTCGTGCTGGCAATGTTGGGCTACGAGAACGTGGCGGTGTACGACGCTTCGATGTCGGAGTACGCGGCCGACCCGTCGCTGCCGCTGGTGGCCGACTGAACCATGACACAGGTTGCCGCGCTTAACGATACGCTGGAATTCGGGCTGTTCGACTGGATCGAGTGGGACAAGTCGGCGCCCAGCGAGATCTTCGAGAACCGGCTCAGGATGCTGGAATACGCGGACCGGAGCGGCTTCTACAGCTACCATCTGGCGGAGCATCACATCACTCCCCTGAGCGTGTCGCCATCGCCGGCGGTGTTCCTGGCGGCGGCGGCGCAACGGACGACGAACCTGCGGCTGGGGCCGCTGGTGTTCCTGCTTCCTTTTTATAACCCCATCCGGCTGTACCACGAGATCTGCATGCTGGACAACCTGAGCAACGGCCGGCTGGACCTGGGCGTAGGCCGGGGCGTCTCTCCCGTGGAGGCGGCGGAGTTCGGCGTGGACCTGGACGTCAGCTGGGAGATGTTCAGCGAACAGATGGAGATGTTCACGCGGGGCTTCACCACGGGAATGCTCAATCACAAGGGCAAGCACTACAACTACGAGGACATCGAGTTGTGGATCGCGCCGCACCAGAAGCCCTACCCGCCGTTGTGGTACGCCAGCAACAACATCGAGACGGTGCCGTGGAT
>JAJDWF010000129.1 GCA_022825745.1 Dehalococcoidia bacterium | reverse complement strand
GGGATTCGCGTCCAACTTGCCCATGCCCCACTGGGAGATGGTCCCCTCGCCGTAGGTCATGCCGGCGAAGGAGCCGTCGGGATGGAAGATCTGCATCCGGTCGTTGTTCCAGTCGGCCACGTAGATCGCGCCTTCCCTGTCCACCGCCACGTCCGTGGGCCGGTTGAACTGGCCGGGGCCGTCGCCCGTCTCGCCGAACTCCATCAGGAACTTGCCGTCCGCAGTGAACTTCTGGATGCGGTCGTTGCGCCAGTCGGCGACGTAAACGTTGCCCGCCGAGTCGGTCTCGATCCCGAAGGGCATGTTGAACTGGCCGGGACCGGAGCCGAACTCGCCCCACTGGCCGATGTATTCGCCGTCGGCGGTAAGCATCTGCACTCGGTGGTTGTTGCAGTCAACCAGGTACAGCACGTCGTCCTTGCCGAAGACGAGGCCGCTGGGCTTGTCCCACTGCCCGTCGCCGTCGCCGGAGCGTTCCCACTTGGTCAGGTACTCTCCGTCCGGCGAATAGATGCTGATGCGGTCCAGGTACTCGTCCGCGAGATAAACGTTGCCGTTCGGCCCCACCGTGATGGCGGTGGGCCAGATGATGGCGCCGTCGGTGGATACGGCTTCACCGTCGCCTTGCTCGAAGACGCCCTTGGCGAATTCGCTGATGAACTCCTCGCCAACGGTGCACATGGTGATGCGCTTGCCGTCCGGGCGATAATCGTAGGAGCGGTTGGCGACGTACATGATGTCGTCTTCGGCGCGCGCCATCGCTGTGGGATTGCGGAACCCCGGTCCCGAAAACTCGGCTCTGCCGATGGTGTGGGTGTATTGCAGGGAAATGCCGACGGCTGGCAATGCCGTGCGGTCAATGGTAGTGGTCATTCTGTTTCCTCCGTTGGAGCGGATGGCTGGTTGATCGGGCACAGGAGCGACGCGTGCGCCGCCCCTGCGATGGTTGTCCAGACTCTTAGATGAAGCTGAACTTCTCGAACTGGCCGTTCACCAGCGGTTGCGCGTCCAGTCCCATCCAGCCCTCCAACAGATCGGTGTAGATGCTGCGGAAGTCGTTGTTGAAGTGCAGGTCGCCTTCCAGCAGCTTGTCCTCTTCCAGCGACGGGTATTCGCCGTACAGGCCACCCTTGACGTTGTCGCCAACGATGAAGGCCACGCCGCCGCTGCCGTGGTCGGTGCCGGAGCCGTTGTCGTGAACGCGGCGGCCGAACTCGGTGAACACCAGCAGGGTAACATTGTCGCTGGCGTCGTGCTCCCGCAGGTCATCCATGAAGTCGGCGATGGCGTTGGAGGTATTGCCCCACAGGCTGGCGTGGGCGGCCAACTCGCCGGCGTGGGTGTCGAAGCTGTTGTACGGAGCGGTGGTGTACAGGATGCGAGTGCCGAATCCCGCCAGGTGCACCTGCGCGATGTTCTTCATGTACTGGGCAACCACGTCGTCGCCGTACTCCACGCTGGAGCTGTACATTTCGGGAGCGGTGCTCAGAATGTCGGCGCCTTTCAGAGCGTCCATGCCGGTCTGGGAGAGGTAGTCCACCACGGAACTGCGCCCAATGGTCGGCGAGTACATCTTCGAGAAGATGTCCAGGGCCTCGGTGCGCTGCTCGTCGGCCTCGATGCCGGTCAGGACGCCATAGGTTGCAAGGTTGCCCACTGATGCCACCGGCACCCCGGGAGCGGCCAGCGCGCGGGGCAGGCCGCGGCCGAAGTTCACGCCGGTCAGCACGTTTTCCTTGTTGGGATCGATTTCCCGAATGGCGCGACCCAGCCAGCCTTCCGTTCCCTGCTTGTCAGGTTCACAGGTGTGCCAGATGTCCATGCTCCGGAAGTGGCTGCGGTTGGGGTTGGCGTAGCCGACGCCCTGGATGACGGCAACCTTGCCCTCATCGTAGAGCCTCTTCAACGGGACCATGTTGGGGTTGAGGCCCACGTATCCGTCGATGTCCAGGGCCTGGCCCTCGGGTACGCGGACTGATGGGCGGTTGTCGTAATACAGGGGGTCGCCATGGGGCACCAACGTGTTCAGCGCGTCGTTGCCGCCGGAAAGCTGGAGGACGACCAGCACCGGGTCTTTCTTGGTTGCGGTCATTTTGTATCTCCTTACTGAATCGGTGGAGACGCTGGGGCGGCTGACGTCGCCCCAGCCAGGCCTGTGCTTTACCGGAGTCCGGCTACGCGAACTGATATTCCTGGGTGCTCACAATGAGCTGGAGGGTCTGCGCGATAGCCTCCGAGTATTCCGGAGTGCCGGGCATCGGGTTCCCGCTGTTGTTGGCGTAGGCAATCAGCTGGTCCCGAGTTTCCGGAGCCAACTCGTACGCGCCCACCATTTCCAGGCAGCGGTCCACGATGCCCTCGGCGGTGGTGATTTCCTCGCTGCCCAGGCGGGATACGATTTCCTGAACGCCGGGGAGGCTGGTGTTGCCCACCTGGTCGGCGGCGAAGTTGATGCGCTCCACCAGCGTGCCGGAGTCGATCCACTCGGCGCCGGTGTGCCAGCCTTCGACGGTAGGCGGGTTCATCAGGTCCTGGCCCATGTAGCGAATGGTGTTGGCCAGTGGCTGCAAGCCCAGCTTGGGCGACGTGAAGTCCTGCACCAGACGCATCGTGCCGATCACTACTTCGGTGGGGCTCTTCACCTTCTCGAAGCGCGCGTTCTTGAAGAAGTCCGAGTTGAACATCACCCGCAGCATGGCGGTCAGGTCGTAGCCGGAATCGAAGTAGGTCTGTTCCAGCAGCGCGATGGCTTCCGGATCCCGGGGCGGCGTGTTCTGCCAGGCCGGGACCTGCACTTCGTCGGCCACGAAGAAGTTGTAGAGGTGGCGGGAGACGAACCGGGCGGCGGACTGCTGACGGCAAATAATCTCGACGATATCGTCGCCGTTGAAGTTGCCGGTTTCGCCGAGGAAAGTCTTGTCCTCCTCGTCGTGGTCGTAGGGATTGTAGATGAAGCCCGACTCATAGCGGCCGTAGGGGTACCTCGGAACCGCATTGGTGATCGTCCAGCCGGTGAAGGCGCGGGCCGCTTCCTTCACGTCGTCTTCGGAGTAGTTGGCCTGGCCGTCCATTCCGACGCCCATGGAGAACAGCTCCAGGAGCTCGCGGCCCCAGTTCTCGTTGATCGCGCCCTTGTGGCTCATGCAGTTGTCCAGGTAGAACACCATGGCCGGGTCGCGGGATAGTTCCAGCAGCAGATCGTGCGTACTGCCCATGCCCAAGGCACGGAACATGTCCAGCTGGTCCTGGATCTGACGGCCATGCTCGCACTTGGAGTTGCCGGTGCAGAAGATGCCGTGCCAGAACAGGGTCATCTTTTCCTGGAG
>JAJDWF010000058.1 GCA_022825745.1 Dehalococcoidia bacterium | reverse complement strand
CCCGGGCGTCGCGGTGAACTCGAAGGACATGGTGTACGTGCTGACGCGGGGCGAGCACCCCGTCATCGTGTTCGACAAGGACGGCAACTTCCAGTTCACCTTCGGCGAGGGGCTGTTCAGCAAGGACCGCACCCACGGGCTGTACTGCGCGTACGACGACTCGCTGCTCATCGCGGACGACGGGATCCACACGATCCAGAAGTTCTCGGCGGACGGGACGAAGCTGATGGAGATCGGCGAGCGCGACCACCCGGCGCCGAAATGGAGCGGCCAGCCGTTCAACCGGCCCACGTCGGCGGCCATCCGACCCAGCAACGGCGACATCTACATCTCCGACGGCTACGGCAACTCCCGCATCCACGTGTACAGCCCCGAGGGCGAGTACAAGTTCTCGTGGGGCGAGCCGGGCATCGACGCCGGCCAGTTCATCCGCCCCCACAACATAGCCTTCGACGAGGACGAGCGGGTGTACGTGGTGGACCGCGAGTGCCACCGCATCCAGCTGTTCGACACCGACGGCAGCTTCCTGACCATGTGGAGCAACATCCACCGTCCCGACTCCATGGTGTACTGGCAGGGCCACATCTACGTGGGCGAGCTGAACGGCATGGGCGGCGTGGACGACGCGCCCGGCCTGGGCCACCGCGTGACCATCTACGACCGCGACGGCAACCGCGTCTGCGTGTTCGGTTCCCCCGAAGAAGGCGAAGGCCCGGGCCAGTTCATCGCGCCCCACGGCATCGCGGTGGACAGCACCGGCGCCATCTACGTGGCCGAGGTGTCCTACACCATCCGCGGCAGCCACATGGACCCGCCGCAGGAACTGCGCAGCTTCTCCAAGTACGCCAAAGCTTAGACGACAACTCGCAGGATCACCTTGCAGGGGCGAATAATCATTCGCCCCTATTCATGCGCCGGTGTTAGAATCGGCGCAGCGCCCTGCACTCGCAGTATCTCCGGAATCCATAGACTCCTCCAGAGGCAACCAAATTGACCACCACTTCATTTACCGACACTACCACCGCTTCCTGGGATGACGCTCTCTCCGCCATCGAGAAGGGCTATGAGTTGGGCTGGAGCGACGGCCTGCCCGTCGTCCCGCCCACCACGGCGCGGGTGGCCGAGTTCATCGGCTACGCCGGCCGGCCGCCCGATGAGGAACTGGGCGAGCTTCCCGAACGCCGGCGCGTCATCACCGTGGAGAAGGCCGCCGCCAACGCCGTCATGGCCGGCTGCCTGCCCGAGTATTTCCCCGTCGTCCTGGCCGCCACCGAGGCCATGCTGGACCCGGTGTTCAACCTGGTCGGCCCTTCCTCCAGCATGGGCGGCGCGGCGGTGCTGTGCATCGTCAACGGCCCCGTGCGTGATCAGATCGGCCTGAACAGTCGCAACAACCTGTTCGGCCCCGGCAACCGCGCCAACGGGACCATCGGCCGCTCCATCCGCCTGATCCTGATGAACGCCTGCGCCGCCATCCCCGGCCTGTTCGACCGCAGCGTCATCGGGCATCCCGGCAAGTACACCTACTGCATCGCCGAGGCCGAGGGCGAAACCCACTGGACGCCGTTGCACGTGGACCGGGGCTTCGACGCCGGCGACAGCACCGTCACCGTATTCGCCGGCGAAAGCCCCCGCCAGATACGCGCCGTGGGCCGGCCCGAGGCCATCCTGTACGCCATGGCCGACGTGGCATCATCCCTGGGCACGTCGATGTCCACCTCCGGCTCCGTGGGCGACGTTTCTGTCGGCATACGCCAGGGCCAGATTGTGGTAACATTCGCCGGCAACAGCGGCCTTTGGCGGGACTGGACGAAGGACCGGGTGCGCGAGTACCTGCACGCCAACATCCAGCGCTCCGTGGCCGACCTCAAGCGCGGCTTGGTGCTGCGCGGCGACATCGAGCCCGGCGACGAAGCCGCCATGGTGTCGCTGATTCCCGAACCGGAGGACATCCTGGTAGTATTCGCCGGCGGCGAGGAGTCCAACATGGCTTCGGTCATACCCAGTTGGGGGCCGAAAGTCGGTTCCACCGCCGTCACCAAAGCAATCCGAATACCGTAGGCGCGAATCGCCATTCGCCTGTAAATGCCGAAATCGTTGCCCGTGGAGGTGCAAAGCATGGCAACCCAACAATACACCCTGGTCAACCCGGTCACCGAACCGATCATCGCGCCCTTTGACGGCGCGCCCCGCCTGCCTTCGCTGGCCGGCACCCGCGTCGGCCTGATCGACGACAGCAAGCGCAACGCCGACGTGCTGCTGGAAGAGCTGGCCGAGGTGCTCCGCAACCGCTACGAAATCCGCGAGGTACGCTGGCTCCGCAAGCCCAGCGCGTCCCGTCCCGCCGACCCTGAGGAATTGCAGGAGTTGGTCGCCAACGTTGATTCGGTGGTGGTCGCCATCGGCGATTGAGGGAGTTGCAGCGCGTGCAGTGTGCACGACGGAATCCACGTTGAGCAGGCCGGCCTCCCCTCCGCCACCATTTGTACTGACCGGTTCATACCCACCGCCAGGGGCATGGCCAAGATGTGGGGCGCCGAGGACTACCCGACCATCTTCACCCAGCATCCCATCGAGAACCTGGACCGGCCCGCCCTGCGCGAACGCGCCGAGGGGTTGGCCACCGAGGTAGCCGCCATCCTCACCGGCGGCTGACGCGGCGAACATATCGACACCTTGCAGGGGCGAATGATTATTCGCCCCTACGCTTTATGCAGACGAACGGAGGACGCTATGACCGAACCTTTGCCAGTCTCTGACACACCCGGTTCAGGCAACGTGACCCTCCACCGCGTCAGAACCATCGCGGCGATCGCGTTGCTGGGATCCATGACCGTCGGTGTCGTCATACTCATCGTGTTGCTGGTATCACTCTACCCATCTCTGAGGGTCACCACGCAGAACCTGGAACGGGTCAGCGAGGCGATGGCCGTTTCAGCGGAAAGTCTGGCGGACGTATCCGATGAAGCCGCGCTGAACTTGGCCGAAACATCTGCCAATCTCAACGAAGCCAGCATGAACATCAACAATGCTACTGCGAACTTCGAGAGCAACTCCGTGGACGATGGCATCGCCGAAACCATCATCCGGCTGCTGGAGCAGAGCGAGCAGCGCAACGGCCGCTAACGTCCCGCCGCGATCTCCGCGTCCCGCAACTCCGGCGGCAGCAGGTTGGGGATGCCGTCGGCGATGGGATACCGCTCGCCGCACGGGGCGCAGGTGAGCGTCCCCGTCAGCACTTCGCCGGCGTCCGCCGCTCCCGACGGCGCGACTTCGTCGGCCTGCAAATCCAGCGGGCCCTTGCACACCGGGCAGGCGATGATGTCCAGCAAGTCGTTTTTCATTTGAAGTCTCCCTGGTAATTTCATCCCACCAACCCGCGCTCGAACAGCCACGTCAGCACGTCGGCCAGCCCGATGACGATTACTCCGATGATGGTCAGCGTTACCGGCCCTAGCAGCGCGCCGCGTATGCCGCCAGCCCGTTGCTCCCGGCGGCGCGGCAGCAGCCACGCGATGCCGAAAGCGTACACCGCCAGCACGATCTTGGCGACCAGCACGGCGGTGTAGGCGACGCCGGCGGCCTCCGACGTCAGCCGGTCCACCGTCAGGATCACCCCGCTCACGATCAGCACGGCGATGGCGGTGGCGACGATAGGCCGGAACTCCACCGCCAGCGCGCGGCCCACCAACCCGCTGGCATCGCCGATCTCGCTGCGGAGCGAACGCAACGCCGGCCGGCCCGCCAGCAGCAGGAACAGGCTGCCGCCGATCCAGACCACCGCGGCCAGCGCGTGTGCCCAGCGGATGATCAGCAGGATAATGTCCAGTACGTCCATCAGCCCAGCAGGTCGTCCAGTATCTCGGTCAGGCGGTCAACGTCGATGCGGCTAATTTCCATCAGGTGTACCCGTCCGGCCTGGTCGATGAAATAGGTGGTGGGAAAATACTGCACCGCGTACGCCTGCGCCACCCCCGCCCGCACGTCGGTGGCGAAGTCGAACGTCAACCCCAGCTCATCGACAAACTCCCGCGCCGACTCCTCGGTATCGAAACCCTGGGGCACGAACAGCCCGATGAACCGCACGTTGCGGCCCCGGTACTGCTCCCAAGCCTCCTGGAACGCCGGCATCTCATCCCGGCACGGCGGACATGAAGGGTACCAGAAGTTGATGACTACCACGTTGCCACGCTGCTCCGACAGCCGGAACTCCTCCCCGCCGAATGTCGTCAGCGCAAAGTCGGCGGCCGGTTCGCCGGGCGCGCACGCGGCCAGCAGGATCAGCAGCAGGGGTAAGCAGAACAGCAACGACGGTTTGGCCAACATATTACTTACCGGGCTCCTGGCGGCGTGGCCTGCCCATACTGGTTGTTGCCCCAACACTCCACCGAACCGTCTGGGCGCAGCCCGCAGGTGTGTAACCACCCGGCGCTGACTGCCTTGAAAAGGCCGCTCGGCGGTTCGACTTGGCCATACTCATTGCTGCCCCAACACTCGACGTTGCCACCCGGGCGCAACCCACAAGTATGAAACCCTCCGACGCTGACGGACGCAAAAACGCCGCCTGGCGGCTTAGCCTGGCCGATAAAGTTCCCGTTGATGTCGTCGTTGGACCCCCAACACGCAACCGACCCTTCCGTTTTGATACCGCAAGCGTGTCGGTCCCCCAAGCTTACAGCGGCGAACCTGTACTGGGACGGTATCTCATCCACTGGGCCAAATCCCCAGCAGAGAACCTCCCCATCGGTCGTTATCGCGCAGATGCTGAACGTGCCCGCGCTGATAGCGAGGAATGGCTCCGCGCCGGCCGGATTGCCAACAACGCGAGGAATCAGACCCCAACAATCCAACGTGTCGTCCATTCGTAATCCGCAAGTGAAGGACCCACCGGACGCTACCGATTCGAATACGCCGACAGGATCGCGCGCTTGCCCGCTGCTGCTGATGCCCCAACATTCCGCCTTCCCATCAGTCTTTACGCCACAAGCATGGGACGATCCCACGCTTACCGATATGAAAGTTCCATCGGGAGACTTGGACAAGTCCCCTCTTTCATCGCGTAACCTCCCTCGGTCCTCCTCTTTGCCGCCCCAGCACATTACTCGCCCATTGGCTTGAATGCCACAAGTGTAATGCAATCCGGCCCTTATCGACACGAACCCGGCGTTGCTTACTTGAGGAGCAGTTGCTGGCAAAGGCGAGAGCGTCGGTGCTGACGGCGGCGTGCCAGGTGGTGCAGACTGTCCAACATAGTTTGCTCCCCAACATTCAATACTGCCATCGGTTCGCACAGCGCAGGCATGGCGGTAGCCGGCGCTGAGGGTTACGAATTCGCCGTCGGGAGGCGTGGCCTGTCCCAGAAAGTCGGCATAATTGTCATCATTGCGGCCCCAACATTCCAACGCACCGCTATCAGTCCGTATGCCGCAGGCGAAATCGCTGCCGGCGCTGACTGAAGTGAATGCGCCGTCCGGCGGCGACGCTTGTCCCTCAGTATCGTCGCCCCAGCAAATTACGCTGCCATCCGACTGCAAAATGGCGCAAGCATAAAAATTGCCTACGCTGATATTGCTGAACGTCCCATCGGGAGGGACCAAATGACCGAATTCTCGCATCCAATAGTCGTGGCTGTTGCCCCAGCAAGCAAGCGTGCCATCAGTACGCAGCCCACAGCTGTGCCCAAAGCCAACGCTGACCGACGCATACTCGCCCTGGGGGGGCGCGTAGTAGAGATAATCACGACCTGCGCATTTTATCGCGCCGTTCGGCTGTATTCCACAAGTCTGGAACAGGCCGCTGCTTATAGATGCGAAGGTCCCGTCATCCGGTGTCAGCGGCGCGTTGTTACGGCGCTCGCCCCAGCAAACAGCACTGCCATCTTCTCGTATTCCACAGGTGCTACTAGGGCCGGCGGTGATGGAATTGAAAACGTCATTCAGCGGCGTCGCCTGACCAGATATGTCATTCCCCCAGCAAGTGACGCTCCCGTCCATGCGCAAGCCACATGTATGAGCCGACCCGGCGGCGACGGAAACGAACCCGGCGTTAGCGCCCTCCGCAACTGCAATTGCGACAGTCGGCGACGGATGCCGGGGGAGCGACTTGTCAGCGGGAACCTGAGTTGCCGTGGCCGCGGGCGTGGGCGCAATCGTCGCCGGTGGCGGCGTGGCGGCCGGGAGTTCGGCCGGCATGAACGTATCGGTCGCCAGCGGTGTTGCTACGTCTTCCTCGCAGCCGATTACACCGACCGTCAGAGCGAACAGCAACAGAACTGGTAAAAGCCGTAGCTGGTTATCTCGCATCTACCCCTTGCTCTGGCCTGCGGTTTCGCCGAACTGCCGGCCGAACAGGCTGGTCAACAGGGCGCTGACGATGGTTGCCACGAGGCACATGTAGCCGATGCCAGCATACCCCGTGCTTGCCAGCAGCGCCCCCGCAATCCCCGCGCCCAGCGCGCCGCCGGACTGGTTGCTGAAACCCATCAGGCCCACGCCGGTGGCCTTGGATTCGCCCGAATACTCGGTGCTGGCGGCCACCAGGATCGGAAACGTCGTGCTCAGCAAGCCCGTACTGACCGTTGCCAGCGCCACCGTTGCCCAGAGACCGAGGTCCAGGCTGAACAGCAAAAATCCGCAGACTCCACCGGCTGCGGTGGCGACAGCGATAAAGACCGTCCGGTACCGCCGGTTCGCCACCAATCCCGCGCCGTAGCTGCCGATCATCTGCCCGATTGCGGCTACCGCCAGGGGCAGGGCCACTAAGCCCACGCTCAACTCAAAACTGTGTATCAGGTAGGCGGCGAAGAAGCTGATCGTCCCCCAGAAAGCGATGCGCTGCGTGATGTTCACCGCCACGGCCACGCGGAAAAACCGCAGCGACACCAGCGACCAATACCGGGAGAAGAACGCCCAGTTGCGGACCCGCTCGCCCCGGCTTTTCGGCAG
Source organism: Dehalococcoidia bacterium (assembly GCA_022825745.1). Lineage (GTDB taxonomy): Bacteria > Chloroflexota > Dehalococcoidia > Lucifugimonadales > UBA3495 > Bin87. The sequence continues at coordinate 56,450 of JAJDWF010000058.1, read as the reverse complement.
CCAGATCCAGTTCGCCACCAACGCCGCCACGAGTATCGAGCCGTAAACTATAAAGGCGAAGCGCCAGCCGGCCACGTCGGCCAGCACCGCCACCAGCGGGATACTGATGGCTGAGGCCAGCCCTTGAATCGACAATAACGCCCCCACCGCCTGGGCGCGCCGGGCCGGGGAAATGACGTCGGCCACCGTGCCCACTATGTTGGGAGGCAGCGCGCCTCCACCCAGGCCGGTCAAAATCCGCAGGGCCAGCAGCGTTTCCAGGTTCGGCGCAAAGGCGGACGCCAGCATGGAAATGGAAAGCGCGGCCAAACAGACCATGGCCACCGGACGCCGGCCGAACGAGTCGGACAGGGGGCCGCCGGAGACCCCCATCAGCGCCCAGGCCGCGAAGGTCGCAGTGGCCAACTGGCCCGAGACGGCCACCGAGATTTCCAGGTCGGTGGCGATTTCCACCAGGAGCGGCGGAACGATCAGTGTCGCGCTGATGGTCGCAAAAACGGTAAGCCCAAGCACGGCCATGAACCACGCTTTGTTCACCTCTCTCTGCTGTGCTCGCGCCGTCTGCGTTTCGATGCTGTCGGATTCCTTGAATAATGTCGGGCAGTCAGTATAGCCCCATACCAATACGATGCACAGGGCGGCTTGCGCTTGACTGCCAACCGCGCCCGGCTACAATCGTACCGATTCCCGCAAACCCGTTCCGTACCCGGCCCCGATGCCGGCGGCCATCCACATCCGAGGTGTTGCTATGCGTTTGGAAAACAAGGTTGCCCTGATCAGCGGCGGGTCCCGAGGCCAGGGCGCCGCCGAGGCCCGCATGTTTGCCCGCGAGGGCTGCAAGGTCGTCATCGCCGACGTGCTGGAGGATGAGGGCCGGCAGCTGGAGGCCGAAATCAACGAAACCGGCGGCGAGTGTGTCTTCGTTCGGCTCGACGTGACCAGCGAGGACGACTGGAACGCCGCCGTCAACACCGCCGTGGCGCGGTTCGGCAAGCTGGACATCCTGGTGAACAACGCCGGCATCTACCGGCAGGTGGGCATCGAGGACACCAGCGAAGAGCTGTGGGACAACATCTTCGACATCAACGCCAAGGGCGTGTTCCTGGGCACCAAGGCCGCGATTCCTGAAATGCGCAAGGCCGGCGGCGGTTCCATCATCAACATCTCCAGTGTCGCCGGACTCATCGGCAGTTGGCGCGCGCCCGCCTACGGCGCCACCAAGGGCGCGGTGCGGCTGTTCACCAAGTCCACCGCCATCCAGTACGCCGGCGAGGGCATCCGCTGCAACTCGGTGCATCCGGGCATCATCGAGACGCCCATGACCACTCCCACCCTGCTGCGCGACGACGAATCCCGCCAGGCGTCGCTGGACCGCACCCCCATCGGGCGCGTCGGCCAGGCCGAAGACGTGGCCTGGGGCGTGCTGTTCCTGGCCTCCGACGAGTCATCCTTCATGACGGGCAGTGAGTTGGTGATCGACGGCGGCCTGTTCGCGCAGTAGCGTTAATATCGTGCGACCTATCGCCCTGGTAGTGGTATTCGTGGCGGCAGGGTTGGCGCTCTTCCTGACGCTCCGCCCCGAACCCACTCATGCCTGTTCGTGTAATCAAATAACGCCCGATGAGGCGTTTGACCGGGCCGACTCGGTGTTCGTTGGCGAAGTCACGTCGTACCGGGTCAGAAGAGGCATTTTCGGATGGTCCAGTATCGATCCGACCACGGTGAAGTTCACGGTCAGCGAAGTCTGGAAAGGCCCGCAGCAGGAGAGCCTGACCATCCGGTCGGTGCGAAGCGAGGTTTCCTGCGGGTTTGAGTTCAAAGAAGGTCTCACATACCTGGTCTATGCCCGGGACGGCCAAACTGGCCTGTGCGACCGCACCGCCCTGTCCATCCGCGTATCCGAGGATCTGGCCGCCTTGGGCTCCGGCTGGAAACCTGAACCGGCGGTGGCATCAAGATCCGACACACCGGGACCGGACGGCAGGGGTGGCTGCAATGCTTCGTCCACAGCCGGCCGCAATCGCACGGACTTGGCGGTCCTCGCTTCGATGGCCGGACTGGTCGCATTGAACGCATGGCGCAAACGTGGCTTATAATGGTTGCTCGCCGGCTGCCCTGGCCCCGTCGCGCGGTATAATCCCTGCCCTGACGGGCGGTTGCGGCTACGGCAAGGCAAGCCTAACCGTACACTACTTGCCAACGAGGTGTTGACACTATGCGTCTGGAAAACAAAGTTGCCTTTATCAGCGGCGGGGCTCGCGGGATGGGCGCCACCGAGGCCCGGATGTTCTCCCGCGAGGGCTGCAAGGTGGTCATCGGCGACCTGCGCGACGACCTTGGCCGCCAGGTTGAGGCCGAAATCAACGAGCTTGGCGGCGAGTGCCTCTACGTCCACCTGGACGTGACCGATGAACAGTCCTGGAAGGACGGCATCGCCGCCGCCGTCGAGCGGTTCGGCAAGCTGGACATCCTGGTCAACAACGCCGGCGTCTATATGCCCGAAACCGTGGAGAACACCACCAACGAGAACTGGGACGTCACCATGTCGGTCAACGCCAAGGGCGTGTTCCTGGGCACCAAGGCGGCCATCCCCGAAATGCGGCGCAACGGGGGCGGGTCCATCGTCAACATCTCCAGCGTGGCTGGACTCGTCGGCAACCACATCTCTTCCGCCTACACGGCCTCCAAGGGCGCGGTGCGGCTGTTCACCAAGTCCACCGCCATCCAGCATGCCGGCGACGGCATCCGCTGCAACAGCGTGCATCCCGGCACCATCGAGACCGACATGACCGCCGACCTGCTGGCCGCCGGCGGCCGCGAGGACCGTCTCAACCGCACGCCCATCGGCCGGCTGGGCCAGGCCGAGGACATCGCCTACGGCGTCCTGTTCCTGGCCTCCGATGAAGCGTCCTTTATGACCGGCAGCGAGCTCGTCATCGACGGTGGCCGCACCGCCATGTAACCCTTGCACCATGGGGGCTATTCCAGGCAATTTCAGCCTGCTGCAGTGCCGGCTGCCGGACCGGAACGCGTATGTGCGTCTCCAGCACTCCGTTTTTCACGTGCTGGAGGCGGACAACGGCGGGCCGGCCCGGGTGGTGGACTTCACCATCTTCGGGCTGGTTTTGATCAGCGCGGTCAACCTCGCCATCGGCAACACCAAGCTGGAGTTCTTCTTCATCAGCGTGTTCGCCGTTGAGTACCTGGTCCGGCTGTGGTGCATCGTCTGGCACCGGGATTACCGGCAGGGCGGTTTCAAGGCCAGGCTGAAATACGCTACCACTAATGTGGCCGCCGTCATCGACTTCATCGCGATCTGGCCTACCCTGGTGGTGATGATCATATTCGGCGAGGTCGAGATACTGCCGATTTTCCGCCTGATCTCCCGGTTGATCATGACCGGCCGGCGCTTTCCGGCCATGCGCCTGATGGGACGGGTGATGCTGCGCTCGGCGACCCAACTGCTCAGCGTGCTGGTGACGCTGGGGGTGTTCTGGCTGGCCGCCGGCTACCTCATGCACGCGGCGGAAACCCACCTGCCCGGCGGCAACCACGACCAGTTCGGCAGCATCGGCGAGTCCCTCTGGGCTTCGGTGGTCATCCTGACCACGCTGCCTTCGCTGGAAGTGGTGCCCGGCACGCTGGCCGGACGGGTCGTCGCCGGATTCATAGCCCTGCTGGGCATCGGCCTGTTCGCGCTGCCGGCGGGTATCCTGACCTCCAACTTCATGGAAGCCTATCAGCACGCCAGGGCGACCGCCGGCCAGATGGAATTGAGCACCTGCCGGGTAATGTACGCTCGCCAGCGTCGCCGCTCCCGCTGGCCCATGGCGTAACGCGGACTTGATTGACGGCCTAACCTGTGCATGGTACGCTTGCGTAATCACGGACTTGCCAGCCGGGACCGTTTTACCCGGCACGAAACATCATCAGGAGCGACTACGATGAACGTCACCCCTCTGGCCATCGAGAAACTGAAGGAAGTCATGGACGGCGAAAACGAAGCCGATTCCGCGCTCCGCGTCGTGGCAATGCCCGCCGGACCGGGTCTGCAGTACATGCTCACCATGGAAAAGGAACACCAGCCGGATGACACCGTACTCAGGATGGACGGCGTGGAGTTCCTCATGGACTCCGACAGCGCTCCTTTCCTCGAAGAGGCCACCATCGACTACGTCGAGGAGTTCGGCGGCCGGGTCGGTTTCGTAATCAACAACCCGATGTACGCCGGCGGCGGTTGTGGCAGCGGTGGCTGTGGATGTGGCGGGGGCGGATGTGGCTGCGGCGGCGGTGGTTGCGGCTGCGGCGGACACTGAGCGACGACAATACGGTTTGGCGGGGGCGGAAACATTTCGCCCCCGTTTCGTTTATCAGGAGTGCGGTCATGGACTTTTGGCGTAAACTCACGACCCGACGTCGCTTGGACCTGTTGCGCGCCGACGTGGTCGCCTGGAACGAATCGCGGGCTACCCGGGACGGCGTGGGGATGGCCTTCAGGAACTCCCAACTGCAACAGGCCAGGTTGCCCTGGGCTGACCTGGGGGAACTGGACTTCGCCGGGTCCGACTTCAGCGGCGCCGACCTGCGGGGGGCTGACCTGCACTTCTGCAACCTGGTGGGGAGCAACTTCCAGGACGCCGACCTGCGCGGCGCCAGCCTGCAAGGGGCGCAACTGGGCCAGAGCAACCTGACGCGGGCCAATCTCCAGGGGGCCAACCTGCAACGCGCCGATTTGAACCAGGTCAACCTGCGCAACGCCAACCTGAGCTGGTCCATTCTCCGGGAAACCTACTGCTACTACACCGACTTCTCGGAGGCTACCCTGAGCTGGGCCGACCTGGAATCCGCCAACCTGTCCAACGCCACCTTTTACCGCACCCTGCTGTCCGAAGCCAATTTCGCCCGGGCCAACCTGTCCCATACCAACTTCAACCTGGCCACCCTGGACACCACCAACTTCAATCAGGCCGTGATGTACGACACGATCCTGGCCGCCATTGATCTTTGCGGCGCGCTCAACCTGGGGTCGGTTGTGCATAATCCGCCTTCCCAGCTGAGCATCGGCACCGACACCCTGCACACTACCCGGCAAAGCGCCGGCGGCCAGTTCACCGAGGAACAGGTGGCGTTTTTCACGAACAGCGGCGTGGCGTCCGAAATTCTGGCCTCCACGCGCCCCGTAGTCAGTTCGAGTCCGGTCCAGTAGCGCGTCAGAAGACTGTGCTGCCGGACCCGGCAGCGCGGTTATCGAGGAGTCCCCGTCATGTCCAACACACCGCACGGCATTGGTTTTACCGCGCACCGTCCCGTCGTCATGGGGCGCAACGGCATGGTTTGCGCCGGCCACCCGCTGGCCGCTCAAGCCGGCGTGAGCATTCTGCAAAAGGGCGGCAACGCCTTTGACGCCGCCATCGCCACTGCTGCCGTTCTGGGCGTCGTCGAACCGCTGATGTCGGGCATCGGCGGCGACGGCTTCATCATGGCCTACCGGGCCGAGGACGACAGCCTGCGCGTGTGCAACGGCACCGGAGCGGCGCCCTATGCCGCCACGCCGGAACGCTACCGGGACGGCATTCCCATGAAGGGCATCCTCAGCGTCTCCGTGCCCGGCCTGCTCAACGCCTGGCTGGACACCCACGAGGCTTACGGTTCGCTGCCCCTCAGTGAAGTGCTGGCTCCGGCCATCGCTCTGGCCGATGACGGGTTCCCGGTGACGCACTACCTGTCCGGCGCCATCGCCGGCGACGCGCTGCTCTGCGAGTTTCCCACCAGCCGCGCCATCTTCACCCGCAGCGATACCGGCGCGCCGCTCCGGCCCGGAGACATCCTGCGCCAGAACGACCTCGCCCGCACCCTCACCACCATCGCCCAGCAGGGCCGGGACGCCTTCTACCGGGGCAGCATCGGCGATGCCATCGTGCGGTTCAGCGAGGAACAGGGTGGCCTGCTGACCATGGCCGACCTCAACGACTGCTCCGCGCGCTGGCAGGATCCCATCTCCACCGACTACGGCGACTACACCGTGTACGAAGCGCCGCCCAACTCCAGCGGACACATCCTGCTGCAGGAACTGAACATCATCCGGCAGTACGACATGGCCGCCCTGGGGTTTGGCTCGCCCGAGTCGATACACCTGATGGTGGAAGCCAAGAAGATGGCCTTTGCCGACCGGGAAGCCTACGTCGCCGACCCCGACTACATCGACGTGCCCATTGCCGGAATGCTGTCGGAAGAGTACGCGCGCGAGCGTGCCGGGCTCATCGACCGGCACGTGGCGTCAGCTCGCATGGAGGCCGGCGATCCCTGGCGTTTCCAGCCGGAGCGTCACGCGGCCACGCCCGCCGGAGCCGGCCGCCGCGGCCCCCGCAGCGAGGAGGAGGATACCACCTGCTTTGTCGTCGCCGACCGGGCCGGCAACGCCGTGTGCCAGCTCCAGAGCATCCAGAGCGGTTGGGGATCGTCCCTGGTCGCCGGCAACACCGGCATCCTGCTCAACAACCGCATGACGTACTGGCACCTGGACCCCGACCACGTTGACTGCCTGCAACCCGGCAAGCGCGTGCGCCATACCATGAACCCGGTCATGGTGTTCCGGCGCACGGCATCCGGAACCAACGGGACCGGCGGCCGGCATCTTACCTACGTCCTGGGCACGCCGGGAGCGGACTGCCAGGTGCAGAGCAACATGCAGGTCATCACCAACCTCGTTGACTACGGCATGACCGTACAGGAGGCCGTGGAAGCGCCCCGCTGGAAGCACGTAGGCGACGGCACCGAGTCAACCGTCCCTCACACCGCCGAAGACCGCCTGCTCATGGAAAGCCGATTCGATGCTGCCGCAATGCGTCAGTTGCGCGGCATGGGCCATCCGGTGCATGAGCTGGACGCCTGGGATGGCGTAACGGGGCGAGAGATGGCGCTGTACATCGACCCGGAGACGGGGGCGCTGCACGGCGCGGCCGACCCCCGCTACGATGGCTACGCCATCGGATACTGATTGCGTGGCTGGGTCGGTATAATCAAGATAGACTGAGGATGACGATATGAGCGCCGCCCCGGATTTGCCGCCGCCTGGCCCACAGAGTACGGAAGACCGTTGCCAGATAAGCCAGCGTCTGATTATTCATGCCCGTGAGGAACTGGCAGAAGGTAATCGCCTGCAAGCGGGCGAAAAGGCGTGGGGCGCCGTGGTGCAGCCGACGAAGGCCATCGCGGAACAGCGCGGTTGGCAGCATCAGTCGCACCGAGACGTTCACGATGTCATCAGCCAAGTCGCGCTAGAGTACGGCTTCGACCATGACCAGAGCGAAGCTTTGTCGGACGCATACCGTGTCGGCCACGAGAACTTCTACGAAAACTTCCGCAGCTTTGAAGAGTTAGCCGATATGATTGACCGGGTTGAGGACATCGTGCCGTACTTGAACGAGTTGACGGCCATGCCGCCGCGCCCGTTCACGATTACCAGCAATGTCCAGTTGAGGTGGTTGCGGCGACTAACCAACAACGAAGCCCTGGAAATCGGCGACGCCTCCCCGGCAGGTTTCTCCAAAAACCTCGTTCAATAGAAGTGAAAGTCCTCCGCCACCCTTCGGCGGAGGACTGTTTCATTTGCCCGTGCTAGCGAGCGCCAACGATTTAGTGCTGCACCAGGCCCTCTTCCATCATGGCGGCTATGGCGCCGTCGAAGGCTTCGATGGTGAAGTCAATGTCTGCCTCCGTGTGCGTGCCGGAGAGGACGCCGCTGGTGCGGGACATCAGGTCCACGCCGCGCACCTGCAACGCCTGCCGCAGGCTCCGCTGGATTCCTATGGGCTGGTTCTTCAGGCGGGACGCGTCCAGGCCGTCGATGCTGCGCTCGCCGAAGAAGAGGTGGAAGGTTGACGCCTCGCCGTACACGGTGGCGTTGACCTCGCGGCGTTCCACCACCTCGCGCAGGCCCACGCGCAGCCGCTCGGCCATCAGGTCGGCCTGGGCGTTGTACTCGCCGGTGGCGACCAGGCGCAGGGCGGCGTTGCCCGACGCGGCGGCGTAGGGGTTGGCGTTGAACGTGCCGCCGTGCAGCACGCGCTCGTAGCGGTCGTGGTGGCTGTCGCCGGTCTGGTGCATCACGGCCATGAACTCGTCGCGTCCTCCCACGGCTCCGCCCGGCAGGCCGCCGGTGATGATCTTGGCCATGGTGCAGATGTCGGGGTCAACGCCCAGCCGTTCCTGCGCGCCGCCGGGCGCCCAGCGGAACCCGGTGATCACTTCGTCCAGGATCATCACGACGCCGTGCTCGCGGGTCAGCCGGCGCACGCCGTCCAGGAAGCCGTCGGGCAGGGGCACCGTGCCGTAGGACGCGCCCGACGCCTCGGTGATCACGCCAGCGATGTTGTCGTCGCTGTTCAGGGCGTTCTCCAGCGCGGCCAGATCCGTGGGCAGCACGATGATGGAGTCAATCGTGCCCTGGGGTATGCCGATGGACGCCGGAACGTCGAAAGGCGGCAGGTTGCCGGGCATTACGTAGTCGTGCCAGCCGTGGTAGTGCGACTCCCAGCGGATGATCTTCTCCTTGCCGGTGTAAGCACGCGCCACGCGCATGGCCAGCATGGTGGCCTCGGCGCCGGAACCGACGAAGCGCACCTTGTCCACGCACGGCATTAGGGTGCAGACCCGCTCGCCCCATTCCAGCATGGACTCGGTGGGCGCGCCGAAGTGCGCCCCGGCGTCCAGTACTCCCGACAACGCGGCGACGACCTCAGGGTGCGCGTGCCCCAGCAGCAGGGACGCCGATCCCATGCCGTAGTCCACGTACTCGTTGCCGTCGATGTCCCACTTGCGCGGCCCGCTGCCCCGGGCGATTACCACCGGGAACGGGTCCGACGTGTAGCCGTCGTGGCCAGGGCTGCCCGACGGGAACCGGGCCTGGTAGTTGGGTTGCAGTTCCCGCGAACGGGGATTCATCCGTATGTACTGTTCCTGGATGGTTTCAGCCATGATGATCGCTCCTTTGTACAAAGCGTTGGCGGCGAAGGGATTTCCACTTCGCCGCCATGATACCACTTGAATCGATCTCAGCGTCAGTTGTCCGCCGCCTCGACTGCCTCCGGTTGTTCCATTACCGCGCCGAACGACTCACGCAGGCTGGCGCAGGCGGCGTCGATGGCCTGGCGGCCCTTGTCGATTACGTGGGGGAGTCCGAAGAAGCCGTGGATCACGCCGTCGTAGCGGATCGCAGTAGTGGCTACGCCGGCTTCTTCCAGCGCGGCGGCGTAGGCTTCGCCCTCGTCGCGCAGCGGGTCGAACTCGGCGGTGATCACCAGGGCCGGCGGCAGGTCGTTGGACAGACGCGCCCGCAGCGGCGACGCGAAGATGTTGTAGCCCGACAGGTCGGTGGTGTCCACGTAGTGGTCCCAGAACCAGCGCATGCTCGCCGTTTCCAGGAACATGCCCTGCCCGTTGACCTGGTAGGAGCGCGTCTCATAGGCGTAATCGGTGACCGGATACACCAGCAGCTGGAACGCCAACGGGTTGGGGAAATCTTCCTGGGCCAGCGAAACGGCAGCGGCCAGGTTGCCGCCGGCGCTGTCGCCGCCCACTGCGATGGCGTCGGGCCGGCCGCCCAGCGATTCCGCGTTGGCCATCGCCCACAGCGTCGCGGTCAGGCAGTCCTCGAAGGGCGTGGGGAACTTGTACTCCGGCGCCAGGCGGTAATCGACGGACACCACCACGCAGTTGCCGCCCACGCACAGCTCCCGGGCCGTGGCGTCGGCGGTCTCCACGTTGCCGATGACCCAGCCGCCGCCGTGATACCACACCAGGATGCCCCACGGGCCGGGCGTGGCCGGCGTGTAGATGCGGATGGGCACCTCGCCCGGCTCCTTGCCGTGGACGTTCTGCAGGATGCGGTCTTCCACGTTGCCCACTGCCGGCCCGTCGGGACGCGGCCGGTTGTTCATGATCTCGCGGCACTCGTCCACGTCCATGTCCTGGAACGCCTTGATGCCCAGACCCTCGAACACTTCCAGCACGTGGGCCGCCTGCGGGTCCAGCATCTTGCGCATCGCCGCCGGGTCGCCCTCGTGCTGGTTGAAATACTCCTCCATCATGTCGTCAACCGCGCCGCGCAGGAACTGGCAGGCGTCGTCCATGGCGTCGCGGGCCGTGTCCATGACGCCGGCCATGCTGAAGAACCCGTGAATCATGCCGTCGTAGCGGTTGGTGGCCGCCGGCACTCCGTACTCGGCCAGCAGCCGCCCGTAGGCCTCGCCCTCGTCGCGCAGCGGGTCGTACTCGGCGGTGATGACCAGGGCCTGCGCCAGGCTTTCCATGGCCTCGAAGTCGGCGGCAAGCCGCATTGGCGCGCACTGCGGGTCAGACGCCTGCGACGAGTCGGCCAGGTAATGATCCCAGTACCAGATCATGCCGTCCCGCTCCAGGTTGTAGCCGGTACCGTTGTCCAGGTAGGAGCCGGTATCGAACTTGACGTCGGTGACGGGGTACACCAGCAGTTGATGGCTGACGTGCACGTCCCCCGTCTCGGCGGCGCGTATGCTCACCGCCGCGGCCAGGTTGCCGCCGGCGCTGTCGCCACCGACGGACACGACGCCGCTGACGCCGCCCAGTTCCTCGGCGTGTTCGCTGGCCCACAGGGTGGCCGCGTAGCAGTCATCCAGCGGTTCCGGATACTTGGCCTCCGGCGACAGTCGATAGTCCACCGACACCACGATGTTCCGTGAGCCGACGCAAAGGTGTCGTGCCGTGCCGTCCGCAGATTCCAGGTCGCCGACGACCCAGCCGCCGCCGTGGTACCACACCAGGATGGGGAACGGCCCATCGCCTTCCGGCGTGTAGATACGCACCGGCACGTCGCCGGCCGGGCCGGGGACGCTGCGGTTCTCAACCTTGCCAACCTCGGGACCGGGGCCTCGGGGACGCTTGGCGGCGTTGGCCCGCGCCTCGGCCGGCGAAACCGTATGGTTGGGCGGCAGACCCAGGGCGCGGGCGGCGGCGATAACTTCTTGCGCTTGCGGGTGCAGTGGCATTTGGGGGCCTCCACTATCTCATGTGTCGTGATGCAAAATTGGCCGCCGGATTCCCTCTCAAGGCTTTCCGGCGGCCGCTGTCGTCTATGGTCTCCGGTCAGGCGTTCCGGCCGACGTAGTCCTCTCGCGCCCGGTCCAATGCCCGCGTGCGGCCGGCTTGCAGCGTCTCGTGGCGCTCGTAGGCCCACTGGTTGGATGCTATGGTGGCTTCCGCTGAGCCCTGGAAGTGGGGCATCACGTGGCGGGCCATCAGCTCGTAGCTGTGCAGCATGTGTTCCCGCGACGCCCAGTCCACCGTCTGCACCATGAACGCGCCGAATCCGCCGCTCATTTCCTCCAGCCGCTTGATGCCCTCGATGCAGTCGTCGGGCGTGCCGATGATCCACGCGCCGCGCTCGGCCATCACGTCGATGATCTTGTCCGGCGGGCCGTCCACCACCTGGGGGCGACCCATGGTGTGCTCGAAGTATTCGCGCTGGTAGCGTCCCGCGCCAATGCGGGCCTGCTCGAAGGCTTCCTTACGCGTGTCGGCCAGGTGGACCGGCAGCACCAGCCGCCACTCGAAGCGGTCAACGGTCTGGTTGTGCTCCGCAGCCGATTCCTCGCAGATGTCCCACAGCTCATGCAGGGCCGCGCCCTGGGGTACCTTGGGGTCGCGCGGCGTGGTGATGGTCAGCACCGACGCACCGTGTTTGCCGGCCAGCGCGACGCCCGACGGTGTCTGCACCGACGCCACCGAGATGGGCATGTGCGGCGTCTGGTAGGGCCGCAGTTGCAACATTGCTTCGTTGAGCTCGAACCAGTCGCTCTTATGGGTGATGGGTTCCTTTTCCTTGAACAGCCGCATGATGACGCCCAGCGACTCGTCCATGCGCAGGCGCTGCTTGGTGGGATCGATGCCCATCATGTAGGCGTCGCCGGGCAGTGCGCCGGGGCCCACGCCCAGCATCACCCGGCCGCGGGTCATGTGGTCCAGCTGCGTCATCCAGTTGGCGACCATGAAGGGATGGTGATAGGGCAGGCTGACCACGCCGGTGCCCAGCTTGATGTGCTTGGTGCGGTCGGCGGCCACGCCGATGAAAATCTCCGGCGAGGAGATGATTTCCCAGCCCGCGCTGTGGTGCTCGCCGATCCAGGCTTCGTCGAAGCCCAGGTAGTCCAGCCACTGCACGAGTTCCAGGTCCCGTTCCAACGCCAGCGTGGGGTTCTCGCCGGCGCGGTGGAACGGCCCCATAAAGATGCCAAACTTCATACGGTCGGGTAATGCCATCGGGAAATCCTCCTCCAGATCCGCCTCCGGCAAATGCGCCTCGGGCGGATGAACGCCGCCGGGTTGGACACCAATCGCAACGTCTGCCGTCGCAGGCGCGTGTCCACCGCCAGACGGTCGCGGGTGAACGTAGATAGGCGCATTATATGGGCCGCGCTGAGTGGCGGCAAGCGGACTATCCCACCAGCGGCAGGCCCTCGTCGGCGCGTACCTCGTTGATGATTTCCAGGACGCGCTGCTGCAGCGGCGCGTAGGTCAGCTCGAACTCGGACAGCAGCCGGCTGTTGTCCACCAAGTAGTTGCCGGAGTGTTCGCGGCCGCCGGGGTTGTCGAAGTTGATCTGGGCATCCGGCAGGTATGCCCGCACCATCTCAGCGAGGTCGCCCAGGCTGATGGGGGTGCCGCCCGAGTTGTACACCGGGTACTCGCTGCGGTCCACCAACGACACTCGCACGAACGCCTCGGCGATGTCCTCCACGTGGATGGGCAGGCGCATCATCTCCTGGTAGGGGAAACTCACCGGCTCGCCGCGCGCCGGCAGGGTCACGCAGCGCACGTGGTCAGTGGAGCCGCGCACCTTGTCCGGCCCCGTCACATTGGCCGGCCGGATGCCCGTGATGCGCATATCGTAGTTCTCGTTGAACATCTTGGCCTGGAACTCGTTGAAAATCTTGTGCGTGGCATACTGGCTGTCGCCGTAGGTTGCCTCGTCCTCGTTGATCTCGCGGTCGCCGAAGTTGGCCTGCTGGCCGCTTACCGCCACCGAGCTGGCGTACACGATGCGGTTGACGCCCAGCAGCCGGCCGGCCTCAAAGCAGTTGTCCATGCCCAGGATGTTGAGCCGCATCTGGTGGTGCGGGTTGCCTTCGCCGCCGCCCAGCAGGTAGGCCAGGTTGATGATGCGGTCGGGCTGCGAGTCCACGATGGCCCGCGTAACCTGCTCAAAGTCGGTGATGTCCACCCGCGCGCTGCGGATGCTGTCCGGCTCGACGCCGGGAATGTCGGGCAGCGGGTTGATGTCCGTCGCGTAAACGTCCTCGCCGCGTTCCACCAGCTTGCGAATCACCCGCGGCCCGATGAATCCTGCGCCGCCCAGTACCAAAACCGTCATAATTGCACCTCTGCTTTTTGCGTCATTTGCGGACGGCTACGAAAAAGAGCCGCCGGAACGGATAGAGCGTAACGCCGTCCGCTCGTTTGGGATACTCCGCGTTCAGCCGACGCCGGTATTCTTCCAGGTAAATCTCCCGCTCGCCGTCGTCCAGTCCGTTGAGGATCGGACGCAGACCGGTGCCCGTCACCCACTCCAGCACCGCGTCGTCGCCGGTCAGGACGTGCTGGTACTCCGTCGTCCAGACATCCAGGTGGGCTGACTGGGGAGCCAGCAAATCGTAGTAAAAATCAGGGTCCTGCACCCAGCGGTTGCCCACCGCCGTCCGCAGTTCCCGGGACCCGAGAGCGCGGCCATCCGGCCCGCCGTCCGCCAATGCTTCGCGCATCAGGTGGTGTGACCGCATGTCCCAGCTCAGGGGCGCCTGCACCGCCAGGCAGCCGCCCGGAGGCAGCAGGTCCCACAGCCGGGGCACCAGTTCGTCGTGGTCGGGCACCCACTGGATGACCGCGTTGGAGTACAGCACCGACGGTTCCCGGTCGGGCTGCCAGTTCGCCAGGTCCCCGGTTTGCCAGCGCACGTTACCGCCGTATCCATCCGCATCGGCGGCCGCGCGTTCCAGCATCTCCGGCGAGTTGTCCATGCCGACCACGTCCGCGTCCCGCCACCGGTCGGCCAGCAGCCGCGTGACGTTGCCGCTGCCGCATCCCAGGTCGTAGATCACCTGCGGATCTTCCAGAGGTATCCGGCCCATGAGGTCCAGCGCCGGCCGCAACCGGTGGTCGGCGAACTTCAGGTACTGGCCCGGATTCCACGATTCTCCCGCAAGATCCCGCTGGTGCGGCGTTGTCTGCGTCATAAATATCCTCGGCATTTGGTGTATCGGCGCCGAATGGGCGTCGGTCGAGTATAGGCATCCCCAAAATCGACGGTCAACCTTTGCTGGGAGGGCCGTGTGCTATACTGCCGCCGATCCCCATACCCCAGAACCGACACGGAGCCGCCTCATGGTTTCTCCCCTTGCCGCGACGCCTAATCCGTTCCGTGGCGTCGTGGTCAATTCCGACCGCCTCCCTCCGGATCCCGACGATTTCGCCGCTGCGCTCGACGCCTCCATCGCCGAATGGCGGGAGGCCGGTTACGAGGTCGCCTGGGTGGACATCCCACTGGAACTGGCAACCCACGTTCCCGTCGCTACCCAGCGCGGTTTCACCTATCACCACGCCGACGACCACGGCATCACCGCGACGCTGATGCTGATTCCCGACTCGTTCATCCCGCCCTATGCCACCCACTACGTGGGCGCCGGCGGCGTCGTGCTGAACGACAGGGAGGAGTTGCTGGTGGTCTGCGAGCGCTACCGGATCGACAACCGGCCGCCTTTCTACAAGTTGCCCGGCGGCGCGCTGGAACCCGGCGAGCACATCGTCGATTCCATCGTCAGGGAGGTCCTGGAAGAAACCGGCGTGCAGGCAAAGTTCGAGGCGCTGGCCTGCTTCCGCCACTGGCACGGCTACCGCTACGGCAAGTCCGATATCTACTTCGTCTGCCGCCTGCGCGCCCTGACCCACGAAATCAAGATGAGCGAGCAGGAAATCGAGGAATGCCTCTGGATGCCCGTGCGCGACTTCATGACCGACGACGACATCAGCCCCTTCAACAAGGGCATCGTGCGCTCCGCCATCGAAAGCAACGGCATAGTCCCCGCCGACATGCCGGGCATGCCGCCCGACCCGACGCGGGAGTACTTCCTGCCCGAATTCGTAAAGTAAACTCCAACGCCCTTCCCCGCCGCTCCAAATCCCAGGAGGAACCCATGACCACCACCGCCCAGCCCGAACAGCAATACCGCGTCATCGGCACGCGCCCCGTGCGCCACGACGGCGTGGACAAGGTGACCGGCGCCGCCCGCTACGGCGCGGACATCAACCTGCCGGGGATGCTGCACGCCCGTATCCTGCGCAGTCCGCACAGCCACGCCCGCATCCGCAGCATCGACACCAGCAAGGCCGAGGCCGTGCCCGGCGTCGTCGCCGTTGCCACGGCGGCCGATTTTCCCATCATTGAGAACCGGATGATCGACTTCGCCGAGGTCCAGGGCAATGCCCGCATGATTGCCGAGAACCTGCTGGCCAAGGACAAAGTCCTGTACGTCGGCCACGCTGTCGCCGCCATCTGCGCCACCAGCCCCCATATCGCCATGGAGGCCATGAAACTGGTGGAGGTGGACTACGAGGTCCTGCCCACCGTCCTCACCTGGCGCGAGGCCATGGCCGACGACGCGCCCCTGCTCCACGACGACATGACCACCTACTTCCGCATGGAGCGGTTCGCTCGCGGCGACGATACCGGCGTCAAGAGCAACGTGGCCGGACACATCCAGCACAAGGTGGGCGACGTCGAACAGGGTTTTGCCGAGGCCGACATCGTCATCGAGAGGGAATTTGAAACCCAGACCGTGCACCAGGGCTACATCGAGCCGCACGTGTCCACCGCCATGTGGTCCGCCGACGGTCGCGTAACCGTCTGGACCAGCACGCAGGGCATCTTCAACGTCCGCGCCCAGACCGCCGCCATCATCGGCGTGCCCGAGGGTCAGGTGAAGATTGTGCCCATGGAAATCGGCGGTGGGTTCGGCGCGAAGGGCATCACCTACACCGACCCGGTGGCCGCGGTCCTGTCCAAGAAGACGGGCAAACCGGTCAAGGTCGCCATGGATCGCACCGACGTCTTCATCGGCAGCGGCCCCGCCTCCGCCACCTTCATGCGCTGCAAGATGGGCGTGAAGAACGATGGCACCATGGTCGCCGGCCAGCTCTACATGGTCTATGAAGCCGGCGCGTACCCCGGCTCTCCCGTGGGCGGCGGCGCCCTCACCGGCTTCGGCCCCTACAAGATGGACCACATGCTGGTGGACGGCTACGACGTCGTGTGCAACAAGCAGAAGGTGCAGGCCTACCGCGCTCCCGGCCAACCGCAGGTCGCTTTCGCCGTGGAAGCCGTGGTTGACGAACTGGCCGAGATGCTCGGCCGCGACCCCATGGAACTCCGCATGCAGAACGCCGTCCAGGAAGGCGACCGTATGCCCAACGGCGTGCCTCACCGCGTCTTCGGTTGCCGTGAACTGGAAGAGGCCATGATCAACAGCGACCACAACCGCACGCCGCTGGAAGGCCCCAACCGCGGCCGCGGCATCGCCGTGGGATTCCGCTGGCAGGCCGGTCAGGCGTCATCAGCCACCATCAACGTCAACTCCAACGGCACCCTCAACCTCATCACCGGCTCCGTTGACATTGGCGGGACCAGGACCGCAGTCGCCATGCAGGTCGCCGAAACCCTGGGCATCGACGTTGACCAGATCGCCCCCACCGTGGTGGACACTGATACCGTGGGCTGGACCGCCTCCACCGGCGGCAGCCGCATCGCCTTCGATACCGGCCTGGCCGCCATCGCCGCCGCCGAGGACCTGCGCGACCAGATGGCCCAGCGCTGCGCCATGGTATGGGAGGTTGAACCCGACCAGGTCGAGTTCGCCGACGGCGTGTTCACCTGCACCGCCAACGAGGAGCGCATGACCATCGCCGATGCCGCCAGCCGCATGATGCGCACCGGCGGCCCGCTCACCGCGTCGGCTTCCGCCACCTCCACCGGCGTCGGCCCAATCTTCGCCGGCAACATCATTGACGTCGAGGTTGACCCCGAAACCGGCAAGGTGGACGTCCTGCGCTGCACCGCCTTCATCGACTCCGGCACTTCCGTCCACCCCAGCTACGTCGAGGGCCAGATGCAGGGCGGGACGATGCAGGGCATCGGTTGGGCGCTGTCCGAGGACTACACCTACGCCGACGACGGCCGGATGCTCAACTCGACCTTCCTGGACTACCGCATGCCCACCGCTCTCGACATGCCCATGATCGACACGGTGGTCATCGAAGTCCCCAACCCGCGCCATCCCTACGGTTTGCGCGGTGTCGGCGAGGCGCCCATCATCCCGCCGCTGGCGGCGTTGCACAACGCCGTGTACCATGCCACGGGCGTGCGCGTGAACAAGCTGCCACTCTCTCCCACGAGCGTCCTGGAGGCTCTACAGGAAGCGAACGGAGCATAGCCGGCGCCAGCGTTTCCAGCAGGCGCAAAGAGCGGGGCGGGTTCCAAACCCGCCCCTCATTCATGGGTAGCGATGGCGCGAATCAGCGTCGGTCACTCGCGTTGTCCCAATACCTGGCTCAGCATCAGGAAGTTCTCCTGCAACTGCGGGGCCAGCGTGGTACCGCCGGCGGACAGCATTGCCAGGAGCCGCAACTGCGCCGCCAGGTCCGCCGCCAGCTTGCTCTTGGCCTCGGCCACCGTGTCCGCCGCTATCGGAACCCGCAGCCCATTCAGCGGCAGCGCAGTCTTGGATTCCGCGGCCCAATACTGGTCCAGGCTGTCGATGATCACCAGGGGAATGTCTTTCTTCAGGACGAAATATGCTTCCGGCGGGCTGTCGGACGGGGTCAGCACGTCGGTGAATACCCGCGTAACGTCGCTGTGGCTGATGTGAAACGTCGCCGCGTTGGGCTGGCTGGTGGAGGTGCTGTGCCAGTCCCACCCGTCCGGCAGCGCCCAGTTGGCGTTGGGGACTACGTTCACCGGCAGGGACATATCGTCCGCCAGTGGCCGGTCGTCCCGGTCCGGTGTCGTCATGCCCGCTCTCCCGGTAGGCTAGTGGCCCGGTTCGTCAACGTTGCTGGTGCCGTCGGGGTTCAACTCCCAGGCGGCGAAGACCTGATCCGGCAGCGTGATGGGCCCAACCGCCTCTTCGTATTCCCGCACGTGCTTGGCGGCCAGAACGGCGATGGCTTTCATCATCTGGGGGCTGACCTTGATGCGCGCCCGCAGGATTGGCTCCCGCTCTTCCAGTTGCTCGCCGAAGAACAGCACCGCCGAGTACAGGCTGCTGAAAATGTGGAACGAATCACTGTAGAACGTGATGGCGTCCAGTGAGCCGGCTGCTTCCGCCTGGGCCGGCGCCGGCGTAGTGGCGGTGGCCGTGTTCACGTTCAGCGGCGCAACGTCGCCCGGGTTGATGTAGTTCTCTTCCTGCGGCGGCTTGTCTTCCGGCGGCACGTAGGGACGTTGGACGATGGGCATAAATCCTCCGGCCCGGCCAGCGGCCTGAGCAGGCGCGACAGGGCGATGCGGCAGTTGCCCGCATTATAGCGGGTTTGCCCAACCCGTGCCGGACGCGCGGTCACAACTCAACCGGCTGGTCGCTGTCCATCCACTCGGCGTAGGAGCCATCGTACAGGCGCACGTCGTAGCCGTTCTGACGCAGCGCCAGCCAGGCCACGGAGGCGCGCACCCCGCTGCGGCAATACGCGATCACCGAATCGTTGTTGGCGACGCCGACGATGCCCAGCCGCTCGCGCAGCTCGAACTCGTCAATGAGCAGGTTGCCGTCCGCGCCGGCGGTCTCGACGTGGGGCAGGTTGACCGCGCCGGGGATGTGGCCGGGGCGATGGTCCATATCCACCTGTCCGTCGAATTCGTCCGCTGTCCGTGTATCCAGCAATATGGCGTCGCCAGGATTCGCAACGTCATCCAGCGTAGCCCGAAGCGCCGGATTCACCGTGATGGTGAAAGGCATGGCCTCCGTGGGCACTGGCCGGTACAGTACCTCGCGGCCCTGTTCCTGCCAGGACTCGTACCGCAGGTCCATGATGTGAACATCGTCGCGGCCCAGGTATTCCAGCACCCATGCGGCCATGGCGGCGTTGCGCCCGTCCTGGTGGTCGTAGAGCACGGGGGTAACGTCATCCCCCAGGCCCACGTCAGCGAAGGCCGCGCCGAGTTGCTCGGGTTCGGCCAGCTTGCCGTCGGGCCCTTGCAGCTTCTTGAAAGGGACGCTGACGGCGCCGCGCAGGTGGCCCATCAGGTAGCGCATCGCCGACCGGGGATCGATGACGAGGTATCCCGGCTGGCCGATGCGCTCGGCGACCCAGTCGGCGGTTACGAATGTTGCCATCAACCCACCATCTCAAAATCGGTCTGCACCGAGGTGGGATTGGCTACCGACTGCGTCACCGGCGACCCTTCCACAGCCAGCCGCCAGATTTCGCGCAGGGTGTCCTCGTCGGCGTCGGCGCGGACGAAGCACTTGGCGGAGATCTGGCCATAGCCGGGATTCCCCTCGTCTTCGACGCCGGCCCACTTGCGGATGTTGTCGAAGTAGCCCTCCACGGCGATTTCGAGGTCGTGGACGCGGACGCCCTGCTTGGTGGCGTTGACCACGAAGCCGACGGTCATGCAGCTGCCGATGGCGGAGAGCAACTGCTCGTGGGCGCTGGCGGCCACGTCGGTGGCGGTCAGGTCGCCCGGTTCGTCCATGTCAACCTGGTGGTTCCGCATGTAGGCGCGGGCGCGCATGCCGTCCTGCCAGACGACGCGGGACTTCCAGGGGCCGGTTACGGCGTTGAAAACGTCGGGGTCCCGGAAGGAATCCAGCACTTCGGCCAGTTTCTCGCGGGGCAATCCGTTGAGGTTGTCTTGCTGTGCCATGTTGAGCTCCTTTGGGATGGTTCGGTGTTAGGCATACTCGGCGCGGAGGATGGCGGCGGCTTCGGTGATTACCTGCATCTTTTTGGCGGCCATGTCATGGGTGTTGACGTTGCGCTCGGCGAAGGTGCCGAACCCGCAGTCGGGGTTGAGGAAGATCTTGTCGGCGTCGAAGTACTGCATCAGTTCCTTGACGCGCGCCACGATCTGCTCGGCCGGCTCAATGTCGTCGGTGCGCGGGTTGACCACGCCCAAGCCGATTTCCTTCTCGTTGGCGTATTCCTGGAACACCGCCATCTCGCCGGCGCGGGGCGTGGCGCACTCCAGCACCAACCGGTCGATGTTCATCTGGGTCAGGTAGGGCAGCATGGGGCCGTAATTGCCCTGCAACAGCACTTCTTCCTTCTTGCTCCAGTTGCCCCGGCAGACGTGCACGCCGGTCTTGATGCCGTCGATGCCGTCCAGGGTCTCGTTCATCAGCCTGACCGCCATTTCCAGCTCGTCGGTGGGGTCGCGGCGGTTGGGCAGGGCGGCGCACATAAAGGTCTCGGTGGTTTCCTCGCCGAACACCACCTGGGAAAGGGTGGGTTCATCCAGCTGGACGAAGTCGCAGCCGTGGTCGCGCAGGGCGATAATCTCCTCGCGCAGGATTTCCACCACGTCCCTGGCCAGGTCGTCGGGGGAGGGATAGGCTTTGTCGGACAGACCCTCGAACCAGCCGGAGCGGGTCAGCATGTATGGGCCGGGAATAGGCACCATGACAGACCGGTCGGTGTGTTCCTTGATAAAGGCCAACTCGTCCAGGGCCAGCCCGTGCCGCTTGCTGATGGTGTCGATCACGATGGGGCTCTTGATGGCGAAGGACGGCACGTCCAGGGCGCGCAGCACTTCTTCCATGCGGGCGCGGTCGGAGGAATAGTCCAGCAGCTCCGACACCTTCATCAACTGCATGCCGTTGAGCTTGTCCACGGCGAACGAGTAGAAGTTATCGCGGCGCTGCTCCCCGTCACTGATGATGTCCACGCCGGCTTCTTCCTGCGCGCGGATGCAGGCCAGCACCTCATCGTCGGCCACTTCGTTGAACTCGGCCAGCGTGATCTCCCCGGCTTCCTTGCGGCGCAGCGCGCGGATCAAATCGGCGGAACGGGGCCAGCTACCGACCACGGTTACGGGAAAAAGCGGGGTGTTAGCCATTCGTCATACCCTCCGGCGAATGATGCGTTCCTTAGCGGGGTTGCCGGGGGCGCGAGAAGCGTTGGATCGTTTCCCGCAACCGGCCAAAATAATCTACACCATTACAACTTGATTCACAAACCGGGCGAGGTCACTCTGCTGAAATTGACAGGGCCTCGATGAACTCCAGGCCCGGGAGTTTCTCCAGCTCCTGCGGGGCCAGCTTTACTTTGCCCGAGCGGCTGCCCGCGCCCAGGATGATGTAGTCCATTTCCAGCAGGCGCGCGTCGGCGTAGATTGGCAGGCCGTCGGGCAACGCCAGCGCCGTTACCCCGCCGATCATCATGCCGGTCACCTCGCGGGTCTCGTCCGCCGACGCGAAGGACGCCCGCGACACGCCCATCAGTCCGCGCACTCGCTTGTTCACGTCCAGCCGGTCGCACGCCCGCACGATACCGGCGCAGTAGGCCGCCGGCCCCCGCTTGCTCGCCACGATGATGGTGTTGGCCGAGTGGGGCAGGTCGTACCCGTACTGTTCGCAGAAATCCGCCGTGTCGCCATACTGCGGGTCGATCTCAATCCATTCCCAGCCGGCGATGCCAAGCTCGTCCAGGGCGGCCCGTACTCGCCCTTCGATTTGTTCCGGTGTTTCCATCGTCATCTGCCCACCATACCTACGCGAACGTGACCGTCGCGTCCGAAAGCGACACCAGCTCGTCCCGCTGGTTCACGCCGCGGATGCGAACCTGTGCCTTGCGCTGCCCGTACAGGTTCCCGCCGGCGCCGGTGATTTCTCCCGAGAAAGTCACCACGTCGCCGGCGCGGAACGGGGTGATGGCCCGCATCAGCAGGTTGCCCCCCTGGTACAACGCCTCCGGCGGGAAGTTCAGGCCCAGGAAGCGGTCAACGTAGGACATGGTAGCCGGCCCCGCGTTCACGGCGCCGCCAAAGATGTTTTGCCGCGCGAACTCCTCGTCGGTGTGGATGTTGCTTTCGCTGGGCCGGCCAGCCAAACGGTGGGCGTTCTTGCGCAGGATGTTCTCCGTCGTCTCGCCTACGGCCAGTGTGCGAGGCAACGCCGTCCCGGTGCCGGCCTGTTCCCACGTCAGGAACCGGGACGGGTCCGGCACGGCGTCCGTATCCTGGGCCACCGCAACCTGGTCGGACGCATCGGGAACCGCGCGCTGTCCCGCCGAATACTCGAAAATGCAAGTGTAGTCGTAGCTGGCGACCACCGCGCCGGCTTCGTCAAACGCCGAGACCCGGAACGTCACGAACTTGCTGCCGCGCCGCTCGTACTTTTCGTACACCCGACGGCTGGCGGTCAGCGTCTCGCCGGCGTAAACCGGGCGGTACCAGCGCATCTCGCACTTGGCGAACGGGGTCTGACGCCGCGCCGTAACCGAACGCTCCTGGGCCACAAACCCGTTGGCCTCGGCAATCTCGTCCCGCAGCAGGGGCGCGTAGGTCAGGGCCATGGTCGGCATCGCCATCATGCGCGGGGCGTCTCCGCCGGCCGGCGGCATCAAGTACCGCGCGTCGGAGTTCTGGGCGCACGCCGCGTACTCCGCGATGTCCTCGCCGGTGAGCGTAACCTGCGTTTCCGCGCCGGCCTGACCGACGCGCACCGTGTCGTAGGTCCATAGGCGTTCGGTGGTGGCGTCTTGCTGCGTTCCCTGGGTTGTCGTCATCGTTGCTGCCTCCTGTCCGGTCGGCCAATTATACCCCCAACGCCGCTCAGTGATGCGCCCGCAGATAGCGCACGATCTCCATCATGGCCTTGCAGTCCACTTCGTTGTAACCGGCGATATCATCCATCAGCGGCAGATCGCCCATGGGAATGGCCAGCCGCCGGGCCTCGGCGTCGCACCGCCACGCGCCAACCATCGCCCCCAGGCCGTCAACCGGATTGCTGTCGTCCCACTCGGTTTCGATGAGGCCGTGCCGGCGCAGCGCCCGCGCCACCGACTTCAGCCCGAAATCGAACGCGCCTCTTACGACGACCGGCTCCGCACGCATCACCCGGTCCAGGAAATCGTACCAGCCCAATTCAGGCCAGCCGGCCGGCCAGCCGTGGCGTTCCCGCGCTCCCCGGTAGGCGTTGGTTTCCGCCTGCGACCAGTGGAAGATGCGCGGCTGCGCGTTTCCGGGATCCAGGCGTTGGCAAACCGCCGCCATGTGCTCAATCCACTCGTCCATGATGCGCGCTTCTTCCCGCAGGGTCAGAAACTCCGTGACCAGCGACTTGAACTGCCATTCCCCGTTTTCCAGGTGCCCGCACCCGATCATGAAAATCAGCGCTTGGCCTCCCTTGGCCGGCAGTCCGGCGAAATCATCGTCCAGGTCGCTGCAAAACTCGAGGTCAACGTAGAACTCCACCCGGGGCGTCTTGTGCCATTGCTCCCGGTCGCGTTCGATCCGCTCCGGGCGCACCGGCGGGCCGTCGTCCACGTTCACGGCCAGCAACTGCTCCAGGATGGAGCCATAGGTTTGACCGCCAACGCCCACGGCAGCCGGCGTAACTTGCGGGTCGTCCCAGCGGTAGATACCCGCGCCGTGAGCCTGCTCGCGCCCGGCGACATTCACCCGCCACAGCTGGGTCAGCTCTTTCAGCTCCGACGCCGCGCGCTTTTTCACGCTAATCCACTGCTCGCCCGATTCACCGTCGCCGGCGTCCGCGCCCGGTTCGCCGCCGCCGCTACCCACCACCAGGTCCGAATCGGCGCCGCTCTTCATGTTGGGGTAAAGCTCGGGTACCGACGGAGTGGGCAATAACTGCCAGCCGTCGCCCTCCGTCCGCGCGCGCCTCACCCATGCCAGCGCCCGCTCAACTTCCTCGCCAATGGGGACGCCGCGCGCGACGCTGCCGTCCTGCGGAACCCGGCCCAGCCGTTCCAGCGCGCTGTTTCCTCGGTAGGTTTGGCGTTGCTGGGTTCGCGCCCAGCCGCGACCCAATACGTATGACGCCGGCGGCGAGTAGCCCTGCAATCGCCCCAGCATCCGGTTCAGCAGGTACAGCTCGGCCTTGTTCGCCGCATTTCCGGCGTTGCCCAACTCCGTGCCGGCGGCGTTCAGGTGGAGCGTCATGTACTTGACGTTCACCACGCGGTAATGCCAATCGGCCCCGCTCAAATCGGGCGCGGCAATCGTCGCCTCCGCATCCGGGATGTCCTCGGGAAACAGCTCGCGCAAGACGTCGCTGCGGACCAGGAAATCCGCCCACCCGTAGGTGCGATGTTCGGCGTCGCGCAGCACGGCCCGGTGGATTACCGGCGCGCCCCGCTCCATGGCCGCGAACGTCTCCCGCGCCCGGTCCAGGCGTTGCGCGTCCTGCCGGCTCCGCCCGATGGCGACTACCTCGTGCCGTTCATCAAGCAGGCGGCGTATGCCGGCCCGGAACGCCGCCGCCTTTTCGCCGACGAACTTGCCAAAGTCCAGGTCCGCGTCGTAGTCGTCCGTCTCCGCCTTGGAAATCGTGTCCAGCCGGTCGCCGTACAGTTCCAGCCAGTCGATCAGCGGGTCCCTGAGCATCCAGTTGCGCGCGCCGGTCGCGCTTACCCACTCCCGCCAGTCCGGTTCCGACGCGGGAGCGGTTACCGGCGCGCCGTCATCCCGGTGTGTCAACGCCTCTATTCCCATTTGGTAACTCCTCCGCTGAGCGCCGACCATAGTGCCATTGTGTCCACGGGCAAGCAATCCCCCGTCGCCGGGTTGACCGCCCTGCTGCGCTGTGGTATCGTCGCCCCAACAACCGAATAAGATTTCTGGCGGGAGCTTGGTTTTGCCAGGCTGAGAGGGTGGCCGAAAAGCCGCCGACCGTAGCACCTGATCCGGGTAATGCCGGCGTAGGAATTGGATTTGCCATTAGTTTGCCGCCAGAGTTGAAAATCCGGCGGTTTTTTGTTGCGCATTCGCCACCTGGACCGCCGCGGTTGAACTACATCGGGGGTCTTCATGCTGGACACCACTCTGGGCATCGTAACTCTGGTAGTCGCCTGTGCCGTTTTCCTCGTCCTGGGCCTGGCCTACGCCTGGCGGCGACGTCGCCAGAGCGTCGAGGACTACACCGTCTCCCGCAATCACGCGCCCACCAACGTGGGCATCGCCACGCTGGTGGCGTCCATGTTCGGCACCTGGGTCCTGATGAGCCCGGGCGAGTCGGGCGCCAACTTCGGCATCATCTCGCTGGTGGGTTACGCGCTGGGCATGGCCGGCATTCCCGTCATGTTCATGTTCGTTGGCCCGCGCATCCGCCAACTGATGCCCAACGGCCACTCGATCACCGAGTACGTCAAGCACCGTTTCGGCCCGGTTCCCTTTGTCGCCATTGCCGTGGCCATCATTTTCGTCATCGGCATATTCATCACCGCCGAAATGGTAGCCATCACCAACGCGGTGAGCGTGCTCACCGGATCGCCCAAGTGGGCGACCGCCGTGGCCGTGGGGCTGGTGGTGGTCGCCTATACGGCCTACGGGGGCCTGCGGGTTTCCATCTACACCGACCGCATCCAGTTCTGGATTCTGATACCGGTGTTGCTGTTGCTGCTGGTGGTTGCCGCCGTGCTGGTGGGCAGCGCCGGCGCCTGGAAGTCGGCCGGCGAGGCTGGCGCGCTCTCCGTTTCCCGGGCCGACAGCTACTTCTTCGCCATCGTTCTGATCATCGGCATCGTTGCTTCCAACGCCTTCCATCCCGGCATGTGGCAGCGCGTGTACACCGTCGAAAATCAGCAGGCCCTCAACCGGAGCCTGTGGGGCGCCGCCGCCATTGCCATCCCGCTCACCTTCCTGATGGGCATGGCCGGCATCGCCGCCGTGGGCAACGGCTCGGTGGACCCCTTCGGCTACCCGGAGGTCGCGGTGGCCCTCTTTGCCCTGGCCTCCGACGTGTTCCCGTTGTGGATGCACTTCCTGATGCTGATTTGCGCGCTGATGCTGGCCATGAGCACGCTGGATACCATGATGAACGGGCTGGCGAGCAACATCGCCGCCGACATGGCCGGCATGAGCATCGGCCGGGGCACGCTAATGTGGGTGGCCCGCATCGCGACCATCGTCGTGGCGATTCCGGCCATCATCGTGGCGACGCAGGCCAACAGCGTGCTGTACGTGTTCCTCGTTGCCGACCTGATCGGAGCCGCCATCGCCGTGCCGATGCTGGTGGGCTTGTACTCCGCGCGAATGCCCGGCTGGGGCGTGCTGCTGGCCGGCGGCGTGGGCATCGTCATCGGCGCGCTGTACTACCCCAAGCCCGACCTGCTATCGCCGTGGGCGCTGACCTCTCCCATCGGTGGGCAGATGTTCTTCGCGTTCGCGTCGGCGCTGGTGATTTCGACGGCGATCGCGCTCGTCATCATCATCGGCCGCCGCATGGTCGCGCCGAGCCAGGAGTACGACTTCGCCGCCCTCGACTCCAACGTGGGCCTCATCGACGAACCCGCCGTGGCCGACGATTAGCAATCCGATGGGTCAGCAGATGGACGCTAGGCTGCGCAACATCGGGATGCCATAGACTCCCAGGAACGCCACCAGCATCCCGATGGCAACGCCTCCCACCATGCCGACCGCCAGATACTTCATCATCCTTACTCCTTTCCTCCCGGGAAGCTGAACGCAAAAATGGACGGCGCATTTGTGAGATAATGTAGCTACGAATACCCATCAACCGAATACGACCATCACCCGGAATACGATCCGCAGCGCCAACTGACCGCGCCACCACCTTCCGAAGGAGGTGCGACGTGACGGAAAGAGCAACGACAGCGCAACTCCGCTACCTGGAGCGGCTGCTCGCCAGCGCCGATACCACCTGGCCGATGGTCCGGCGCCGCTGGCCCCAGGCGCCGACGCGATTCAATGACCTGGACCGGCGACAGGCCGGCTCGCTGATCGCAACCCTGCGTCGCCACGGCCACCTGCCGGTGGACCACCGCCTGGACAGCGAGCCGCCGGAGCGTAGCGAGCCCCCGCAGCATGAGGAAGTAACCCGCTACCCTTACGTCGGCTGAGCCGCGATTCCGCCGAAGTTCAACGTATCGGCGGCTTGAACCGGCAACTCTACGCCCGTGTGCGCCGGCGTTTCCGCCTGCCTGACCACCAGCACCGGGACGTTGGAATGCCGCACCACCCGGTCGGTCACGCTGCCCAGCACCAGCCGGTTGAGGCCGCTGCGCCCGTGCGTGGTCATCACCACTATGGCCTGCTCAGCGGCCGCCGTATCCACGATGGCCTCGGCGACGTTGCGGGATTCCAGGGTGCGGTGCGCCACGTCGCCGGCGAAGCCAAATTCACCTGCCAACCGCCGTTCCGCCCGTTCCAGAGACACCCTGGCGTCGTTGGCGTCCGCCGCCACCAGCTCTTCCACCGGCGCCCAATCGGAATCGTCCGCTTCGGTAGCTCCGGGCGTGGCCGGGCGCAGGTATTGGCGGTAGAGTTCCACATCGGGATTCACGCGCAGTAGCACGATGCGGGACTTCAGCGCGGTCGCCATGATGGCCGCGTGTTCCAGCGACAGTTCCGGCAGCGCCGAACCGTCCAGCGGCACCAGGACCGCTTTGGGGTCGACTTCCGCCGCCAGCTTCGCGCCGGTACCCCGGATCAGCAGCATTGCGTTGGGGATCAGGTGGAGCACCTTGTCCGTTACGCTCCCCAGGGCCCAGCGCGCGATCCCGCCCCGGCCGTGGGTTGACATTATCACCAGCGCGTCGGGGTCGTCGCCGACCCAGTGCATGATGGCCTGGGCTGGCTGGCCGTGCAGCGTCGTCGCCGTGGCGGCGAGTCCCTGGTCCCTGAGTTCCGCCCGAACGCGCCCCAGGTAATCTTCCGTTTGTTCCTGCACGGCCTCGTGCATACGCTCGGTCGCCAACCGGGCGCTCGCGGTATGCACGGCCGAAGGCAGGACGTCGAACGCCTCCACCAGTTCAATGGGTATCGAGAGCGCGCCGGCAACCAGTCGGGCGTAGGGCAAAGACCTTTCGGAAAGCTCGGAGCCATCCAGCGGAACGACTACTTTGGAGTACATGATGTGGCGCGCTCACCGCGTTGGATCAAGTGGATTTCAGTAGTGGCGCAGTTCCACCACGTTGTTGTCCGGGTCGTAGATGTACAGCGAGATGCCGTCGCCGTGGGAGCCCCAGCGCTTGCCGGGCCCGGCCTGAATCTCCACGCCCAGGTCCTCGAAACGCGCCTTGAGCTCTTCCATGTCGGTGTAGTCGATGACCATGCAGAAATGGTCCTGGTTCCTGGGGCCGTCCTTGTCCGGCGAATAATTGTCCGACCCGAAGAAGTCGATGATGGTGTCGGCGTTCAGCCGCGCCGAGGGGAAGCGCACCTCGCCGGCCCGCCACTGCTCCACCCGTTCGGGTTGCAGGCCCAGCACCTCGGTGTAGAACCTCAGCGATTCTTCCACGTCGCTGGTGCGCAGCACGATGTGGTCCATCTCGGTGATTTTGACCAGGGGCTTGGTCAGTCGTTCAAACTGGGTTGCGGTAGCCATTGCTGGACCTCCTGAAAGCCGGTGACTCATTGACTGTCTGTTGGTTCGGCATTATATGGCCGCGCCCGGGACTTGTCATCCCGGAACTTGTCATCTGGGTTAACGAAAGCCCGTGTGTTGACGAAAGCCCGCGTTTTTCGGAATATGCAAGCACACGTCTTCACCTCTCGCCACAAGGAGGAGAACCATGTCTCAGAACCGGACGATATACGTCGGCATGCACGACGGCGTTTGCGCCGTCAGCAGCGCGGACGGCGGCCAGACTTGGCAGCAGGGACCCGTAACCGATTTGCCCCACGCGGCGGCGCGCCTGGTCGCCGGGCCGGCCAACCCGCAGACCGCATACCTGGCGGCCTATGAGGCCGGC
This sequence comes from Dehalococcoidia bacterium, assembly GCA_022825745.1. Lineage (GTDB taxonomy): Bacteria > Chloroflexota > Dehalococcoidia > Lucifugimonadales > UBA3495 > Bin87. Next base: position 27,476 of record JAJDWF010000058.1, on the reverse strand, counting down.
GTGTACCGCAGCGACGACGGCGGCGCGTCCTGGCGCAAGCTCGACACCTACCCGTCGCCTTACGCCCACAGCGTGCTGGCCCATCCCAGCGAACCCGACACTATCTACGTGGGCAGCGAACCCGCCACCGTGTACCGCTCGACGGACGGCGGCGCGTCCTGGCAGGAACTCGACGGGTTCCGCGCCGTGCCGGAGGCCGGCGATTGGGGGTTCCACGCGCCAACTCGCGATTCCCACGTCCGCGACCTGCGCGTAGCGCCCAACGACGCCGGACGGCTGTACGGCGGCATCGAGGTCGGCGGCATGGTGCGCTCCGACGACGCCGGCAAAAGCTGGAAGCAACTGCCCGGCCTCAACGACGACATCCACTGCGTTCACTTGAGCGGCGACCGGCCCGACAGCATCTACGTGGCCACCGCCCGGGCGCCCTACCGTTCCGACGACGGCGGAGACAACTGGCAGTTGATCAACGCCGGACTGGAACGGCGCTACACCCTGCACATCGCCGCGTCGCCCGATGACGCCGACCTGGTGCTGGTCACGGTGTCCGAAAACGCCCGCCGGCTCAACCCCCAGTTCTACCGCTCCACCGACGCCGGCCAGAGCTGGACGCTGGTGGACGGCCTCGGCGCCGGCGAAAACCCCGAGGACATGGTGGTGGCCTTCGACTGGGACCCCGAGGAACCCAACAAGGTGTACGCCGGCACCGACGGCGGCGGCCTCTATTCCAGCGGAGACAGTGGCAAAACCTGGCAGAAACTACCGGTCCAACTACCCACCGTAGCCGTGGGCGCGCTGGCCGTATCTGCCGGCTAAGCCTACCACCGCAGCCCCGGCTCCCGTTCCTGTAGCACCTCGCCGAACAGCGTGAGGATTTGGTCGATTTGCAAGACGACGATCGCGCCCTGGCTGTCCTGCAGGTAACGCTCGTTCACCAGGCCCGACTCCAGCAGCAGATCGATCATTTCCTCGAACACCGGGCCGTCGCGGTACACCGAGGCCGTGCAGCGGAACTTCCAGCCGACGTCGCGCGCGGCATGGCGGAACAGCACGATCACCTTGGGGTTCTCCTCGATGTGGTCCAGCGGGTTGCGGCCCGTGCGGTCCCGGTAAATCATCCGGTCGTCGCCCACGGTCAGCACCGTGCCGATGTAGCCGCAGTTGGGCGTGCCGTCGGCGGACGCCGTGCCCACGATGCAGGGGTACCCGTCGTCCCGCGCCCGGTTGATCAACCGCGTCATCTCTTCCGTTAGTTGAATCATCGTTCCCCTCGCTCAGTCCTGCCTAGGCCATCACCCGCCGGAAGTAGTCCAGCGCGTTGCCGCCCACGATTTTCAGCACGTCCTCATCGGAGTGCCCCCGTCGGATCAACCCGCGCACGATGTTCTTGCCGTCGGCCGGCGACTCCAGCCCGTTGAGGTATGGCGCGGGCAGTTCGTCCGGCGTGCGGCCCATCACCACCCGGTGGAACCCCACGTGGTCGCCCACGGTGGTGTCGGTGCCGATGCCCACGTGGTCAACGCCCACCAGGTTCACCATGTAGTCGTAGTGGTCCAGCACGCACTCGATGTCCTGCTCGGGATCGTCGCTCAGCGAGTTGGGCACCGCCGTGATGCACACCAGCCCGCCCTTCTGGACGCAGGCCAGCAGTTCCTCGTCGGTGCGCGTCCGCCCGTTGGGACGCAGCGTATAGGATGCGTTGTGGCTGAACACCGTGGGCGCGCGCGATACCGCGATGGCGTCCATCGCCGTGGGCGTCGATGCGTGGGACAAATCCACCGCCATGCCCAGGTCGTTCATGCGATGCACCACCTCCACGCCGAACGCGCTGAGGCCGCCGGGATTCCGTTCCTGCTGACCGTCGCCGATGTAGTTCCGGCGGTTGTAGGTGATGCCCGCCACGCGCACGCCCATGCCGAACAGGGCGTTGACCCGCTCGATGTGGTTGCCGATGGGCAGGTGTTCCAGGGTCGGCATGAACCCCACCTTGCCCTGCTGCCGCGCCGCCAGTATCTCGTCGGCGTTGCCCACGCGCACCACGTCGTCCTGCGCCGCCACGTCGGCCAGCATCCCGCCCACCTCCGCCGCGATGTCGTCGTATTCCACGAAGGACATATCCGACACCTTGTAGAGCGCGGTGAAGAAGTTGGACGTGGTCACCGCGCTCCAACCTCCGGCGATGGCGGCCTGGTAGCCCCACTCGAAACGGTTGGCCGCCCGCAGGAACTCGATGAACCGGTCCATAGACTCCGGCAGCACGAACGGGTGCTGGTGAACGTCGATCATCACCGCCCGGTCCATGATGCGCTCAAACCGCGTTTCCTCAGCGTCGGAGAGCGGCACGATGGAGGACGGCACGCGGTCAACCTGCGCCGACAGGGGAAAGTTGTGGGTGGTCATTTGTTTTCCCTCCAGCAGTCCGTCAACTCGGTGATGTTCTCCAGCGCGTCAATGCGGCCCGCGGTGTCAATCGCACGCGCCACGTCCTTGTCGCCCAGCGTCGGTGCTGCAAGCGCCCGGAACTTGCCCAGCAGCCGTTCCCGCGATGCCGGGTTGGTCGCGTCGCCCCGCTGCGACACCACGCTGGATTCCAGAGTCCGTGCGTCCCGCAAATGTACCGATACCCGCGCCGACGGGTAGTCGTACCGCCGCAGGTTCATTTCGGCGTCGGCGGCCACCTCGACCCGCTGGGCCAGTTGTCGCACCTCAGTGTTCGCCACCTTATCGGGCAGGAACGCGCTCACGTCCGTTGCGCCGTGGCACACGGCGGCGGCCACCGCGTAGGGTATGGAGAACTTGGCGGCCAGCATGTTGTCCGGCAACGGGTCCGCCATGATCTGCGCGATGGGCGGCGCGGTCACCACGATACGCTCCACGTCGCCGGCCGTGAACGGCGATTCATGCAGCAGGTTTTCCACCGCGTCCAGCGCCGGATGGTTGTACAGGCAGCAGGCGTGAAACTTGAAATAGTTTTGCTCGATGCGGTACGCGCCGGACTCGCCAAGTCCCTCCGCCACCGCGTCCGGGTCAAACCCGTCGCCCAGGAACGTGCGGTACAGGTCAGCCGGCCCGTCGGCGATGGCGGTGTACCCGCACTTGCTCAGGTGCGCCGCCATGATGCCCTGGAACCCGGAGCGTCCCGGATACAGGTTGCGCACGGTGGCCCCTTCCAGGCACGGCGTCCAGGTGTTGGCGGGACTCATGGACATGGCCAGGTTCATCGCCGTTTTGGTCTCACCCGCGTCGAACCCCATCAGCCGCGCCGTGGCCGCCGCCGTCCCGATGGTGCCCCACGTTCCGTGCGAGTGGACCTCCGCCTTGACCTGCGTTGCCGTCCCAACCCGCGAGATTACCTCGTAGCCCAGGATGATGGCGGTCAGCACGTCGCGCCCGCTGCTGCCCAGGTCTTCACCGACGGCCAGCGCGCCCGGCGTCACGTGGATGGACGGGTGACCGCCGCCCACGCGGTTGCCCTCGTCCATCTCCAGCGCGACGCCGGCGGTGGCGTTCACGAACGTCGCCCAAACCGGCTGCACCCGGTACGGATGCCCAACGATGCCCGACTTGCCCGGCCCGCTCATCTCGGCGGCCAGCCGGGCGAAGTTGGCGTTCTCGTCCAGCCGGCTGCCGGCTGTGATCGCGCCCAGCGTGTCCAGCACAACGTCGCGGGCAGCGGCGATGGTATCCGGCGGCAGATCCTCAAACCGGGTGTCGGCAACGAATTCGGCGAGTTGGTCAAGGTAGTCCTGCGCCATCATTCCCTCCCTTTCCTCCGCTCATGGTGAGCCTGTCGAACCATCCCCTACCGCGTGAAGAATTCGTGCAGCAGGCGGTAGCAGTCGTCGGGCAGTTCCTCGGCGATATAGTGGCCGCACGGCAGCGACTGGCCCTCCACGTTGTTGGAGTAGTTGCGCCACACGCCCAGCACGTCTTGGGTGCGGCCCACGAATCCGCGGTCGCTCCACAGCGCCAGGTGGGGGCAGTTCACCTTGTTGTTGAAGTCTTCCTCGTCGTGTTCCAGGTCGATGCTCGCGCCCGCCCGGTAGTCCTCACAGGCGCCGTGTATCGCCATGGGATTGCTGAAGCACCGCACGTACTCCTCCACCGCCTCGGGCGGGAAGACCTCCTCGGCGTTCCGCTCGCGCATGAACCGCGACCGGATGTAGTAGTCGGGGTCCGCGCCGATGACCCGCTCGGGGAAGTCGTAGGGCTGGATCAGGAAGAACCAGTGGTGGGTGTTGGTCGCCATCTCCTTGTCCACGATGCTGAACATGTGGCGCGTGGGCACGATGTCCAGGGTCGCCAGCCGCAGCACCCGCTCGGGGTGGTCCTTGGTCAGCCGGTGAGCGCAGCGCGCGCCCCGGTCGTGGCTGCCCAGGCGGAACGTCTCAAACCCCAGGTTGGACATGGCGTCCACCAGGTCCTGCGCCATGGCCCGCTTGGAGTGGTTGAAATGGTCGGGGCTGCCCTGGGGTTTGCCGCTGTCGCCATAGCCGCGCAGGTCGGCGCAGACGACGGTGAAGTCCTCGGCCAGCCGGGGCGCGACCTTGTGCCACATGGTATGGGTCTGCGGATACCCGTGCAGCAGCAGCAACGGCGGGCCGCTGCCTCCCCTCACCAGGTTCACAATCTCGCCGCTGCCGGCCTCAATCTGCATCCGGTCAAATCCCTCAAACAAAGCCATTGCAATCCCCCTGAATCACGGTGAAGAATGGCGCGATTGTAGCCCGATTGGGAGTTGGTGGCTACCGTTATACGAACCGGGACAGTGATTCCAGACGGGTCGGCGATACTACTGGCCTTTTGGCATCATTCACTCCGGGCGTCCTAACCAGCGCGCCCTGGACGCTAATTCCAACGCATACTGCCGCTGTTCCCATTCGTCAGTCGCCGACTCGGGTAAGACGATATCGGCGTGGTAAGGATTCCCCTGGTATGGCGTGGCGACGACCGCGCAGCCGACGCTGGCAACTTCGCTGGCGGAGAGCACCGCCCATCCGTAGAAACTCCGGTTCCCTTCCCGTCCCGCCGCCACCGCGTCGGCAATAGCAACCGCTTCTCCCGATGGGGCCAGCGTTAGACGGTCAACGGATATTTCCCGGACGCCCCGGCGCTCCAAGAAGACCGTGAGCCGCACTTGGCCGCGTTCCGCCGCCTGAGCGTCCCGGCGGGAAAATACGCCGCGCCCTAACTCTTCGCTCTCTGCAATTCCTACCGGCGTCGAGTCCGGCGCCGTCATGCCGGAAGCCCGTTTTTCAGTTCACGCAGTGCCTGGCGAACGAAATCGTCGGGCAAGCCGCTGGTGGTGGCGTAGTGAGCGCGCCGCCTTTCGCCGTCAATCGTAACCAGGCAGACGACATCGCCGGCGGAGCCGCACATCATCGCCACCGCCCGACCATATCCGCCCCGGCCGTCAATCGCAATGTAACCGTCCGCAGCAGGGTACACGTCAAAGCGTCGGGGTGAGATGCGATACATCGCTTTGAGCAGCCTTCCGGCGTTATCAAAGGCCAATTTGGAAGGCTCCGGTATTCCTTCCTCACGCGCGGCGTCAAAAACGTCGTCCAGATCTACCAGGGCGTCCGTCAAATCAGCATGCCGGGAGGGCGTTGGGTTTGGCTGATTGTAAGTTTCTGCTGGAGCACTCATCGAAGTCAATCTCCACCCGCGTCGCCGTTCCTGCCGTCAGCAGCGTAGTCAAGCCTAATCCGCTCTCGGCAGCACTGTCAAGGAAGCCTGGCCGGTGGTCGGCAGCTATTCCTCCGGTATCAACCCCGCCGCCAGCAGGGCGTCTCGCAGCGCGTCGCCCGATATGGCGTGCCGGGCGGTCCATCCGGCATTCGGACGGTCCGCCGTGCCTCGGGTCCAGACCACCAGGACTCCCGATTCCTCGTCCATGTCGCTGGGGATGCTGGAGCGTTCGATTTGCGTTTTGGATACCATTCCCCAGTCTTCCGTGGAGAACATGAGCCGGTTGTTGCTGGTCGCTGCGGGTTCGGGCATGAGTGTCTCCTGTTCGATGCTGTGTTTCCCCATTCTACTACCCAACCCGCCCTCCCGATGTGCTCCGCCCGTCCACGCCAATGAACCCCTTTGACACCGCAATTCCGCCCGTGTACCGTAGGCGACAATCAACCCATATCGAGAGAAAAGATGACCAGCACCACCCTCGCCGTTTCCACCGACATTGACCACTACCTTGCCGCCGCGCCGTCCTTCGTGCAGCGCGTCGCTGACGCCGCCGATGCCATCGACGCCGAGCGCCAGATACCGGCCGACCTGGCCGCCGACATGGCCGACGCCGGCTTTTTCCGCCTGCTGCTGCCCCGCGAACTGGGCGGCGCGCAGTTGGCGCATCCCGACTTCCTGCGTATCCTGGAGTTGTTCGCCGGCGCCGATGCCAGCACTGCCTGGTGCCTCAACCAGAACAACGTCTTCTCCACCAGGTCCACCCGGATGCCGAAGGCCACGGCGCAGGAAATCTGGGGCGAGCAGCGGGCCGTGGTCACCAACGGGCCGCCGACCGGCGGGTCGAAGTCGGTTCCGGCGCAGGGCGGATACCGGCTCAGCGGCCACTGGAACTTCAGCAGCGGCAGCGACCACGCCACCTGGATCGCCGCGCTGGCCCCGGTGATGCCGGAAAACGGCGCGGGAACGGACGGACAACCGCCGCAAACTCGCCTGCACCTGATGCCCAAGGGCGACGTACGCATGGTTGACCTCTGGCACACCGCCGGGCTGCGCGGCACCGGCAGTTTCAGCTTCCAGGCCGACGACCTGTTTGTGCCGGCCGAGCATACCTTCCTGCAGGAGGGCGATTCCTGGTCCGACGGCCCGCTGTACGTGATTCCCACCACGCTGCTGTTCGCCACTGGATTCGCTACGGTGGCGTTGGGCGTCGCCCGCAAGAGCCTGGACATCGCCATCGCGGGCGGCACCCGGATGCCATACCGCGGCGGCGTGCTGCTGCGCGACCAGCAGACGACGCAGCGCGCCATCGGCGAGGCCCACGCGCTGTATTCGTCCGCCCGCGCCTTCCTCCGCGAGAGCCACGCCCGGCTGTGGGAATCGGCGTGCACGAGGGGCAGCCTGACCCTTGAAGAGCGGATACAGTTGCGGGTCGCCACCACCCACGCCATCCGCACGTCGGCGCAGGTGGTGGATACGACCTACACGTTGTGCGGCTCTGGCGCGATATTCCAGACCAATCCAATACAGCGGCGGTTCCAGGACATCCACGTGATTACCCAGCATACGCAGGGGCATTACATGCACTACGAGACCGCCGGCCAGTACCTGCTGGGCCTGGAACCGCAGGGCGTGTTCTAACCACAGGAGGCGTGCCATGCCTGCCAACCACGTTGATACCGTCATCGTCGGCGGCCAGATTGTCACTTCATCCCAGGTGTACGAAAGTTCAATCGCCATCGCCGGCGAGAAGATCGTCGCCATCGGCCCGGAGGCGTACCTGCCGCCGGCCGACAACTACATCGACGCATCAGGCAAATTCGTCCTGCCGGGCCTCATCGACAGCCACGTCCACCTGGACGGCCACGACGACTACGCCCTCGGTTCCCTGGCCGCTGCCCACGCCGGCCTGACTACGCTGATTCCTTTCGGCACCTACCAGCTTGAGGGCGATGAGACGCTGCCCCAGGCCACGCACCGCACCCGCGAGACCGTGGAGCAGTGCGCCCTCACCGACTTCGCCTTTCACTTCATCCTGCAGAACCGCCCCAGCATCCTGTCCGGCCTGCCCGGCGCCATTGACCTGGGCGTCAAGTCGTTCAAGATGTTCATGACCTACAAGAAGCGCCCCGGCCGCATGTGCGATGACGACTACATCTGCGAGGCGATGGATCTGGTCGGGCGCGGCGGCGGAGTGCTGCAACTGCACTGCGAGAGCGGCAACATCATCGAGTACCTGGAAAACAAGCTCATCGGCGAGGGACACACCCATCCCACCGACTTCCCCACCGCCTGCCCCGACTGGGCGGAGGAGGAGGCCATCAACCGCGCCGTCAAGATGTCTGCGGCGGCGCGCTGCCCCACCTACGTCGTCCACCTCAGCACGCAGCTGGGCCTGGAGCGCATCAAGCAGGCGCAGAGCCTGGGCCAGCGCGTTTGGACGGAAACGTGTCCGCAGTACCTGCTGCTCTCCGACGCGCAGATGGCCGAGTTCGGGCCGCTGGCCAAGATCGGCCCGCCGCTGCGTCCCGAGGACGGCCCCGACCGCGACGCGCTGTGGCAGGGGCTGCGCCAGGGCAACGTGTCCATCGTCGCCAGCGACCACTCGCCGCACCCCCGGGAGCTCAAGCAGCCCGGCTGGGACAACATCTTTGTCGATTCCAACGGCACGTCCATCCCCTTCGGCTCGCCCGGCATCGAGACCATCGTGCCGCTCATGTACAGCGAGGGCGTGGTCAAGCGCGGCCTGCCTATCTGGTGGCTGGCCCGCGTCATGGCCGAGAACCCCGCGCGCATTTTTGGCATCTACCCGCGCAAGGGCGTCATCCAGGTGGGTTCCGACGCCGACTTCCTGATCCTCGACCCCAACGGCGACCGCGTCCTAACCTCGCAGGACCATCACACCAACGCCGGCTACACCCTGTTCGAGGGCTGGCAGGTCAACGGCCGCCCCTGGATCACCATGCTGCGCGGCCAGGTGCTGCTCAAGGACGGCGAAATCCAGCAGCAGCCCGGCTACGGCCGGTTCCTCGAAAGCGGCGAACCCCACGCCCCGCTGGGCGGCCCGGTGGCCTAGGGGCGTAACCCTAAACGAGGCAATGCTGTAACCATGTCCGATCCCCTCAACGCCTTCTGCGCCGATAGCGATGCCTACCTGCCCGGCGCGGCTGATGGCCCACTCGCCGGCCTCACCTTCGCCGCCAAGGACATCTTCGACGTGGCCGGCCACGTCACCGGATGCGGCAACCCCCACTGGAAGGCCACCCACGGCCCGGCCGACGCAACCGCGTGGGTGGTGCACACGCTGGTGGATGCCGGCGCAACCATGAGCGGCAAGACCATCACCGACGAGCTGACCCGGGGCATCTTCGGCGAGAATATGCACTACGGCACGCCGCGCAATCCCAGCGCTCCGGGCCGCGTCCCCGGCGGTTCGTCCAGCGGCTCGGCGTCCGCCGTAGCCGGCAAGCTGGTCGATTTCGCCCTCGGCTCCGACACCGGCGGCTCAGTGCGCGTGCCGGCCAGTTTCTGCGGACTCTACGGCCTGCGACCGACCCACGGCCGCATTCCCCTCGACGGTATGCTATTGCAAGCCCCCAGCTACGACACCATCGGCTGGTTCGCCCGCGACGCCGAAACCTTTGCTCGTATCGGCGCGGTGATTCTGCCGCCAGCCACCGAAACCGCCCGCCCGCGCCGCCTGGTTATCGCCGAGGACGCCTTTGAGTTGGCGGACGCGCCGGTGCGCGCCGCGTTGGAATCCGCCATTGATACCATCGCCGCGGCTTTCGACTCAGGAGTAACCGAGCGGCTCCTCTCTCCAACCAGCCTGGAGGAATGGTCAGGGCACCAGCAGATATTGCAGAGCCGCGAAGCCTGGCTGTCCATCCGCGACTGGCTGGATGCCACCAATCCCGCCATGAGCTTTGAGGTATCCGACCGCTACGTAACCGCTCGCGCCGTTTCCGACGAGCAGGTGGCGGAGTCCCAGGCCGGCCGCGACTCCATCATCGCCCGCTTGAACGAGGTTTTCCAGGATGGCGAAACCGTCGTCTGCCTGCCCACCACCGTCGGGCCCGCGCCGCCCTTGGGCCAGGCCGTGTCCGACCGCCACACCCTGCGCCTGCGCAACAGCGCGCTGACGTCGATAGCCGGCAACACCGGCCGGCCTCAGATCAGCCTCCCGCTCGCCGAAGTGGACGGCCTGCCCATTGGCCTGTCCCTGCTCGGTGACTACAACGCCGACGAGCAACTGATAGCGTTGGCCAACGAAGTCACCAAGTTGGTGTAAAATATCGTGCATCGAGGGAATGGGGTTACGCCGCCACCCAAAGACATTGCCTATTCTCGCCATGCGCGCCGCAGGATGCGGTGGCGTCGGATCACCGAAGTCGATGTTGAAGAGACGATTGGCGATCCTGACCGACTGGAGGCGACTAGCCGGGGACGAACTAACGCTTTCAAGTGGATAGCAAACCGGCACATCAGAGTGACGTTTGTAGAATCCGAGACCGCTATCGTCGTGATCAGCGTAGTTGACCGGACCGATTGAGCGAAGGAACCAGCATCATGAAGATCGAGTACAGCGCAGACGTTGACGCTCTTTACGTCTATTTCCAGGAGGTCGAGGTAGCTAAAAGCGTGGAACCCGATCATGGCGTTCTGGTTGATCTCGACGACCGGGGCGAAGTGGTAGGTATCGAATTCCTGGATGCCAGCGAACGGTTTGAGTCCGCTGACGCGGCATTGATGCTGGTGGACAGCGGACCGAATTACACCAGTGCAGACGACAAGAAAATCCGGTCCATTCTGTCCAACCATACCCGCATCGCGTCACTTATTCAGGACGACGTCGATTAGGGCGATGCGGCCTTCCTGCACCGCGGCCAGGCCGTTGCGCAGCGCCTGGTGCAGTTGCGCGGGATCCTCCACCCGCTCGCCGTAGCCGCCGAAGGGTTCCACCAGTTTGGCATAGTCCGGCCCGGGTATGTGTACGCCGTGCCAGATGCCGGATTGCGCGGCGTCGCCGTCGGGGTAGTAGGCCAGGTGGTTGCCCCGCATGGCCTCGTAGCCGCCGTTGTTGTACAGCACCGTCAGGAACGGCAGATCGGCCTCGCACGCGACGCCGAAGCACTGGGTCACCGGGTTGTACAGGAAACCGCCGTCGCCCATCAGCGCCACCACCGGCTGGTCGCGCTTTGCCAGTTTCACGCCCAGCGCCAGGCCCAGACCCTGACCCAAACCCCCGTTGGTCTTGTAGTAGCTCTGCGGCCGGTCCCAGCGCACGTGGCGACCCACCGCCGGGCGATGCGTCGTAACCTCCTCGGCGTACACCACGTCCTCCGGCATCACCTCGCTCAGGGCCGCGCCCAGCCACGCCGGATCAATGGGGCTGCTGCCGCTGGCCGCCGATTCCGCGGCGTAGGTGGCCTCGGCCAGCCGGTCGTGCTCCTCGGACACGCGCTCCCGCCGCGCCGCGATCTCGGCCTGCCGTTTCGCGGCCTCGGGACGCAGGGCTTCGGCCAGCAGTCCGAGGCAGAGGGTCAGGTCGCCCTCAACGTAGCGGTCGGCAAACAGGTTCTGATAGACCATGTAATCCTTGATGGTGGTCTCGCCCATTGCCACCACGGTGGCGTGCTGTGGCCCGGCCTGCGGCGGATACCACGGCGCGCGGCTGCCGGCCAGGATCACCAGGTCGGCCTGGTTCAGGTAGCGTTCCGACTGGCCGCCCAGGTACAGCGGGTGGCTCTTGGGGAAGTTGGCGTACAGCGCCGCGCTTTCCACCACCGGAATCGCGAACAGCTCGGCCAGCGCCACCAGGTTGTTGAATCCCTGGACCTCGCGCCCCGCCGAGTCGGTGATAATCAGCGGCGACTTGCTCTGCGCCACCAGTTCGGCCAGCACGGCAATGTCCTCCTCCGCCGGCCGGGTCTTCGGCGCGCCGGCAACCATGCGCATCTTGCTGCCCGGCGTCCAGTCGTGGATCATCGTCTCGATGGGGATGTCCATGAACGCCGGCCCCTGGGGCACGCGCTGCGCCAACTCGCCGGCCCGAACCAGTTGCTCGTACAGCGTGTGGGGACTGGTGGCGCGCCCGCTCCACTTGGTGAATGCGTTGGCGAACCGGTCCGGGCCGCCCACCACGCTCAGGTTGCGGTACCACTGGGCCTGCGGGTCAATCTCCGGATCCTCCCCGTAGCTGATGGCCTCGCCGGAACACACCAGCATGGGGACTTCACCCACAACGGCGCCCTGGATGCCCATGCTGCCCTGCAGCAGCCCCACGCCGGCGTGCAGCAGCACCGCCTGCATCTGGCCGGTTACCCGCGTGTAGCCCGACGCGATGTTCACCGCCAGCGTCTCGTGCCAGCAGTTGATGTAGCGCGGCCCCGGCGTCTCGTTGATCTGCTGCCGGGCCAGGGCCTCCCAAACCGGCGCCCACTCGGAGCCGGGCGATGAAATGATGTAGTCAATGCCCAGGTTGCGGAACGCTTCCAGGATGGCCTCGCCGCCGTCCTGCGTGGTGGTCGTCGTCATGTGCTAATCCTCCTCCGCCTGACTGGTGGCCGGGCGTAAAACGGTTTCCGCCGCCGGCGCTTGGACCGGTCTGGCCTGTCCTTCCCGGTGCGTCGGCAAGGCCGACAGGAACAACGCCGCCAGCAGCGAACCCATCATCGTAATGTAAGCGTATCTGAGGCCCGTCGTAAAGGCCGAGCCCACTCCCTCCGTGCTTCCGTTGCGCACCGCGTCCAGGCTGGGTTCATAGCCCAGGGACCCCATGGTCGCCGTGACGATCGCGGTGGCGACGGCGATGCTGACCACGTTGCCGGTGTTGCGGATCAGATTCACCAGTCCCGAAATCACCCCGTGGCTCTCCCGCTCCACCGCGCTCAGAATCGAGCTGGAGTTGGGCGAGTAGAACGTGCCCATGCCGCTGCTGGTCAGCATCAGCGCCGGTATCACGTGCCACAACGTCGAATCGGCGCTCAGCCGCGACAGTATCGCGATTCCCGTGCTGGACAGTATCAAACCGGCCACGGTGAACTTGCGCCAGCCGAACCGGTCCGAAAGCCGTCCGCTCAGCGGCCCCAGGATGGCCATGCACATCGCGCCCGGCACCACCGCCAGCCCGGCCACCGACGGCTTGTACCCCAGCACGTTCTGCAGGTAGAACGGCGTCATGAACAGCACCGCCGAGCTGCCCATGAACATCAGGTAGTTGGCCGTAACCCCCAGGAAGAAGTTGCGCCGGCGGAACAGCCGCAACTCCAGCATCGGGCTGGCGTACCGCAGTTCCCACCACACGAAAACGGCCAACAGCGCGACAAACGCGGTGGTGGCGGCCAGAATCGGCGGCGAGGTCCAGCCCACCCGGTGCGCGTTGGATATGGCCAGCAGCAGCGCCAGCAGCGCGCTGGAAGACAGGAACGCTCCCAGCCAGTCGAATCGCGGCTGGTTGACGCTCCGGACGCGCCGCAGTTCGCTCACGCCGGGCAACACCGCCATGGTCATCACGATGCTGGCCACCACCATGGGCACGGTGGCGAAGAACACCGCCCGCCAGCCGAAGGCGTCCACCAGGAACCCGCCGAGGGCCGGCCCGGCAACGGCTCCCGTCCCCACCATGGTCATAATCAGGCCGATGGCCTTGCCCCGTTCGGCCGGGGGAAACGTGGCGATGATGATGGCCATGCCGGTGCCCTGGGTCATCGCCGCCCCGGTGCCCTGCAGGATGCGCGAGAAGATCAGCACCGCCAGCTCGGTTGACGTGCCGGCCGAGATCGAGCCGGCGATGATTACCACCGAGCCGATCAGGTACACCCGCTTTGCGCCGATCAGGTCGGCCAGCCGTCCCATGGGCAGCAGCAGCGCGATGATGGTCATGGCGAAGCCGATCATCAACCACTGCACGCTGGGGATGTCCGTGTGGAAGTGGGTGGCAATGGTGGGCAGCGCCACTCCCACGCTGCCGTGGTCCACCACGGACGCGAAGGTGCCCACCGCCATGGCGGCGAAGGCATACCACTTGAAGGCCGGGCTGTTGGCTAACGATGCGATCACGTTGGTCGAAAACTACCGGGGACGGTAAGGTGACTATTCTATTATGATTCAGGCGCGATTGGTACTTGCTTGCCACCGCCCGGCCCGCCGTCTATCATCGGACAAAACCGAGGGAGGCACAAAATGCGAACCCCCATACTCACCCGCGATATGGTCCCTGAAAATCTGCGCGAGGCCTTCGACCACGAGACCGCCAACTCCGGCGGGGTGGTTGACGCCGGCCCCGGCTCCGCCATGATTAACAGCCCCGAAATGCGGCGGCGCTCCAACTACTTGGTCAACTACCTGCGCGACGATTCGTCCCTGCCCAAGCAGGTCCAGGAATTGGTGATGATCCTCACCGCCCGCACCATGGACTGCCAGTACATCTGGCACGCCCACGCCGCACGCGCCCGGCAGCAGGGCATCAGCGACGAGTTTGTGGATAACCTGCGCGACGGCAAACCGCTGCCGCAACTGTCCGACGATCTCCAGATCGTCGTCAACTACGTCACCGAGCTTTTCGCCAACCATCGCGTCGGCGAGGACACCTTCCAGGCGGCCATCAACCGGTACGGCGCGTTGAGCCTCACCGAGATCACCACGCTCATGGGCTACTACTCCCTGCTGGCCTTCAACGCCAACTCATTCGAGATCGACGTGCCCGACGGCGACGAACCCAAGCTGCCCATCTGACGCGATCCATCGGGTAACTCCATAGTTTCCGCCGTCGGTTTGTATTGGGGGTTCTCCGGGCTGCTGGCCTGGGGAATCGCCGACTACCTGGCCCGCGTCGCGTCGCATCGCATCGGCAGCGTCAGCACGGCCCTCTTCACCCAGCTGATCGGGTTGGCGCTGCCGCTCGCTTTCGTGGCGTTTGATGCTGCCACCGGCCGGCTGAGCGTCAACTGGCCCACCCTGGCGTTGTGGGCGCCCCTGACCGGCGCGGCCCTGGGCGTCGGCTACCTGGTCTATTACACCGGGCTGGCGCGCGGCGCAGTGACGGTCGTCAGCAGCGCCACGTCGGCTTGGCTGGCCGTAACCGTGCTCATCGCCGTGGCCCTGTTCGGCGAACGAACGTCTGCGGGACAGCTGGCGCTGATGGCGGCGATCCTGGTAGGCATCCTGCTCTTGTCCGCCGGGCCGTTGACCGGTTCCCGGTTGATCGGTTCTCCGTTAACCGGCTCCGGCATAAGTTCGGGCGTGCCGTGGGGTTTGGGCGCCATGCTGGGCATCGGCGTCGCCATGGCCTTGTTCGACCCCGCCACCGCCGCGGCCGGCCCCATGCTGGCGGTGCTCACAGTGCGCGCGCTTTCCGCCGTCCCAACCTACGCTTTCGCCCGCGCGCGCAGCATACCGGTCCGCTTGCCGGCCGGGCGCGGCGGCTGGAGCCTGCTGGCGGCCGTGGGCATTCTGGACGCCGCCGGCTACGTGGGATACAACCTCGGTGTTGCCTCCGCCCCGGTTTCCCTGGTTGCGCCCATCGCGGCGGCCCACCCCGTCGCCACCATCGCCCTGGCCGTCATCATCAATCACGAACGTCCGCACCTCACCCAGTGGGCGGGCGCGACCCTGACCATCGCGGCGACCATCGCTCTCAGCGCCTACGCGGGCTAACGCGCCCCGTGTCGGTGTACAATCCCTTCATCCCGTCCATCCATGCCGAAAAGGAGATCCATCGTGAAGTACGACGTTATCGTTATCGGCGCCGGCTCCGCCGGTTCCATCGTTGCCACCCGATTGAGCGAGGACCCCAACCGCTCCGTGCTGCTGCTGGAGGCCGGCCCCGACTATCCCGACTTTGACCACCTGCCCAGCGAGGTGAAGTTCGGCTACGCCACCGCCACCGACGTCATGACCAGCGATCACAACTGGCAGTTCACCGGCTACGGCACCGCCGAAAACCCGGAGATCATGGTGCCCCGCGGCAAGGTTACCGGCGGCTCCAGCGCCATCAACGGCCAGATGTTCCTGCGCGGCGTGCCCGAGGACTACGACACCTGGGCGTCTATGGGCAACGACCAGTGGAGCTTCCAGAACGTGCTGCACTGCTTCCGCCAGCTGGAAACCGACACCGACTTTTCCGACGACTTTCACGGCAACGACGGCCCCATCATCGCCCGCCGTTTCAAGCGTGATGAATGGCTGCCCGCTCAAAACGCTTTCTACAACGCCGCCCGCGCCTACGGCTTTCCCCACACCGACGACCACAACAGCCCCGACTCCACGGGCATCGGCCCCACGCCGTTCAACAACCCCAACGGCATCCGGTGGAGCACCGCCCTGGGCTACCTGGACCTGGCGCGCCATCGCCTCAACTTCACCCTGCGCCCCAACTGCACCGTTCACCGCGTCATCTTTGACGGCAACCGGGCCACCGGCGTCGTGGTCGAAAGCGGCGGCGAGGTGTTCACCGTCGAGGCCGACCAGATTATCCTCAGCGGCGGCGCAATCGCCTCGCCGCAACTGCTGATGCTCTCCGGCGTCGGCCCCGCCGACCACCTGCGCAGCATGGGGCTTCCCGTTGTCCACGAACTGCCCGGCGTCGGCCAGAACCTGCGCGACCATCCCATCGTGCCCGTGACCTGGCGCACCGTGCCGGGGTTCGACCTCGACGGATTCGCGCCGCGCATCCAGACCTGCCTGAAATACACCGCCGAAGGCTCCCACCTGCGCAACGACATGATTATGATCTTCTCGTCCTTCGCCACCGAGCAGGTGATTCGTGGCGGCGGGCGCATGGAACCCATGGGCATTCGCGCCTCAGTGTCCATTTACCTGGCCGTCGGCGCCGGCGAGTTGCGCCTCAACTCCACCGACCCGCACGAACAGCCCTACCTGGACTACAACTATCTCCAGGAGGATTTTGACCGCAAACGCCTCCGCGACGGCGTCCGCATCGCCGTCCAGCTGGGCGAGCACGGCGATTTCAGCAACATCATCCAGGAGCGCATCGAGCCGCTGGACACCGACCTGGAATCCGACGACACGCTGGACCACTGGCTGCGCAGCAACGTCTCCACCGCGCAGCACATATCCTGCACCTGCAAGATGGGGCCGGCGTCAGACCCCATGGCGGTGGTGGACCAGTACGGCAAGGTGCACGGCCTGGAGAACATCCGCGTGGTGGACGCCTCCATCATGCCCGACTGCATCCGCGCCAACACCAACGTCACCACCATGATGATCGGCGAGCGCGTTTCCGAGTTCATCCTGCGCGGCGACTAGGGAACCGCGCCGCCAGCACATCCATGATCAGGCGCGCCGCCACCTGCACCGTCAACTGCGAAACGTCATACGGCGGCGCGACTTCCACCACGTCAAAGGCCACCAGGTTGGAACGACGCACCAGCGTCTCCAGGCAGCGGCGCGCCTCCTCGTAAAACAGGCCGCCGACCTCCGGCGTGCCCGTTCCCGGCGCCTGCGTCGGGTCCAGTGCGTCCACGTCGAAGGTGATGTACAGGTTCGCCCCCACGGGAATGCTCTCCGCCACCGTCTCCGGCCCCTGCTCGCGGAACTGGCGCAGCGTGATGATGCCGTTGCCGTGGCTCACGGCCTCCTCGTAAGGCTCACGTCGCACCGAGCGGATGCCCACGGACGTGATGTTGCCGACGTGCTCAAGTTCGTGGCACCGCCGGATGGGGCTGCCGTGGGTCAGCAGCGCGCCGTGGTAATGGTGCGTGTAGTCCAGGTGCGCGTCGAAATGCACGATGTCCAGCGGCGCGAACTGCGCCAGCCCCGCCACCGCCGGAAACGTCACGGCGTGGTCGCCGCCCAGGATCACCGGCATCGCGCCCCGCTGCGCAACCCGCCGCACCACGCCGGCCAGCCGCTCGAAGTTGTGCAGCACGTCCGACGGCGCGACCGTCACGTTCCCGCAGTCGGCCATGGTGACGCCGCGCAGGAGTTCGTCGCCGGCGTCGGCGTCGAAAAACCCCTCGGCGTCCCGGCCCTGCCCGAAGGGGTCCAGGTAGGAATACGCTCGCGGCGCGTCCCGCAGCGCGTCCGGCCCATAGCGTGCGCCCGGCCGGCCGAAGGTGCCCTGGTCAAAGGGCATCCCGATGAACGCCACGTCGCCGTCCAGTTCGTCAAGGTTGGCGCAGAACGGCGCGCGAAACATCGTCCGGGGCCGCGCGTCCAGCGGCGCAACGTCCGCCGCCGCCGCGCCCTCCAGGTATTGCGGCCCAATGTTGATGTTGTGAGCGCTCACGATATTTCTTCCCGCTGCGGTTCAGGGGTTGGCAGTCTGCTGATAGTCACCCGCCCTCCGGGAACCATAACCGCCGTAAGGTAGCAGCCGGCCAGCAGACGGTTGCCTACCAGGATCTCCTCACTATCCGATACCAGCGCGGGAACGCTCATGGGTTGGTCATCCCAGAGCATGGCGACGAAGCTCCGGTCGAACTCATGCCGCCGGTCGTTTCCCATTATCATTGAGATGGGTTCAGGGATGGGATGATAGCCCAACCGCGTGGCGACGGTATTGGGTAGTGCCAGATGGTAGTCAAGCCCTGTGTCTATGATGGCGATAAAGTCGTGTAGCTCCCGGTCCACCGGGGCCGCCAGCGTGACCGGGATGGTCGCTTCGTGGCGTTCGTTGACGCGGCCGGTAATCATTATAGGTGAAACCGCAGGCCGTGAAACACGCACTGGTGTATGTCGTAACCGATGCGGAAAATGATCCACTCTCCGTTGGGCTGCCGGTCTCGCAAGTGAACCGCGGCCGCAATCGGGTCACTGTCCACCTCGTAGTCCCGGGATGCCGGGTCAATGAGGATGTACTTGCCTTTATGCGCCGGTTCCAGCTTGGCGCGCAACTCTGCATCGTAAAAGGCTTCGGCCCGCAGCGAGGCCGGGCTGCGGTTGTCGAGCGGCAAAAAGGTCTTTTCCGTTTTATGGAGCGGGACGGACTGCTCGGCTACTGCTCTGCGGTAGGAATCGGGTTGCATTAACGGAAGGCGCAATGCAGTCTCGTAGCCGATACGGATGACTAACGTCTGCCCGTTGGGACGTCGATCTTCCAGGTGAACCGAAGCCACCATCATATTTTCGTCCACTTCATAGTCCAGTGATTCTCCGTCAATGACGATGTACTTGCCGTTCTGTTTGGGTTCCAGTTTGGCGCGCAGTTCTGCGTCATAAAAGGTTTTGGCTCGCAGCAACGTCTCGCTGTGGGTGTCGGCGGTGGCAGCCATTCTTACCTACCTCCATCTTGCTTTGCCGGCCGGAGCGCGATGTCGGTTGCAGCCGGGTACTTTGATTATACTGTGCTGCAACGACACCGCCAAAAGGAGGCCCCCAATGGCCCGGCTTGAAGACTACCAGAACCGATTCCAGTACGCCCGGTTCGAGCGCGAGGACGGCATTCTCCAGATGACCCTGCACAGCGACGGCGACACCCTGCAGTGGGGCGCCGGCCCGCACACCGAACTGCCCGAGGTTTTCCACACCGTAGGGACCGACGTGGAGAACAAGGTCATCATCATGACCGGCGCCGGCGACGGGTTCACCGGCCCCGCCGGCAGCAGCGACACCGTGCCGCGCCGCACTCCCGAGCAGTGGGACGCCACCTACTGGGAGGGCAAACACCTGCTGGGCAACCTGCTCAACATCGAAGTGCCCATCATCGCCGCCATCAACGGCCCGGCCCTGCGCCATTCCGAACTGCCCTTGATGAGCGACATCGTCCTGGCCGCGCCGCACACCACGTTCCAGGACTCCGGCCACTTCATGAGCGGCCTCACCCCCGGCGACGGCATGCACATCATCTACCCCCTACTGCTGGGCCTGAACCGGGGCCGCTACTTCCTGCTCACCGGCCAGATGCTCGACGCCGCCAAAGCCCAGGAACTGGGTCTCGTCGCCGAGGTGCTGCCATCCGACGAACTCCTCCCCCGCGCCTGGGAACTGGCCCGTCAACTGGCAAGTCAACCCCGCCTGGTGCTGCGCTATTCCCGCGTCCTGCTCACCCAGAAGCTCCGGGGCGAACTCCACGACCTGCTCGGCTACGGCCTCGCCCTGGAGGGCCTGGGCTCCGCCCAGGACTACCTGGACCGCGGCCAGGGCCGGTAATCCCGTCCGCTCATGGTGAGCCTGTCGAACCGTGAGCGGACACGCCCCGCTGCGGCGGCAGCGCCGTCAGCATCAGCGCGGCGCACGCGCCGTAGATGAACAGCAGCGTCCACCACGCCGGCAGGTAGGATCCCGTGTAGTCGTGCAGGTAGCCCACCAGCGGCGCGCCCAAGCCCGCGCTCAGCAGGTTGACCGGCATCACGATGCCCCGTATCGACCCCAGGAACGCCCGCCCGTAGTAGGCGGCGAAGATGTACGTGTGCACGATCATCCCGATGCCCACGGAGCAGCCGAACACGACGGTGGACAGGAACATCATCTCCGCCGACGCCACGTAGATCATCAGCAGGATGGCGATGATGAAGCCGGAGAACGAAGCCGCCGCCAGGAAACGGGTCGGGATGCGGTCGGCCAGCCAGCCCGCAATCAGCGCCAGCGCCGCCGCACCGCCGGCGTCGGCGGCAAACGACCAGGACACCAGCAGCGGGTCGTAGGCTTTCTCCACGAAATACGGTATGCGGTGAAAGCTGGCGCCGCCCTGCGCCACGCCGGCCAGCGCGAACACCGCCATCAGCTTCCACATGGTGACCGTGCCAAAGGCCTGGCGAACCGTCCATACCGGCTCGTCCCCGGTTGCTCTTCGCGGTTCCGAAAGGGGCGCGTCGTGCGCCGGCGCATCCGGCGGGTCGCCGTCCACCCGCAGGCCCATGTCCTCGGGCTGCCGGCGCAGGAACAACGCCGCTGCCGGAATCGATATGACCATGAACAGCAGAGCCAGTATCTGCCATGAACTGCGCCATCCGTAGCCGTCGATCAACCATTGCGTAACCGGCAAGAACACGATCCCGCTGATGCCCAGCCCGGCGGTGGCAAACGCCAACGCCCGCCCCCGCTTGCGCACGAACCACTTGGCCACGGGCACCGAGGTCACAATCCCGTTGGGCGCGGCCAGGCCCGACACGCCGACCAGCCCGAACAGCAGGATGAACTGCCAGGCGTGGTTGCTCATCCCCACCAGGATCAGACACCCGCCGATCATGAGCGCCGCCACGGGTATGTACACCCGGGGCCCATAGCGGTCGATCAGCCAGCCCACGGCGAAGCTGAGGACGCCCGCCGAAAGCCGCCGCGTCGTCTGCATCCACCCGAACGTGGCCCGCGACAACGCCAATTCACGCTGCATCGGCAGCACGAACAGGCCATAGTTCAGCGTGCCCGTCGCCATCGTCGAGAAATTGACGGCGAACATGGTCGCCACAATCACCCACCCATAGAAAAACCGCCGGGCGTGGGGTTGGTTTTCAGGCACGGTGGTCACGGCACGCATAAATGTAGGGGCGAATTACTATTCGCCCCTACCCGATGTCGCGGGTGGTCCCAATACTGTGATGGCCTAGATCGCCTGCCAGTACCGCCGGCCCTGCAGCCGCACGATCTTGCCGAATCCGGGCGCCGGCAGATGCACCGCCGCCACCGGAATGCCCTCGCTCTCCAATCGGTCCAGCAGGCTCTGCCGGGTGGCGATGGCCTGCTCGGGGATGATGTCGGCCCGCGAAGCCCAGTCGGTCTGCTGGATCTGCGCCGTGTTGTGCAGTACGTCGCCCAGGATCAGCCCGCGCTCGCCGCCCGAGTTGATCATGATGCTCATGTGGCCCGGCGTGTGCCCTGGCGTCGGCAGCGTGGTCAGCTCGCTGGTGATGCTGAACTCCCCTTCCATCCATTCCACCAGGCCCATTTCGGCGATGGGCCACACGCAGTCGGGCGCGTTGGGGAACCGGTCGGGCTGCAAAGCCGGGTCGTGGCTGGCGTCGTAATCGACCCGGCTGAAGTAGTAACGCGCATTCGGGAAGGTGGGTTTCAGCGTTCCACCGTCGTCGCGCACCGTGTTCCAGCCCACGTGGTCCCGGTGCAGGTGCGTCATCACCACGGCGTCGATGTCGTCGGGCGAAAGGCCGTTGCGCGCCATGTCGTCCAGCAACTCGCCCCACGGGGTTTCCGGCGTATCCTTGGCCCCCAGGCCCGTGTCGATGGCGATGGTCTTGCCCTCCGAGCGCACCAGGAAACATGCCAGGTTGAAGCTCACCTTGCGCTCCGGAGTCAGGTGGTCATGGAACGGTTCCCAGTCGGCCGCCGGAATATCGGGGAAGAAGTTGCAGATGTCGAATTCCAGTAACCCGTCGGAAAGGGACGCGATTTCCACGTTCCCGATGGTAATTTTGCTGGCGGTCATATTCCCTCCACATTTCCGTCAATTGCGCCATTCTACCACCGACCGCCGCTCGGCAAGGTACAATACGTGGCATACTCCGTGACCATGAGGCAGGGATGGGCGCTTACACCAGCACACAATTGATGGTCCGCCTGCTGGCGTTGCTGCTGGGATTGTCCGGCGGGCTGTGCCAGACCGTCTGGTCCCAGGTCGTCGGTATGCGCTGCGGCGCGGCCCAGATCGGCGAGTACGTTTTCCACACCGAATGCCTGGCCTGGACCGAGCTGTTCCTGCGCTTCCCCCAGGACGCCAGCACCGAGATGGTCAGCATCGTGCTGGCCGCCGCTATCGCCGGCATGGTGGCCGGCCTGGGCGGCATGTGGCGGGCCCGCTGGGCCGCTCTGCTGTTCCTGCTGCTCGCCGCCTGGAACGTCGGCCTGCTGGTGTTCGCCGTGACCAGCATGGAGCAGAAGGGCATCGCGATTATCCTGGCCACCCTGTCGATTGCCGTCCCTGCCCTGTGCGGCGTGCTGCTGTGGTGGCGCGGCGAGTACCGGGCGACCCATCGCCAGCCCGGCGCAGCCGGTGACACCGGCCCGTGGACAGTACAACGCTAGGGATGCTAAACCTTGTGGCAGGTGCCCCGATGAACCCGTCCTGCCCCAACGACCCCGCACGCTCCACCGACCCGGACCCAATCCCGCCCATCACCGAAAAGCAGTTGGCCCACTTGTGGCAACGCCGCGCCGCGCGCCACCGCGCTTTTCACACTGAAACGGGCGCCCGCGTCCGCGTCCTGTACCCCGGCCGGCCCGGCGTCACCGCCGGCCCCGATTTCCGCAACGCGCTGTTGATGGTCGAAGGCCAGGGACTGGTGCAGGGCGACGTGGAGGTTCACCTCCGCCAACGGGACTGGCAGTCCCACGGACACGACCGCGACCCCAACTACAACGGCGTCGTGCTCCACGTCGCCCTGGAATCTCACCCGGAGCCGTCTCGAACCGACGGCGGCGGGTCTCCTCCGTTGGTCAACCTCACCGACCTCCTCACCGACGCGCCGGCGGAGGACAACAACGGCGATGAAGTCCGTAGCCAGCTCTGGCAGTCCCTGGCCCAACACGGTTATCGCCGGCCGGAACGGCCCGAGCAGATGGCCGCGCTGCTCAACCGCGCCGGCGATGCGCGCTTTCTGTCCCACAGCTCAAGGCTCGGTATGCTCATGTCCGCGCAGCCGCCCGAGCAGACCCTGTGGGAATCGATCTGCGACGCCCTGGGCTACCGCCACAACCGGCATCCGTTCCTCATGCTGGCCACTGCCGCGCCCTGCGCCGTTTTGTCCGCCGCCGCTCTCCGCACGCCCGAAACTCAACGGGAAACGGCGCTGACCCTATGGCTGCTCCGGCTGGCCGGCTTTGAAAGCGGCCCCGTGCCCGCCGGACTCGGCCCGCCGCTGGATTCAAAAGCATGGCGCCTGTTCCGGGTCCGGCCGCCCAACCATCCGCGCCGGCGCATCCCGGGCGCTGCCGCCCTGATTGCCCGCTTTTGCGAATCCGGTTTGACCGCCGGACTGTCGGCAGCGGCCTCCGCCGGCGATCCGAAAGCCCTGACCAAAGCGCTCACCGTGGCGGCCGGCGACGGCAAGCCCGCTCCTATCGGCACGGGCCGGGCGCAGGACATCGCCGTCAACGCCGTCCTCCCGTTCCTGCACGCGCACCGGACGCTGGCCGGCGACTATGCCGGCGCGGAGCGAATGCTGGAGTTGTACCGGCGCTACGGCCCGCTGTCCGACAACGAAATCACCCGCGAACTCGCCGCCGCCTTGCAGGAACCCGCGTGGGGCCGTGTCCCCAACAACGCCCGCCGCCAGCAGGGCCTGGTCCACCTGCAACGCCTGCTGGCCGGCGCAACGCCGGAAATATAGGGGCGAATCAACATTCGCCCCCTTTCGGTTCCGGTTGGTAGTGGCTTACCGGGCTAGTCGGCTAGCGGCACCGCCAGCGAAACCCGCGGCTCCTCCCCGACGTTGCGGATGATGTGCCCGTGCCCGGTCAGGTCCTCGGCCACCAGCACGTCCCCGGGGCCGAACTGCCGCTTGTCGCCGCTGGCAACCTCAATCTCCGCGCCGCCCGACATGAACACCACGTACTGGTGGCGTGGCGCCGTGTGGTAGTCCTGCCACCAGCCCGCCGGCCGCTGCCCCACCGTGATGTCGCCCTCGCCCACGTTGTTGGCGATGTCAGCAAATTCGTCCGCCGTCAATTCATGGAAGTGGGACTCGCCGTCAGCGCCCGTATGAATTCTGATGATCATGGCTGCATTCCCCCTACTCGGCCAGTGGAACGGCCAGCGATACCCGGAACTCGTCGCCGATGCTCCGCGCGATGTGCCCGTGTCCGGTCAGGTCCTCGGCCACCAGCACGTCTCCGGGGAACATCCGCACCGTTGTACCGTCGGCAACCTCAAACTCGGCGATGCCGTTCAGGTTCACCACGTACTGCCGCCGCGGCGCGTTGTGATAGTCCGAAAAGCTCGGCGACTCCCGTCGGTTCACATGAATGTCGCCCTCGCCCACGTTGTTAGCGATGTCCGCGAACTGGTCGGGAGTCATGTTCTCAAAGTGGCTCTCCCCGTCGCTCCCGGTATAGACCCGTACAATCTGTCCCATTAGGTTGCCTCCTGTGGCGTCTGCAAAATCTTGGTGCATCACTGCGGTCCGCTCATGGCGAACCTGCCCGCTCATGGTGAGCCTTTCGAACCATGCGTGCCTCCGTCAGGCCAACGGAATCACCGCCGTCAGGCTCGGCGCGTCGCCCACCACCCGCGTGGTGTGTCCCTGGCCCGTCGTGTCCTCAACCAGCCGGGCATCGCCGGGGCCGTAGCGGAACGTTGTCCCGTCGCCCAGCCCGATCTCAATCTCGCCGCGCAGCGAGATGATGTACTGCCGCCGGGGCGCCGGATGCCAGTCGATGAAATGTCCCGGCGGCCATTCCCGGAACATGATGGACTGCGCAGCCTGCGCCTCGCCCAACTCCGGGTGTTCCGCCAGGCTCGTCTCCTCAATGTGCGACTGCCCGTCGTCCCCTGCGTAAAGTCGATAAATAGCCATGCCTCACCTGCCCAAATGGACCCGCGTCAAACTGCCGCCATCTTACCCAGTGAGTGTGGCGCTAGCAACCATCCAATCGCCCAATCCAAATAACCGGAACCCCCAATCCTCTCACTAGCCCGCCAACTAACCCGCCTGGGCTATACTATGAGCATCCCCAAGCCTTCCGATGGTGCACAGATGACTATCCCATCACCGGAGACACCGGACAACCCGTCGCCGGTCGAACGCGCCCGGCAGTTGCGCGACGAGTTGTGGTTCCACAACCAGCGCTACTACAACGACGACGCGCCCGTCATCAGCGACGGCCAGTACGACGCCCTGATGCGGGAATTGCGCGACCTGGAGGCCGACTACCCGGAATGCCGCACTGCCAACTCGCCCACCCAGATGGTCGGCGGCAGCGCGTCCGACCGGTTCCCCCAGGTTGAACACCCCATACCCATGCTCAGCCTGGCCAACGCCTTCAGCCGCGAGGACCTGGAGGCGTGGCACCGCCGCGTCACCGACCTGCTGGATGGCCAACGGTTCCGCATGGTTGCCGAGCTGAAAATCGACGGCCTGGCCGTGCGCCTGGTGTACCGCAATGGCGAGTTCGTGCTCGGCGCGACCCGCGGCAACGGCCAGACCGGAGAGGACGTCACCCACAACCTGCGCCAGGTGCGGAGCATCCCCCACACCCTGACCGGCAACTTCCCGGCCGTTGTGGAGGCCCGCGGCGAGGTGTACCTGCCCCTGGACAGTTTCCGGCGCATGAACCAGGAACGGGAGCGCAACGGCGAACCCCTCTACGCCAACCCCCGCAACACTGGCGCCGGCACCATCCGCCAGCTCGACCCGGAAGTGGTCCGCGACCGCAACATGGAAATCTGGACCTACAGCCTCAACGACGCCGGCGACACTCCGCTGCCGGGCAATCATTGGGACGCCCTGGCGTCGCTGGACTCCTGGGGCTTTCGCGTCAACGACCGCAACCTCATTTTCGATACGGTCGATGAGATTTGCGCTTACTACGACGAGATGCTGGAACGTCGCCACGACTGGAACTACGAGGCCGACGGCCTGGTTGTCAAGGTCGATAGTATCACCCAGCAGAACGCCCTGGGCTTCGCCGGCCGCGAACCCCGCTGGGCCATCGCCTATAAGTTCCCCGCCGAACGCGCCAACACCCGCCTGCTGGACATCGTCATCAACGTCGGGCGCACCGGCAGCCTCAACCCCCAGGCCATCCTGGAGCCCGTCGTCGTCAGCGGCGCAACCGTGCAGCACGCCTCGCTGCACAATGAGGAGGACATCCACCGCAAGGACGTCCGCATCGGCGACCTGGTGGAGATCGAGCGCGCCGGCGACGTCATTCCCCACGTCATCGGCCACGTGCCGGTGCCCGGCGAGGAGCGCGGCCCGGAGTTCCGAATGCCCGCGCGCTGCCCGGAGTGCGAGACCGTCGTGGTCAAGGTCGAGGGCGACGCCATGCACCGCTGCCCCAACTCCGCCTGCCCTGCCCAGTTCTTCGAGTCCCTGAAGCACTTCGTCAGCCGGGGCGCGATGGACATGGACGGCCTGGGCGAACGGTGGTGCCGCATCCTCATCGACCGGGGCCTGGTGTCCGACGTGTCCCACGTCTATAACCTAACCGCCGAGCAGTTGGTTGAACTGGACCGCATGGGCGACAAGCTCGCCACCCGCATCCTCGCCAACATCGAGTCCAGCAAGCGCCGCCCGCTCGCCCGCATCCTCTTTGCCCTGGGCATCCTGCACGTCGGCGCGGAGGTGGCCGAACTGCTGGCTGGCCGCTACGCCAGCATCGACGACATCGGTGTGGCCGGCGTTGACGACCTTACCGAGATCGACGGCATCGGTCCCCGCATCGCCGAAAGCATCGTCAGCTATTTCGCTGCCGAGCGCAATCAACAGACCATCGCCGGCCTGCGCGACGCCGGCGTACAACTCTGGCAGGAACTGGCGCCGGTGGACGAGACCGCTCAGCCCTGGAAAGGCCAGACCTTCGTCATCACCGGCACCCTTTCGTCCATGACCCGCCGCGAAGCCGAGGGCAAGGTCAAAGCCCTGGGCGCAACCACCACCTCGTCAGTCAGCCGCAAGACCAACTGGGTAGTGGCCGGCGCGTCCGCCGGCAGCAAGCTGGCCACCGCCGAGCGCCTGGGTGTCCCCGTCCTGGACGAAGACGGGCTGCTCGCCATGCTGTCGGAACCCGGCGCAATCTTCGCCGAGGCCGTCGCCGGCGCTGGACCGGACGCAGCCCCGGCGCTACTCTAGCGAATCAGGCCGTACACCCGCTCCGGCGTCAGCCTTACTATGACCGCGTCCTGCTGCACCATGGCCCGGTCGTATTCCTCCCAG
>JAJDWF010000133.1 GCA_022825745.1 Dehalococcoidia bacterium | reverse complement strand
GTGCTAGTAATCTGTACCATAGCAATCCAAAGAAAAACGCTGAGAAACATGCTCAAAAGCGTCGCTTGGAGCATGGAGGCAGGCAAAAATGAACCTACGTAGGACGTCGCCAGCGCGCACCCAAAAAGGCACCATATCTCCAGCCGAGGACGGAGATCTATCGTGCCAGTCAAATCTAGCGCCGAAGCCATATTGAGCGCAACAGGCACCATCAATACCATTGGAAACGGCATGAGATAAAAACTATGGGCATCCCAATCTGCATCTGGCATCAGGAAAAGAACCGCAACAATCCATCCCGCCCCAACAGCAAAAACCGCGAAAGGCGAAGCGTGCAGCAAAATCCGCTTCCACCTGCGCTTGAATAGAGTAAATAGACGCCCTACCATAATCCGCCCCCTACGAAAAATCACCCGAGGCCGGCGGCGGGCAGCCGTAATGCAAGACAACAGCGCGAATGAAGAGCGTGTCATCGCCGGCCCGCCTCTGTGGGGTTAGGTAATGGTTATCGTCTTGCCGCACACGTAGCAGGTGAACGTACCGGTGCGCCGCCCTGTATAGATATTGATGCTGCCGAATGCGCTGGATTGCTGGTAGTAATGCCTGTCCGTAAGTTTGCATCGCAGCCATCGGTAAATGTGCCTGAGGCAGAGTGCTACCCACTCCGGTTTGAGTACCCTCAGGACGAATAGAACGAGCAAGGAGAATATGCCCGCTGCCGCTAGTTTGCCGCCGTCGCTATCAGGCACTAGGGCCGACAGGACAGCAATGATCGCGTCCGCGATTTCGCCCGCCACGCTAGAACCCTTGCGGTTAGGCCAAAGCCAATAGGCCGAAGGCTGCAGTCACCAATACGCTTGCCATTGCTATCCCGATAGCAGCCTTCGACAACCTGTTTGCGTTCTTGATCCGCCGCTCTGTGGACATTTCCTGATATAGCTCTGTTGCTCCTGGATAGGACATACCCGGCTGCCATTCAACGAAAAAGCACTTGCCGCTCCGGTTTTGTGTCAGCAGAGCAGCAAGTTGTGTGTTCAACTCCGGGGCAATGCCCGTATCCCAAATCCCGCGCCAACAGGATGCCACGTAAGGATCTGCAACCCGCAATGAATCCCTCTCTGTTGCATCCCAAGAGAGATCGTACACTTCGCCCCAAAACGACCACCCCCGCTTATTGAGGAATTGGCAGTTGCGGCAGCATGGTTTAGCACGGAATAACTGCATTCGTGGTACTGTCACCACTTATTTTGTCCTAAGCATACCACGGGCGGCCCGTTGCGCACAAGAAGGACGACGTGGGGGCGGCGTTCTTCGTTGACAACTCTCTGCGCCCTGCCTACTATCGCCCTCACGCACTCGACACGGCAGGTCTGGCCATGAAGGCATCCTATTTCGGCTGCATGAGCTACGCCGACCGGGACAAGTTTCCCGCCGGCTGGCCGGTGCCGCCGGCGTTTCACGACCCCGAGGTCTCCCAACGGTCCTACCGGGAGGGCATGGCCGAGTGTGAACTGGCCGAATCCCTGGGCTTCGACTGGATCAGCCTTTCGGAGCATCACTACTCCGGCAACCGCACCACGCCCAACCCGGCGGTGATGGCCGCCGCCGTCGCCGAACGCTGCCGGACCGCCCGCATCGCCCTGCTGGGCCAACTGCTGCCGCTCAGCAATCCCGTCCGCGCCGCCGAGGAAATCGGGATGCTGGACAACCTCACCGGCGGCCGGCTCGTCGCGGCCTTCATGCGCGGAACCCCCGGCGAGGACCAGGTGTACGACCTGAACCCGTCCGAGGGACGCGAGCGGCTCATCGAGGCCATGGACCTGGTGCTCAAGGCGCTCACCGAGCCGCAGCCATTCTCGTGGGAGGGCCGGCACTATCAGTACCGCACCGTGTGCGTCTGGCCCCAGCCGGTGCAGCGTCCCCTGCCGCCGCTCATCGTCGCCACCCGCAGCCGGGACACCGTCGAGTACGCCGCCGCCAACCGCTTGGGCCTGGGCATCTCCTACGACCATCCCGACGACATGGCCGTAACGGTGGGACATTACCGGAACTGGTGCGACGAAGCCGGCTGGCAGCCTGCTCCCGACGACATCGTGTACCGCGGCGGCATCTGCCTTGCCGAAACCGACGCGGAAGCGCACCGGCTCAGAGATCGCGTCGAAGCGGCCGGCGGAGGCGGCGGCACGTTCATCGGGCGTTCGCTGTCCCAGGCGGTGCAGTCCGCCCGCGCGTCCGGCCAGCCCGGCAATCGGCCGCCGGCGTCGCCGCCACGCGCGCGCTCCGGCGGAGCCATCCGCATGCTGAACTTCGTCGGCAGCCCCGACACCGTGGCCGCGCAACTGCGCGAGTACCACGACAAATGCGGCGTCGGCGTGGTGGACCTGGCCTTCCAGCAGCCCGGCCTCACCCACAAGGACGTGATGGCCGAAATCCAACTGTTCGGCAAAGCAGTGCTGCCGCAAATCAAGGAATTCTAAATTACTCGCGAGGCGCTATGACTGACTTCAAAACCGGCTCCGTACACGCCAACGGCATCGACTTTCACTACCTGGAAATGGGCGACGGCCCGCTGGCCATCTGCCTGCATGGGTTCCCCGACCACGCCTATTCGTTCCGCCACCTGCTGCCCGACCTGGCCGCCGCCGGATACCGCGCCGTCGCGCCGTTCATGCGTGGCTACGCTCCCACGTCCGCGCCGGCCGACGGGCGTTACCACTCCGCGCTCATGGCCCGCGACGCTGTGGAACTCATCGGCGCGCTGGGCGCGGAGCGGGCGTATCTGATCGGCAACGACTGGGGCGCCGGCGCCGTCGTCGGCGCAACCGCCCTGGCGCCGGAAAAGGTCATCAAGCTGGTGACCATCGCATCCGGCCGCGTTGACCGCGAGCTGAGCATGGACTTCGAGTACTTACGCGGCACGTGGCACGGGTTCTTTTTCCAACGGCCCGAAGCCGAGGAAATCGTCGCCCACAACGACTATGCCTTCGTGGAAGGCTGGTGGCGCTGGGCCTCGCCCGAGTGGGACATACCCGCCGAGGCGCTGGAAAGCATCCGCGCCACCTTCCGCAAGCCGGGCGTGGTGCAGGCCGCCCTCGGATACTACCGCGCCCGCTACGACGCCTCCCAGGTGGACGACCGGGTGCGGGCCGACCAGGCCGTCATCAGCGCCGGCCCCGTAACCGTCCCGACCCTGGCGCTGCACGGCACTCGCGACCGCCCCCGCCGGCTGGAGTCGTTCCTGAGCTCAGGCATGTACGAATACTTCAAGGGTGGCCTGGAAAAAGTCATCATCCCCGGCACCGGCCACTTCATGCACCAGGAGCGCCCCGAGGAAGTAAACCCCAAAATCCTGAAGTTCCTGCAACGCTGAGTCCTGTGCATCCATGTCAAACTTGCCGGACTCAATCGCCGAGATCCAAGAGCACGTCGTCGCCTGCCGCAAGTGCCCCCGCCTGGTGGAGTGGCGCGAGGAGACCGCCCGCGTCAAGCGTCGCATGTACCGCGATGAGGACTACTGGGGCCGTCCCCTGGCCGCGTTCGGCGACCCCGACGCCCGCCTGCTGGTGGTTGGCCTGGCCCCGGCAGCCCACGGAGGCAACCGCACCGGCCGCATGTTCACGGGCGACCGCAGCGGCGACTGGCTATTCGGCGCACTGCACCGGGCCGGCTTCGCCAACCAACCCGAGTCCATCCGCATCGGCGACGGCCTCGAACTCACCGGTGCATTGATCACCGCCGCCGCCCGCTGCGCGCCGCCGCAGAACAAGCTCCGCCCCGACGAGCTGACCGCCTGCCGCCCGTACATCACCCGCGAGATCGAACTGCTAGCCGACCTGCGCGCCGTGGTGGCCCTGGGCCGCATCGCCTTCGACGCCTTCCTGAGAGCCTACACCGCCGCCGGACGCACCCCGCCGGACCGCAAACCACCCTTCGGCCACAACGTCGCCACCCAGCTACCCGACGGAGGCCCCTTGCTGATAGCCTCCTACCACCCCAGCCAGCAAAACACCCAAACCGGCCGCCTCACCGTGGAGATGCTGGACGCGGTATTTCTGAGGGCGCGGGCCGCGTGCGAGCCGTGATGCCCGTTAGGAGTCTTAGGCTTTCGACTACCACGTTGGTGGCTTGGAGAATGTACCGTTCGCATCCGTTAGCTGGAGCGGCAACTGGTTGCTGCGAAAGATACGCTCGTTGATGGTTGGGTATGACCACGATGCCGCTTGCCAAAGCTGTACGCTGCGTCTGCGCTGCGACGGGTTAATGACGCCTATACTCATTTGCAAGGCGTCTCGTACCAGCCGTATCGGTTCGACGAAATCCGAGTCATTGGAGATTACCACCGCCTCATCGCTGTCGCCTCGACCACAGTCCAGCATCAGGTAGGCGGCCAAGTTCGCATCCGAGCCTTTCTCTTCCGTGCGGCTCACCAATGCGGTAGCCGGCCCATTTCGCGGTGGATTAGCCAAGGGTAGCCGGACGTCATGGGTCAAGAAGTACCCGTAGTGGATTTCGACCTTGGGCAACGTTGCCAGTGCCCGTAGGTAAATCCTTTGCCGGTTGGCCGCCCCAGGATTTTGGGGTGTATTTCTAACCTGTGCCGTGAAATAGCGAATACGCTTGACTTCGCGCCCCGGCAGCAGTCTCTCACAGAAGCCTTGCAAGTCCAGCCACTTGTATTGCGGCCAGAGAGTTCTCAGCGCTCCGTAATAGAGATTGAATCCGTCAACGTATATGTTGATTGTCGGCATGGGTTCTTCGTGAAGGCTGCGTTCGGATATGCGAAAACCGCCTTCCGGCGGCTTCGCTACCCTGCCGCCTAGGCAACAGGGGGGGCGAACTCATTGTGCGCGAAAGCGATTCTGCTGTCAACTATTCGTTGTCCGGGATTACGAGATTCGTGCCGCGGGGCGCGTTCTTAACCAGCCGCTGCCCCAGTGTCAGCCCTGGGTTGTGAGTTGCCATGGCCAATGAGGTCTCCTCAGAGTTAGTAACTAATGCCCAATTGTATCAGAATGGAGACTCGCGATTTTTCTGTCCCGCACCCCCATGCTAAAATCCCACCCGACCCCAAACAGGAGCAACCCCCCGTTATGAAGTACGACTACATCGTGGTTGGCGGCGGTTCCGCCGGTTGTGTCATGGCCACGCGCCTCTCCGAGCAGACCGACAAGTCGGTCATCCTGCTGGAGGCCGGCCCCGACTATCCCGACTTTGAGCACCTGCCCCAGGACCTCAAGCAGGGCAACAACACCTGGCTCTCCGCCTACGGCCCCCACAGCTGGGACCTGCGCGGCCGCGCCAATTCCTCGCAGAGTGAGCCGATGGTCATCCCCCGGGGCTGGGCCATGGGCGGGTCGTCGTCCATCAACGGCCAGGTGGTCTTTCGCGGCATCCCCGAGGACTACGACCTGTGGGCCGAGTGGGGCAACGACGAGTGGAAGTTCACCGACTGCCTGCCCTTCTTCCGCAAGCTGGAGAACGACTGGGACTTCGGCGGCGACGACTTCCACGGCTCCGAAGGGCCGCTGCCCGTGCGCCGTCCCAAGCGCGAGGATTGGCTGCCCTTCAACGCCGCCTTCTACGATGCCTGCGTGGCCCTGGGCATCCCCGAGCACGCCGACCAGAACGCGCCCGACTGCTACACCGCCATCTCTCCGCGCCCCATGAACAACATCGACGGCGTGCGCATGAGCACCTCGCTCACTTTCCTCAACACCGCCCGCCATCGCCTCAACCTGACCGTGCGCGGCAACATCCACGCCCATCGTGTCATCCTCGACGGCAACCGGGCCGTGGGAGTGGAAGTGCAGAGCGGCGGCGAGGTCTTCACGGTGGAGGGCAACGAGATCATCCTGTGCAGCGGCACCATCGGCTCCGCCCAGATCCTGCTGCTCTCCGGCATCGGCCCAGCCGACCACCTGCGCGAGGTGGGCATCCCCGTCAACCACGAACTGCCCGGCGTGGGCAGGAACTTCCGCGACCATCCCGCCGCCTACATCCTGTTCCGCGGCGAGGGCGAGGAACCCGACACCTTCGCGCCCAACATCCAGGTCGGCCTGCGCTGGAGCGCCGACGATTCGCCCACCAAATCCGATTTCCAGATTACGCCCACCCTGATGACCAGCGAGCACCGCCCGGCCAGCGTGTCCTACGACGGCGAGGGCTTCCACTTCGGCCTCAGCGTCGGCCTCCAGAACGCCGTGGGCTTCGGCCGCCTGTCGCTACAGTCCACCGATCCCACCGTGCAGCCCGACTTGGACTACCAGTTGTTCAGCGATCCCTACGACCGCCAGCGCATGCGCCAGGCCGTCCGCAAGGCCCTGGAAATCGCCGAAAGCCCGCCGTTCAAGGACTTCATCGTCGAGCGGCTCAACCCCACCGACGCCGACCTGGTCAGCGACGACGCGCTGGACGCCTGGATTCTGCGCAACGCCTACACGCAGCACCACATCGCCGGCACCTGCAAGATGGGGCCGGACAGCGACCCCATGGCCGTGGTCAGCCAGCACGGCCAGGTCCACGGCATCCGGGGCCTCCGCGTCGCCGACGCCTCGGTGATGCCCGACGTAATCCGCGCCAACACCAACGCCACCACGATCATGATCGGCGAGCGCGTCGCCGAGTTCATCAAGGCCGGCGTGTAACCCAGCCGATGAATCCTGAAACCGTCGCCGCCCAGGCGGCCCATCATCCCGACCCCGCCACCGGCGCCGTCGCTCCGCCCATCTACCTGTCCACCACCTTTGAGCGGGACCCTGACGGCGAATACTCCCGCGGCTTCGTCTATTCCCGCGCGGACAACCCCAACCGGCGCTCGTTGGAGCATCTGCTGGCGCTACTGGAGGGCGGCGATTCCGGCTAGGCGGTGGCCGCAGCCTTCGCCTCCGGTTCGGCGGCTACGGCCACGGTGTTCCAGGCCCTGGCGCCGGGCGACCACGTCATCGCGCCCGACGACTGCTACCACGGCACTGCCCGCCTGCTCCGCGAGGTGTTCGCGCCGTGGGGTTTGCAGACCACCTTCGTCGATATGACCGACGCCGGCAACGTGCGTCGCGCCGTGCAGCCCAACACCCGCCTGATCTGGGTCGAAACCCCGTCCAACCCGCTGCTCAAGATCACTGACATCGCGGAGATGGCGTCCATCGCCCAATCCGCCGGCGCGCTGTGCGTCTGCGATAACACCTGGGCCAGCCCGATGCTGCAGCGCCCTCTGTCGCTCGGCGCGGACCTGGTCGTCCACTCCACCACCAAGTACCTGGGCGGCCATGAGGACGTAACGAGCGGTGCGGTGGTCGGCAAAGCCGATACCGACTTCTTCCAGCGCGTCCGCCTGATCCAGAACGTGTACGGCGCGGTGCCGTCGCCCTTCGACTGCTGGCTGACCCTGCGCGGCGTCCGCACCCTGCACGTCCGGATGCCGGCCCACTGCGCCAACGCCGGCCGCGTCGCCCGGTTCCTACACGACCATCCCAACGTCGCCGCCGTTCACTACCCCGGCCTGCCCGACCATCCGGGCCATGCTACCGCCGCCGGCCAGATGGCCGACTTCGGCGGGATGCTGTCGTTCCAGGTCGCCGGCGGACGCGATGCCGCCATGCAGGTGGCCGCCAACGTCCGCCTGTTCGTGCGCGCCACCAGCCTGGGCGGCACGCAAAGCCTCATCGAACACCGCGCCTCCATCGAGGGGCCGGATTCGACCACGCCCGACGACCTGCTCCGCGTCTCCGTCGGCCTGGAAAACGCCGACGACCTCATCGCCGATTTGGCCCAGGCCCTGGGCTGAGAAAATTGCGAAACTCCGGGCCTGATTGAACGGCGGTTGAAACCGTCCATGACGACTATGCTTTTCGCAATGCCAGCGACCCTCTGGATTACAGGAACGAAAAGACTGCTGAACCGGGGACTACACGGCTGACACACCAAGCCGCGGGAGAAACCGCGTACCAATCACGGCTGATGGGCACGCGCCTGATCTCCGAGTCCTCTCCCAAATGTTGACACAGGTCGGGTCTGCAAGTATTTTGCAAGTGCCACAGTAGTTCACAGCCACACGCTCGTTGTAGCGAAGGCCGTGTAGCGCATTTCGATGGCAGGGAAGCCGTGCCTTCTCTGCGGCGCTGTACGGCTTGGGCTACTGTGGCAAGTACCTGACCACCGGTCGCAGGGGAGGTGCCACGTGGCTCATCTGGTCCACTATGCCCGTCGGGGCACTGTTAGAACGTGGCCGCTTAGCACGCCCCTTTCCGTTGCAGCGGACGATGCTGTTCGCGCGGGGCCACCTGTGCCTCTTTGCCAATCTCCGCATCGAGTCCACGGCCTCGGCCAATCCCTCAACCTATTGCCTGACCTGAGGTTCTCCATGACCCACGCGCGGGCCAGCCCAACATATTCCTGAAAGACTCGTCGCCCCCGCTTGAGCTAGAAGTGGGGGCGACTTATGGGCATCCACCGCCGGGACGGGGACGCCCTCGGCCAACAGGCCGCCTGATAGTTTATCAGCGGTTGCCGCGGGGTTAAAACGGACGTCGGCTGCAACGAAATTTGCAGCCTGTCCACCATCCTCCTTTCCAGGTAGGGATGTCCCCGGAGGCGGCCGCTTTACGTTGTGATGCGCATCTCCACGACGTGATGTGGTTCCTCCACCAATCCCTACATAACTGGAGGAACTGGAATGTACTACCACACGGCGATTTGCGACCAATGCGGACGCGAGTTCACGGTAGAAGTCCGGGCAGGCGAGCCCGTAAACCGAACCGGAGTTTGCGGTGAATGCCGGCGGCAGCGTGACCAAAAGGTCAAAATGATCGTGTTTGGAGTCGGGACTGTGGCCGTCTTGATTTTGATAGCTATCGCTACCAATTGCGGGTGACCCCATGGAAACGCGCGAATTCACCTGCGAAGACTGCGGGGAACAGTACATAGGCCCGGTCAGAATGGGGATGCCACTAAACCGCCAAGGCGTTTGCAGGCTCTGCCAAAAGCGGAACCAAGCCTTTGCCACGATCAAGTTCATCGTCCTGGGCGCGGTCCTTGCGCTGCTGCTGATCGTGATTCTCGCAGTGGCGATCCAGTGCGGTTAGGCAGATTTTGCCACAGCCCCCGTTTGCAGGTTACAGACGGGACAAGTCAGGGGGTTCGTATGCTCACACTTCAAACTTGGGCATGGCCGGCAATCGCCGTTTGGGTTCTGGTCTCCGTTGCCTGCTTGCCTCTTCCCTTCCTGCCTGAACAGAACGACACGCCGGACGCGCAGCGCACCATCGACGCCGCGGTCCGGGCCGCAATGGCTTCGCAGCGAACGAGGGAATCTCCAACTAACACGCCAACCCCTACCTCTACTGTAGCTGCAGTGCCGCCCAGCTCCAGCCACGGCCTAAACCCATCGACCCCTACTTCCACTGCTGTCGCAATACTACCCAGTCCCGGCCCTACATCCATCGTAGTCCGTTCAATTCCCACTCCCACGACTGTTGTGGTCGCTACGCCTTCGATGACGCCGGTTCCGACCCCGGAGCCAACCCCGTTTGAACGTCAATGGATAAAAACGGAACCGGCACGGCGCACCTATGCCCCGGCATTCGAGGGACAGCCAGTATCCGGGGACTACTTTCATAGCACTTCCACCATAGGTGTGCCAATGCTACTGGTGTTTTGGGCGCCCTGGTGAGAGCGCTGCCGCCAGCAGTTGCCGGCAATCCAGTCTCTCCACGACGAATTCGACCGCAAAGACGTGCTCATAGTCGGCGTCGCGTATGAAGACACGGAATCGGCAGTCCGATCCATGATCAGTGAGTACGAGCTGACCTTCCTTAACCTGTACGACCCGGACGCCGTGGTAGCCATCGCCTACGACGCTCTGCAAATTTGGCCGTACTACGTGTTTCTCGACAAAAAGGGACGCATTGCCGATTTCATTGGAGGCGCACGCGAGGACCAGCAGATCAAAAACAAGTTGGTCGAGTTGCAGAAGGAATGATCACTCTCTTCGACCCGCAGGGAGTATCGCCATGCAAAAAAGCTTCGTGGCGTGCTCAAAGCCAGACTGTCCCAATGATCGTGATTCTCGCAGTGCGATTCAGTGCGGGTATAGATGACTTTGCCACAGAGCCCCGTTTGGGGGGCGCCAAAAAGACAGATCAGAGGTTTCGTATGCTCACACTTCAAACTTGGATATGGCCGGCAATCGCCATTTGGGTTGTGGCTTCTATTGCCTGCCTGCCTCTCCCTTTCCTGTCCGAACAGGAGAAAGAAGATCCGGACGTGCAAAGCACCATTAATGCGGCGGTCCTAGCCGTTACAGCAGCACAGCTAACGTCGGAATCTCCAACTCAACCTCCGAGCCCAACCTCCACATCCACCGTAGTCCGCCCAATTCCTACTCCCACGATTGTCGTGGTCGCTACGCCTTCCATGACACCCGTTCCGACTCCACGTCATCGTGTGTGGGTTTCAACGGAACCCGACACGCGCCCATACGCCGCGGCATTCGAAGGTCAACCCATTTCTGGCGAATACTTCGAAAGCGTTGGTACCATCGGGGCCCCGACTCTATTGGTGTTTTGGGCTCCTTGGTGAGGGTATTGCCGCCGGCAGTTGCCGGAAATCCAAACATTCCGTGAAGAATTCGACAACAACGACGTGCAAATCCATATTGTCGGCGTGGCGTACGAGGACGCCGAATCGGCAGTACGTTCTATGGTTGCAGAGTATGAACTGACGTTTCCCAACCTATACGACCCGGATGGAGTGGTGCCCGTCGCTTACGAAGCCGACGTGACCATGCCCCATTACGTGTTCCTGGACAAGAAGGGACGCATCGCCGAAAGGATCAACGGCGCGCCCCGCGATGTACAGGTGATCAAAAACATATTGGTCGAGCTGAGGACGGAATGACTTTCTTTTCTGCATCCCAATTGGCACGATTGTCAACTCTGAATGTACACAGACCCTAGGCCGCATGCCAACTTGGAAAAAGGACCAAAGCCCCCTTTGCCCTGTACCGGTAAGGCGCCGCCCATGTCGGAGGGTCGACGATGCTTTGTTGTCCGCTACAATGAGCCAGCAAGAGGTTGGCACGATTGACTTAGTTTGACTGTACTCAGGCCTTAATCCCCGATCACATTGGCGGGCTGCCAAAACCCAATGAATATCAAGGGACGGTTGACTTCAAGTGGGGTGATCAGTTACGGAATCAACCTGCCTACTGATCGTAAACCGTAAATGCTTTGCTGGAAATCGAGTAGCGGAATCGCCTCGCTGGGCTGACGCGCCAACCGCAGCCTCCGCCGTTTGTGCTACCATGCACCAACCCGGTGCTCCTTTGCGCCGTCCGGAGGGCTAACCATGTTTGACTTGCTGATTACCGGCGGAACCGTCGTCATGCCCAGCGAGGCCGCCGCCGTGGATGTTGGCGTCCAGGACGGCCGCATCGTCGCCATCGGCGCGCCCGGCACCCTCATTGACGAGGCCGCGCAGACCGTGGACGCCACCGGACGCATCGTCTGCCCCGGCGGAATCGAGCCGCACGTCCACGCCGCCGCCAACGTGCAGCCCGGCGCGCACCAGCAGGTCGCCGGCGTGCCCAACGCCGGCCCGCTGGAACACTCCCTGGGCGCCATCTGGGGCGGCACCACCACCGTCGTTGACTTTGCGCCGGCGCCCAACGAGGGCGAACTGGTCGGCGGCGTTCTGGACTTTATGAAGGTGTGGGAGGGCAACACCTACGCCGACTATTCCGCCCACGTCATCTACCGCAGCAGCAACACCGCCGACAGCATCGCCCGCGTCGGCGAACTCATCAACAACGACTTTCCCAGCGTCAAGATTTTCACCACCAACATCCGCCCGCCCCAGGACCCGCCGTTGTCGCTGACCCCCATCGGCCGCATCGACAACGGACGTCTCACCGACCTCACTGCCCAGTTGTCCCGGCACGATGGCGTCCTCGCCGTCCATGCCGAAGACGATGAAATCGTGATGTACAACTACCTGCTGGCCCACCAGCGAGGCATGTGGGACTGGTGGAACGCCCACCTCATCCACTCCAAGGAGGTTGAGGACGTGGCCTTCCGCGACGTGATCCGCATCGCGGAGCAGAACGACGCCGGCATGTACTTCGTCCACGTCACCGGCAGTGATGGCGTCAACGCCGTGGCCGCCGCCCGCAGCCGGGGCCAGGCCGTGTACGGCGAGGTGCTCACCCTGGCCCTGTCCTTCAACGCCTGGCAGTACCGCGAACCCGACGGCATGAAGTACCACACCTACCCGTCGCTCAAGTATCCCGAGGACGGCAGCGATCTGTGGAGCGGCCTGCTGGGCAACAACCTGACCTTCACCGCCACCGACAGCAGCTTCACCACCTACATCGACAAGACGGCCGGCCTCAACGTCCAGGATATGCGCGGCGGCAACATCGGCATCGAAATCCGCATGGGTGTCAACTACACCGAGGCCGTCGTCCGCCGCGGGATGTCGCTGACCCAGTTCGCCAACATCACCGCCACCAACGCGGCCCGCCTGCTGGGCATGTACCCGCAGAAGGGTGTCATCGCGCCCGGCAGCGACGCCGACTTCGCCATCATCGACCCCTCCATCAACAAGCGGCTGACCATGGACGACCTGCACCTGCGGGACTACAGCCCCTGGGAGGGTTGGGAGATTTTCGGCTGGCCCACCACCGTCATCCTGCGCGGCAAGGTCATGGTGGATAACGGCCAGCTTCTCGGCGAACCCGGCGACGGCCAGCGCGTGCGCCGCCGCATCGACCCCGCAGTGCTGCAACGCCCGGCCTTCTAGCCCACGTGAACGCCAACCCGCCACAATCCGAGGAGGCGACCGTCCTCCTCTGCCGTTTCTGCGGCTATGTCAACGACCCGTCGGAACCCGGCGTCCGGTGCGCCCAATGCGGCGCGTTCTCCGGCCTGGAAGCGCTGGATGTTGACGAGGCGCAACAGCGTTCCCGCCGGGTGCGCCTCGATTTCTTGCGCAACCGGCTGGTGCGCGTCGCCATCATCGTTCTGCCGCTGCTCGGCGTGTTGATGTACGTCCTCTGGGCCTACACCGGACTGCCGCCCGATCCGCCGCAGCCGACCACCGCCATCGGCGACACTTCCGTCGCGCCGGCTCCCGGCGACTGGCCCCAGGCCGGCGGCGGCGTTGCCAACGCGTCTGCTGCCGTCGGGTCGTTCGGGCCGATTGGCGACTCGCCTCAAATACTTTGGGAGTACACCGCCGGCGCGCCCATCGTTGCCCCGCCTGCCGTCTCCGGAGACCGTGTGTATATCACCGCCGAGGATGGCAGCGTAGTCGCCCTGGACCGCGGTACGGGCGCGGTGATCTGGCGTTACGAATCCGAGCTCACCGCCGCCATCACTCCCGCCGTGTCCGACGGCCTTGTGTTCGTGGTGTTCAAGCCCGGCGTTATCTCTGCCCTGGACGAGGACTCCGGCGATGTGGTCTGGTCAAAACGGCTGCCGGTGGCCTCTCTGCCGTCGCCAACCGTGGCCGACGGACGCCTCTTTGTGGCCGAAACCGACCGCAACCGCCTGCTGGCCCTGGACGCCGCCACCGGCGAAACCCTCTGGGAATACCGTATGGATGACTGGGTAATCGCGCCGCCGGCCATCAACGACGGCCTGCTCATCGCCACCTCCAACGCCGCCAGGATTCACGTCCTCAACGTCAACACCGGCAAGCTGCGCATGATTTACAACGCCGGCGAGGGTCGCTGGCCGCGCGGCGGCCCGGTGGTGACGGACGACCTGCTCCACGTCAGCAGCAACGGCGTCCGGCGGGACGGCAACCGGGCCCGGGTGTGGGGCATCGACTATCGCGGGCATCGCTACCCGCTGGAGCGGCCCATCTATTACGTGCGCACCCAACTGGCGGTATGGGGGTTTGCCAAGCAGCCGCCGGTCCAGCAGGGCACCGTCTGGTCCACCAGAACCTCCGGCAAGCAGCCCTACCAGCCGGCCGTATCCGGCCAAACCGCCGCCGTGTCCGATGCCGCCGGCCTGGTCACCGGCCTCGACGTTTCCAACGGCGCAATCCTGTGGGAAACCGACCTCGCCGTTGACATCACCACGGCCGCCACCATCGCCGGCCCGGTGGCCCTGGTGGGCGACGAGCACGGCCGCATCACCGCGCTATCCATCGCCGACGGTTCCCAACAATGGGTAGCCACCCTGGACGGCGCGATAACCGCCGCCCCTGTCGTCGCCGGGGACTTGCTCCTGGCGCCCACCGCCGCCGGCTCGCTGGCCGCGCTGCGGGCCGGCAGCCGATAAATTCGCCTAGTCAGCCGCGGCGTTATCCTTGGCCTCGGGCGTTTCGGCAGCCCGCGCCAGTTCCTCCGGCGACGACAACTTCAGGTTCGGAAACCGGGCACGCTTGGCCTTGCTCCAATCGACATAGTCCATGGAGTCGTGGGATTCCCAGAAAGCGCGCTCCTCGGCTTCCGTTTCGAAGTACGGAATCGGTTTAAGTTTCTTGGCCATAATATCTTCGCTCCCTGCGGCTCATGTCACGGGCAGATATGATGCGGATTATAGTTCCGTTGTTACGCATCGTGAAGGTGATATGTAACCGGCGTCCGTTCGTGGTGATTCCGAAAGCATTTAGCCTGTGTTCCTGCTGGCTATGGGCGGTGTCCTCTACAATCAAGAGATGTTGATTGTAGAAAACCTGCTCCGCCTCGCATTGACTAACGTCGTGCGAGTCAACATTTTTCCTGGCATTGCCTTCGTCCCACTGAAAACCAGCAATTCGGCTGAAATCGATCATCCCCGTCTGTCTCTACTGTAATTGAGAAGTCCACTGGCTGCAAGAAGGCCGACCCGGCGCGCAGTATCAATCACGCCGCGATGTTCAACGCCCGCCGCGCGTTTTCCAGCAGCACCTTGGGCACCACGTGGTCGCGCATTTGCAGGTTCTGGAAATCGGCCAGCCAGTTGTCCGGCTGGATGAATGGGTAGTCGGAGCCGAACATCACCTTGTCCTGCAACCGCGTGTTGGTCTCGCGGACCAGCGTCTCCGGTATGAACCGGGGCATCCAGCCCGACAGGTCCAGAAACACGTTGGACTTGTGCAGCGCGACGGCGATCTGCTCGTCGATCCACGGCCACGCCGGATGCGCCATGATGATGGTCATGTTGGGGAAGTCGGCGGCCACGTCGTCGAAGCACGGTACCGGCTTGCTGTACTTCAGCTTCAGGCCGCTCCCGCCCGGGGTGCCGGAACCCGCACCGGCGAAACCGGAGTGGAACAACACCGGGATGCCCAGTCCGTCGGCCACTTCGTACAAGGGATAAAAGCGGGTGTCGTTGGGAAAGAACGCCTGGTGAATGGGGTGCAGTTTCAGGCCCCTGAGGCCCAGTTCCTTCACTGACCGCTCCAGCTCATAGCAGGCCGCCTTGCCCATCCACGGGTCAACGGAGGCGAACCCCATGAACTGCTCCGGGTGGTCGTTGACGATGCTGGCCACCCAGTCGTTGCTGTCGGGTTTCTCCCCGGTGTTGGTGGTGGTATCCACCGAGAAAATCACTCCGAACAGGTCCAGCTCGCGGAACTTGTCCGCCATTTCCGCCGGGTCCGTGGGCGGCGGCGGCGCGCGGAAGTAGCGCAGCAGCTCGGCCTCAATCTCGATTTCGGGCAGGCCGGGTTCGCGCGGAACGTGTATGTGCATGTCGATGGCTTGCATGGGCTGTTCTCCGTGAGCGTGGGCGTCGGGTTGTCTGTTGCGGGGGCAATAATACGACAGGCAAAAGGGCATTGCACATTTGTCGCGACGTGTTGGGGCGCGACTCCAACCCCGAATCTTGGCAAGGGGCGGTTTCCTGTGGGAGAATCTCCGCCCAACCTTTGGGAAAGGAGCCTGTTGATGGCTTACGGCTACTGGGTGCTGCTGGTATTTATCGCTTACTTCGTAGTTTTGATTGGAATCGCGGTCTTTCGAGCCCGCGAGATGGACGATATGTCCGACTACGTGCTGGGTGGCCGTAGGGTTGGGTACTTTACCTCCGCCCTCAGCGCAGCCTCATCGATGAGCAGCGGTTGGACGATGTTGGTGTTTCCGGCGCTGGCCTTCGCCGCCGGGATGATGCACCTGTGGACGTTGGCGGGGATTGCGGGAGGGGCCTGGCTATCCTGGACTGTGATGGCGCGCCGGTTGCGTCGCTATACCATTACCACCGAGAATTCGCTCACGATTCCTGAGTTCCTGGAGAAACGCTTTGACGATAGCAGCGGAACGTTGCGCACCGTATCGGCAATAATCAGTCTCTACTTTATTACCCTTTACATTTGTTCCGGTCTGATTGCCGGGTCCAAACTTCTGGAAGTAGTTTTTGATCTGGACCATTCGGGAGCGGGACACGACGTAGGGGTGTTGATTTCCCTGGTGGCAGTGGTGTCCTATACTTTCATCGGGGGCTTCCTGGCGGTTTCACGCACCGACGTTTTCCAG
Organism: Dehalococcoidia bacterium; assembly: GCA_022825745.1. Taxonomy (GTDB): domain Bacteria; phylum Chloroflexota; class Dehalococcoidia; order Lucifugimonadales; family UBA3495; genus Bin87. Next base: position 36,368 of record JAJDWF010000133.1, on the reverse strand, counting down.
TCCCTGATCATGCTGGCCGGGTTCGTCATCATACCCGTCACTCTCATGGCCACCGTCAGCAATCCGTTTCAGGGTACGGAGTCTGTCGCTGCCGGTTTCTGGAACCCGTTCACCGATGAAAGCAACCGGACGCTGGGAGTGCTGTTCTTCTTGTCCTCCCTGGGCTGGGCCCTGGGAGCGTTTGGGGCGCACCGGATTCTAGCCCGGTTCATGGCGGTTGACCGGGAAGAGAACATAAGCCGGAGTCGAGACGTTGGCATAGTGTGGATTGTCCTGATTTTCGGTTTCGGTCTGCTGATGGGTCTGGTGGCGGCGCCGGCGCTGTTGGACCGGGGCATAATGCTGCCCGATGCGGAGAAGCTCTACCTGGTGGTGGCGGAAACGTTTTTCCATCCGGTAATCGCCGGACTGCTGCTTACCGCCGTTATCGCCGCGGTGATGAGCACCGCCGACTCTCAATTGCTGCTGGCCTCGGCGATTGCCACCGACGACCTGCCCGTTATCAGGCGGATTGCTTATTCCATGCGCACGCACTCCCGGGTCTGGATGGGACGGGGAATGTTGGTGCTGGTAGGTGTTGTCGCTGCCGTTATATCAATCATGTCTCCCGAGTCGGTATTCGCGCTGGTTTCCCTGGCTTGGGGCGGCATGGGGGCCGCTTTCGGTCCGGCGATAATCCTGGCCCTTTACTGGCGACGTTTCAACCGGTGGGGAGCGTTGACTGCCGTAGTGTCCGGCACGGTCGTCTCCACCTGGTGGTGGTTAATGGGCCTGGGATATGAAGGCGCCAACGCGGTGGCCGACCTGCTGGGTTTCGAGGCAACCATCGACCTGCTCAGCGAGGTCGGCATCTGGCAGATAAACCCGGCAACGCCCGGCAGTGTCGGGGCTGTCCTGGCTGCGGTGGTCGTTACTTTGTTGACCACCAAGCCTTCCGACCAGGTGGTGGAACTGTTTGACCGGGTGAACGGCCCCGACTGGAAAGAGGAAGATAACCTGGCGGTCGGGGCGATGCGGTAATCCGACGGGAAAGGTCGGCTACGGCTGGCGGCCCATGTAGGCCATCAGCTTGTCCTGCTGGCTGGAGTCATCGGGCACGGCAATCTCCGGGCCGATGAAACCGGCCTGCCGGCCCATGTCGGCAAAGCCGCCGGAGGTCAGCATCCCGTAGGCAAATTCCACCAGGTCGGCGTCCAGGGTCGTGTCCTGGCCCGTAGCTTTCGCCAGGTCCCAGCCGTGGATGAACTGGTCCATGGTCGTGCCAACGAAGATTTGACCGACGGGCATCTCGCCAAAGTTGGGAGTGCTGACAATCCCGTCCAGCGCGCCCGGTTCGCTGCCGGACTGCAATACCCGGTCAAGCAAGGTGTGGTACGCCTCAATCAGCACGGCGACGTCCGGCTCGTCGAGATAGCTGCTGTCGGCTTCGGAAGGCCGGATGTTGGGCGGACTGCCGGCAATACAGCCGGCAGTGAATTCAAGGCCGCCAATCAGGTGGTTCAGCAGCCCGCGCACGTCCCACTCGGAGCAGGGCGTAGGGTCCTGGGCCTGGGCCTGCTCCACGCCGGCCACCACTTCCTTCACCCGGAGCGTAGTTTTGCGAAGCATCTCCACCGGATCGGGCATTCCGGAAGCAGTAGCCATGATTCCCTCCGTTCCTAAAACACCTGCGGGCAGGGGCGGGTGAATACGTCCCACTCGCCCTTCTCGGGGTTGTAGCGGGAGTTGACGAAGACGCGCCAGTTGGGTTCGTCCATTTCGGGGTAGTCGCTGCGGTAGTAGAAGCCGGGCCAGCGGGTTTCCTTGCGGTGCAGCATGTGGCGCAGGTGGGCCTCGGCGACCCAGGCGCGGTGGATCAACTCGTGGCACCGCAGCAGCTCGTGGCGGCTGCGCGCGGCCAGCTTGTCCAGGTCTTCGCGCAACATGCCCATCAGTTCCAGCCCGCGCAGCATGGTGGCCTCGTTGGTGGTGAAGCCGGCCGACACGCCGGCCACGTACTCGTCCATCAGCTTCTGCAAGCGGAACAGGCCCTGGCGAGGCAGCAGGTAGTTGGGGTTGACCTCCGGGTTGGTGGAGGCGTGCTGGTTTTCCTCGAAGGTGACCATGGGCGCCCACGCCTGCCGCTTCAGTTCTTCAATCTTGCGGTCGTCCACCTTGGGCGGCGTCGTGTTGTCCAGGGCGTAGGCCACTGCGGACTTGCCGGCCAGCCTGCCTTCGGTAAAGGAACCGGACGAGAACTTGTGCGGACACGCTCCCACGCCGTCGCCGGCGGCAAACAGTCCGTTCACGGTGGTCATCTTGCTGTAGCCCCAGTGGTAGCCGTCGGGCGCCACATCCTCGGGGCCGCTGACCCACGCGCCGGCCTCGCCGCTGTGGCTGCCCATGATGTAGGGCTCGGCCAGCACGACCTCCGAAGGCCGCTCCTCCGGCGCGATGTTGTGAGCCGCCCACAGGATGGCCTGGGAGATGGTCATGTCCAGGAAGTCTTCCCAGGCTTCGGCGATGATATCGCGCTTGCGGTGCTCGTCGCCGGCGGCCAGGGCGTCGATGGCCTCGGGCGTCTTCAGCATGATGGGGCCGTTGCCGGCCTGGATCTCCGTCCAGAGCAGGTGGTTGCGCAACGGCGTCGGCGTCGGGAAGGCGGAACCGTAGGGGTCGTACTTCTTGAGTTCGGGCAGGCGGTTGATGAAGTAGTTTTCGCCGGCCGCGTTGGTCAGGTCGGCCCGGAACAACTGCGACCACGCGCCCACCGGTCCGTAGGAGTCCTTGAACCGGCTGGGCACGAAGCGGTGCTCCATCTGGGTCATCTCCCCGCCTACCGGGATGATGAGGCCGTACACGGAACCGGTATCGAAGATGGAGTACCAGGTGCGGCCCATGCCCTCGCCCACGCTGCGGGGCCGGAAGATGGCGGTAGCGCCGCCGGCCGCGCTGATGACGGAACGGGCCTTGAAGATGTAGATCACATCCTCACGGACGCCGAATCCCACGGCGCCGGCGATGCGGCCTGGGTCGTCGGCGTCGGTGAACAGGTGGGAGATGAAGACGCGCTCGTAGTGGTTGTCCGGCCCGATGGCTTTCTTGGTGGCCTCGGACACGATGGGCTTGTAGGCTTCGCCGTGGATCATCACCTGCCAGCGGCCTTCCCGCACGTAAAGCCCCTCATCGTCGTACCAGAAGGGCAATCCCCACTCTTCAAACATGTGGACGCTGCTGTCCACGTGGCGGGCCACGTCGTACACCAGGTCCTCGCGGGAGACGCCCATCATGTCGTTGCGGACGTACTCCACGTAGTCCTCGGGCTGGTTCCAGCCGTGCCGCATCCCCATGTACATGTTGATGGCGGACAGCCCTTCGCCCACGGCGCCGCTGCGGTCGGTGGCGGCCTTGTCCACCATGACGATGCGCAGGTCGTCGCCGCCCCAGTAACGGGCTTCGATGGCCGCGCCGCAGCCGGACATGCCGCCGCCGATGATCAGGACGTCGGATTCAACGATACGGGTTTCGGGTTGAGACATCTTGGGGGTACTCCTCAGGGTTTGGCCGGCAGCAGGTAAAAGCGGCGCGCGGCAGTATAGCAAATTGGGGGAAATGGGCGGTCAAGAAACAGTATCAGCCCAGGCTTTCCAACGCGGCGATAAACTCGGTGATGATTTCCTTGCCGTAGCGAATCGCGTCCGCTGGTGGTGGCCACGCGTAGAATCCTTGGTGATAAGCTGACGCCATCATATATTGGCCGAACAAATGTTGAGACGCTCCTTCTTCGCTGATTAAGCGCTCCATGGTTTGCTGGAGAAGCGCATGGGCGTGGTGAGGCCAGCCGCGGCTTTCGGCGACGGCTTTGATGGCGTGCGCGGCCGCGCCCCACAGCTTGTTGCTGGCCTCTTCCAGTTCGCCCCGGGCCAGTTCGTCGTCCACCAGCGCCAGGAAATGCCAACTGCGTTCCCGGTGGTAGGCGATGGTGTCGGCTGCGGTAGTCATCTCGCTAGGCGGAATCGGGCAGCATGAGGTATTCGGGTTCGCCGAAAAGGGCGGTGGTGCGCAGGGCGTCGCGGTCGGCCGGGTTGATGCCGGCGTAGGGGTCGATGCTGCCCCAAGGCGTGGAGCGCGAGGCGAAGCGGAAATGCTCGGTGCGTCCATCGCGGAAGGTCACGTTCCAGACGATGTCCTGACCCTCGTAGTGGGGCTGCACCTCGGCGCCCAGCGGCACGAAGTCGGCGTAGCCCCGGACGTGGATGGCGTTCTCAGGGCAGAGCTTGACGCACGCGTAGCACTCCGAACACATCTCGGGTTCCTGGTTGCTGCCCTTGTTCACGACATCGTCCAGCACCATGAGGTCGTTGGGACAGATATAGACGCACTGGGGGCCGCCGTGGACGCCGGCGCAGGCGTTGCAGGCGGAGGGATCGACGTAGGTAGGCACGGACAACTCCTCTATTGCAAGTCGAAAATCGATAGCGGCAAAAAAGTCTGCGGGGCATTATAACATCAATGGGAAGATAGCAACGGGCATCCTTCGACAGGCCCAGGACGAGCGGAACAGGTGGCCTTATGGCGAGTCCGCGATAGATTGCAGACGTTGCGCTAGCGAGTCGAAATCCTCTGGACACTTCTGGCGGATGGTGGGGATACGGCGCGAAGCCAACTCGGCCAGCGCCTTGCGTCCGCCGCCTGTTGAGTCAGCCAAGCCCCGTAGGTCAACCAACCGTTCGAAGAATCGTTCCTTGACGTGAATCTCGGCGCGCACGTCCGTCCAACGCCATTCGCGGGGCAGGTCCAAACCGGCCAGAACCCAGGTTTCCAGTTCCTCCCAAGCGTTTTCCGCGAGGAAGGTGGGACCGAATTCACGCTGTATATCGTCAAGCCTTTGCCGCCGGCCGACCACGCCATCCCGATCAACGCAGAGGATGTATAGGTCATACATGTTCCGGTTGGCTTCCATAATTTCTGCTATGCGTTCCGATTTGAGGGCTTCCGTAACGCCACCGAGCAACGGATCTACGCAAACATCCACCTGTACTGAACGCCCGACCAAGCGCCGGAAAAGCCGGGTGAATAGCGGTTTGAGGATGTATTGGTCTTTGCGGAAGTCTTCGGGGATGATGAGCGCGTTCATTCAGGCTGCATCTCCCACTCGTCTTCGTCGTCATCATCCAAGTGGTCCGTGTCGAAATCCCCTTCGGATGCCTTCATCGCCGATTCCAGCCAGCCGCTGGTGAATAAACGTCCCAATCCCTGAGACTTTCGCAGTTCCCGCAGGTGGTACAAGTCGGCTATTGGGCGAATCACGCTGTCCGACCAGTATTCGTCTCGATAGATCACGGACGTATGCTCAAATGTTTCATCTCTGATCCAATCTAGCAGTGCCGGGTTATGGGTGGTGGTGATGACCTGGATCTTGCCCTTGGCAGTCTGCCGTTCAATCAAATCCAGCAACAGCCACAGGCGGTTGGGATGGATGCCGGTGTCTATTTCTTCGAAGAAATAGACACCGCCGGCGTCTTCGTTCAGCAGCGTGGCCAGTATGCCCAGAAAGCGCAGAGTACCATCGGATGCGCTGTAGGCCGATACCTTGCGGCCGTTGCGTTCCACGATTTGCAGATGCACCCTGCCGCTGGGATCACGGGGAAACTCAAACCCGGTCACCTCCATGGGCGTCAGCTCCTCAAACCACGAGAGCAGCGTTTGCTTGCGGTCGGCATCGGCGCAGATTGCCTCCAACACGGTAGGCAGGTTCTGACCGTAGTCGCCAAGGGTGGTTGCGCCGGGAACGGACGGTTGCCGCATCCATGCCGGAGAAGACTCGATAAAGCGCGTGTTCCCCAAAATGGTGGGGATGTTTGGTATTGGGTCCGGGTATGGCGGTTGTTCCAACCCAGGTCTATAAAGCTGGGTCAGGATAGGTTGGTTCGAGTTGAGTTTGAACGCGCTGTTTTCAAAGGGGAACTTACGGCCATCAGACAGCCGTATCTGTACGGTCGAGGCATTGGTTTCTCCGACAGTTGCATAAATTGGGCCAGATTGTGCTTTTAGGTGTTCCTCAAACACGCGATATCCTTCCGTATGATTCTGGTTGAATCCGGCCTTTATGCAATAATCAAATTCGCCATTCGCATCTATCGCAAGATGAGTGGAGAAGGTGGACCACTCGTAGGAGTATCTCGGCTCAATCCGAGCGACTTCGTCGGGTGCCCCCCGAATCGGCTCCCACTCCACGTATCCGCCCGGCCCAAGTTTGCCGCCGATAGCTTCCGCCAGCGTGTACCCCCGCCCTATCCCATGCAGGAACCGAAAGGCGTCGCGTATGTTGCTCTTGCCGCTGGCGTTGGCGCCGACGATTACCGTGAACGGCCCCAATTTCAGGGTCTCGTCGGCAAAATTCTTGAAGTTGACCAGGCGAAGGGATGTGAACACGATGCCCCCGGAATCGGTAGGTGCGTCGGACGCAAGTGAACCTAATATAGCAGAGCGCCCCCTTACACCGCTGCCGGTTCGACTTCCTGCTCGCTATCCGTATCGCCCTTTGGCGACTCCGCATTCCGCCGCCACACCAGCCGGCGCACGCGGGCGTAAAGGTTGGGAACCGACTCCTCGAACAGCAGGTACACGACGGGAACCGCCACCAGCGTTAGGAAAGTGGAGCTCAGCAGGCCGCCGATCACCACCGTCGCCAGCTCCGCCCCCACCAGGCCGGCGGAATCGCTCAGCGACAGCGGGACCAGCGCCAGGATGGTGGTGAAGGCCGTCATCAGGATGGGACGCAGCCGGGTGCGGCTGGCCGCCATGACGGCTTCATACGGCGGCTCGCCCCTCTGCCTCAATTGCTGCACAAACGTCAGCAGCACGATGGCGTTGGTCACCACGATGCCCACCAGCAGCAGGAACCCCATCAGCGCCGGCAGGCTCAACGAGCGGTCGGTGATGACCAACGCGATCAGCGCGCCCACCACCGCCAGCGGCATGCTCAACACGATGATGAACGGGATTTTCAGCGAGCCCAGCGTTGCCACCATCACCAGGTACACCAGGGAAACGCCGATGGCCATGGCCACGTAAACGTTGTTGAATTCCTCGCGGATGTCGCTGAACGTGCCGCCGGAGCGTACGCTGATGCCCGGGGGCAGCGGCGTCGCGGCCACGATGGCATCGACGCGCTCGCCGATGGCGCCGGCGTCCCGGCCGGCCAGGCTGCCGGAGATGGTGGCCGAGCGATGGCCGTTGTAGTGCGTGACCACGCTGGGACCAACGGTGTACCCGGTGTCGGATATGCTGCCCAGCGGAACCGCGCCGGCGTTGCCGGCGATGGGCAGCAGCGGGATGTCGTCGGCGTCGTCCACCGCGTCGGGCGCGCCCCGCACCACCACGTCCAGCGTCTCTTCGCCCAGGTTGACTTCCGTAACGTCGCTGCCCCGGAGCCAGGTGCGAATCTGGCCGGCCACGTTCATGCTTGACAGCCCGTAGCGTCCGGCCTCGTTGGGGTCGATGGTGATGGTGAATTCCTCGGCGCCATCTACGATGTTGGTGCTGGCGTTGCGGACGCCGGGGTCGCGCTCGATGGCCGCCTGGAGGGTGTCGGTGGCGGCCCGAACGTCCTCGTAGTTGGGGCCGGTCAGGGTGAGCCTCACGCCGCCGCCGCGGCCCGGCCCGCCGGAGTCGGCGAACACGCGGACGGTAACGCCCCGTTTTTCGGGCAGGGCGTTGCGAATTTGCTCGTCCAGGTCGGCGGGAGCGTTCTCGGTCAGCGCCACGTTGAAGCCGGCCCGGTCAAACGAAGCGTCCGCGCCGCCGCCAAAGTTCCGGCTGCTGGAACCCAGCGTCACCTGGTAACTTTCCACCGCGCCGTCGGCCACGAAATCGTCCAGCGCCCGTTCGACCTCCCGGACCTCCTGGAAAAGCTGCCCGGTGGAAGGGTTGCTCCGCAGGCTCAGGTCGATGCGGATGCCCTCGGTGCGGCCCTGGGAGAAAAGTTCGATGGGCAGCGAGCGGATCAGCGTCAGGCTGGCCAGCACCACCAGGATGCTCAGGACCGCCGTTATCAACCGGAACCGCAGGGCCAGCCGCAGCACCGGGGTGTACAGCTTCTGCAGCAGGGTGTCCTGCTGGCTGACGGCCGGACGGTTATCCAGTTCGCCCCGGCGCAGGAACCACGACGCCAACACCGGAACGGCGGTCAGCGCCACCAGGGTGGAAGCCACCAGCGACACGCACACCGTTTGGGCAAAGGGCAGGAAGAACTGGCCGACCACGCCGGGCAGGAATCCCAGCGGAATGAACACGGCCACGGTGGTCAGCGTTGACGCTACGATGGCCGGGCTCACCTCCCGGGTCGCCTCCACGACGGCGACGGCCCGGGTGCTGCCGCCCTGGATGTGCCGGTAGATGTTCTCCAGCACCACGATGCTGTCATCTACGATGCGCCCCACGGCGATGGCCAGGCCGGCCAGGCTCATGAAGTTCATCGTCCAGTCGAAAACCGCCATCACCAGCAGCGTCACCATCACGCTCAGGGGAATGGACAGCGCGATTATCACGGTGGGCCGGAACGTGTTGATAACGCCGGAGAACAGGGCCGGCCGGATTTGCAGCAGGAACACGAACACGGCGATGACGGCAAAAGCAAAGCCCTGGACGCCCTGGTTGATGACCTTGCTCAGTTCCTCTTCCAGACGCGGGGCCTGGCTGTCCACCACCGCGATGTCCAGGTCCGGCGGCAGTTGGCTTTCGAGTTCCAGCAGCAAATCGTCGATTTCGCGGGTAATGTCGATGGTGTTGCCGTCGGGGGATTTCAGCACGTTGAGGCTCACGCTGGGCTGGCCGTTCGTGCGCGACACGGTGCTGGCCTCCGGAGTGGCGACGCGCACGTCGGCCACTTCGGACAGGCGGATGGGAGTGGCCCTGCTGCCGCCGGTTCGGTCTGGGCCGGACTGCTCGCCGGGTCGCGTGAAGCCCACCGGCAGGTTGCGGATGGTGTCCAGGTTGGCGTAGCCGTGGAAGGCGCGCACGGTCACCATGCCGTCCTGGGAGGACATGCTGCCGGCGGTCAGGTCCACGGAATTGCTCTGCAACGCGCCGATGACGTTCTGGATGGTCAGGCCGTAGGTTTCCAGCAGCACGGGGTCAACGGTAACGAAAACCTGCTCCGAGACACCGCCCTCTATGTCCACCTCGAACACGCCGGGGATGGTTTGCAAGGGCGGCGCAATCTGGCGCTCGACGATCCTGAGCAACTCGGGAATGTCGCGCTGCCCCGATATGCTCAGCTCCATGACCGGGCGCTGGTTGGGCGTCAGCGCGAACACCCGCGGGTCGCCGGCGGCGTCGGGCAGCCGCAGGGCGGTAACGCGGCTGAGGATTTCTGCCTCCGCCTCCTCCAGGTCAGCGTTGTTCTCGAAGCTGGCCCGCACCGTGGAACGGCTGCCCCGCGAGGAGGACGTCACCTCTTTCAGCCCCTCCATCCCGATGATCACGTCCTCGATGGGCTTGGTCACGTCCTGGGAAACTTGGTAAGGAGTGCCCTGCTGAAACGAGGTCGAGACGTTGATGACCCCCAGGCTGATCTCGGGAAAGAGCTCTTGCTGCAACTGCTGGTAAGCGTAAACGCCGCCCACCAGGATCAGGATCAACGCCATGACGGTTACGGTTCGACTGCGCAGCGCCAGCCTGGTCAGAAAGATCATATCGCGCTCCCCATGGATGCCGGCGACCAGTCCGAATCGGATCGTCGATTGCCCTGCCGAATAACTTCCCTGATGCTGCACAGGATACAACGGCACAGCATGTTTTGGGCAGACGCGGGCACGCGCCGGATTACGATGACACTTCCCCTTTGACACCCCCCGCCGCCTTCCCTAAAATAGAATATATGTCCAACCTCGCCGACATCATCGCCCAGGAAATCCAGGACGGCCGACTCATCGTCCGCTTCCTCGTCTCCGCCATGGACGGCGATCTCCCGGACTTCCGACCCTGTCACCGCATCGACGCCGCTCGACTCCTCGTCAAGCTCGGCTTCGACCAGGCCCAGACCGTCATCGACCGCGCCCATGCCGACCAACGCGCACGCCAGCGCGAATCCCGCTCCCAGGCTCACGCGCCGCGGCAATCCGAATCCCAAAACGCGGCCCACCGCGTCCGGTCTGAACTGGCCCAAATCGTCCGTGAAGAAACCGACGATGGCCGCATCGCCGTCCGATTCCTGGTCAACGTCATGCAGGGCGAACTCCCCGACTTCAAACCCTGCCATCGCCTTTCCGCCGCCAAAGAACTCCTCCAACGCGGCTTTGACTACGTTCCCGACGACGCAGAGGCCCAGGCCGCCACCGAACCTGAACCTGCCGAGCTGACCCCTGAAGAACTGGAAGCCCAACGCCGCGCCGAACTCATCGAATTCAGCAAGCACGGCCCGGTGTACTACAGGACCTATTCCTTCCCCTGCGTCTGCGAAGACCGCCTCCACGACTGTGATGGCAACGTCCTGGACGACGCGCAGCGCGAACAGGCCGCCCGTCGCAGCCCCTCAATGGAGCATCTCATTACCTGTCCCGAGCAGATGAACGACTTCCTCACCCGCTACGCCGAGTACCTGGTCGGCTGGAACGCCGAAAACCCCGGCAACCCCATCGACTTCAACCGCATCCGCTGGACCAACATCCGCTGGCGACACCTCTACCCCATCCGCGCCCCCTAAGCCCCTATCAATCCGGAGCTTTAAGCCTTGAGCAAATCATTCCTGAGCTTTTCCATGCTGGCTGCAGCAGCGTTGGCCATAGCCGGACTTGCGCTTGCCGCCTGCGACCGCCAACCCGACCCGCCCGCAACTTCCATCCCAACACCACCGGTCTCTCAAACGGCGCCGGCATTATCGCCCGCCCCATCGCCTGCGCCAGAAATATCGTCGCCGCCACCCACGATTGCGCCGAGCGCAACCCTTACGCCATCCCCATCGCCCAGAGTGGCGCCTACGGCGGCCCCACCCGGGCCCTGCGGCAATCTGTGCTCCGCAGAGTTCTGGGAAGGCGGCGCGACCGTTGCATCGGTACAGGCCGAGCTGGACCACGGCGCCGACCCGGCAGGCAGGGACGATAATGGTACGCCGGTTCTGGGCTATGCGCTGTGGTTTGGAAGCGACCCTGAGATTGTCAAGTTGCTTCTGGAAGGCGGCGCCGACCCCAATGCGGTGGACGATTACTCGGGCTCACCGCTGCTGCATTCCGCGGTAATGCGGGCGGTGTACGCTGTTCACCCGGAGGTCGCCGGTTTGGTTGCCGGGGACGTTGACGACTTTGCGGCGAACGCTGTTGCGGTCGTTGAGCTGCTGCTGAAGCATGGCGCAGACGCCGCGGCCAGGGATGAATACGGCCAGTTGGCCCTTTTCATATACCTTGCTAATTTAATCGAGCAAGAGATTTACGATGCGGACCCGAGGATTGTCAAACTGCTGCTGGAGCAAGGCGTCGAGGTGGCGGCGGACAACGAAACGGACGCGATGATTATGCTCTATGCCATGTGGGCCGGCGCCAACCCCGAAGTTATCCGGCTGCTGCTGGAGCACGGAGTCGATGCTGCGGGCTTGGGCTATTACGAGGAGACTACCCTGCTGCACATGGCGGCTAACTTTGGCGCCGGCCTCGAAGTCTTCCGGCTGCTGCTGGAGAAAGGAGCCGACGTGAAAGCCCAGGGCATTTACGGCCGGACTCCTCTTCACGAAGCGGCGCTTAACGGCGATCTCGACCCGGCGGTCATCAGCCTGCTGCTGGACGCCGGTGCGGACGTGGCAGCGGAGACGGAACGAGGCGTCAGGCCCCTGCATCTCGCCGCCATCTGCTCCGGCCCGTCGGTCGTCAGCCTGTTACTGGAGCGGGGCGCGGACGTGAACGCCCCGGGTTACCAAATGAATACGCCGCTGCATAGCGCGATGGACGACCGGCACGTGAACCTGGACACTCCCTGTAATCCCAGCCCTGATGTCGTCAGGCTGTTGTTGGAAAACGGGGCCGACGCGAACGCCAGAAATGACAGCGAGGAAACTCCGCTGCTTTCCGCGGCGTCACATCGACATCCCGACACCGTCCGGCTGCTGCTGGCTCACGGCGCTGACGCAACGACGCAGAACGACTATGGGGTCACGGCTCTGCACGCAGCCGCGGCGGCCGGGATACCCGTCAGCGTAAGCCTGCTGCTGGAGCACGGGGCGGATGTGAACGCCGTCGATGAGACGTTGCAAACACCTCTGCACCGGGCAGCGCATCGGTCACCCTCGCCCGAAACCGTCGCTCTACTGCTGGACGCCGGCGCGGACGTCAACGCCACTGACCAAACGGGAAAGACGCCTCTCCACCTGACGAATGATCGGCACGGGTCGCCTTCCGTCGACGCTATCGCGCTGCTGCTGCGCGCCGGATCGGACGTCAACGCCTTTGACCATGAGGGGAATACGCCTTTGCTCCTGGCGGCGGACGGACTGTCCCCGGAGGTCATCGCCTGGCTGCTGGACGCCGGCGCGAACGTCAACGCAGTGAACCCGGCGGAAAGAACGCCGCTGCATATAGCGACTGCCGCGTATTTAAGGCATTCCTATAACGATTCTGACGAGGGTGAGGCCATCGCCCGGTTGCTGGACGCCGGCGCCGAGGTCAACGCCACTGATCAAACGGGAAAGACGCCCCTGCACCTGACTGCTGCCTACCACAATCTACCTTCTCCCGAGTTGATAGCTCTGTTGCTGGATGCCGGGGCGGACGTGAACGCTCCCGACGAAAGGGGCAATACGGTTTTGCTCCTGGAGGCTGCCTCGGACCACCGCCCGCCGTCTCCCGAATTCATCACCCAATTGCTGGACGCCGGCGCGGACGTCAACGCTGTCGACTGGTGGGGAAGGACGTCGCTGTACCTGGTAGTGGAGGCGAGCAACTCCTGGTATTTCACCCCGGAGGTGAGGGTTGAAACACTGCTGGAGTTGCTGAGGCTGTTGATAGACGCCGGCGCGGACGTTACGGCGGTGAACGAGGGTGGCGACACGGCGTGCGACTTGGCCCGCCGGTCCGACGGAGGTGAAGCGGCTCAGGATCTCCTCTGCCCGTAGCAATTCCCGCTGAGTTGTCCAGTTCAAGCACGGCTCCAAAATTGGCGTAGCGAATCGCCCCGTGCTACCATGATGTACGTTACAAGGACGGCATTATGAATCAGCAGCGCATCCGCAATTTCTGCATCATCGCCCACATCGATCACGGGAAATCCACCCTGGCGGATCGCCTGCTGGAAATCACCGGAACCGTGCGGCCCCAGGACATGAAGGCCCAGTTCCTCGACCAGATGGAACTGGAACGCGAGCGCGGCATCACCATCAAGGGGAAAGCCGTGACCATGTCCCACCGCGTCGCGGGCGGCGACCATGCCGGCGAGTATCAGCTGAACCTGATCGATACCCCCGGCCACGTGGACTTTTCCTACGAAGTGTCGCGCGCGCTGGCGGCCTGCGAAGGCGCGCTGCTGGTGGTGGACGCGACGCAGGGCGTGGAAGCCCAGACCATCGCCAACACGCTGCTGGCCATGGAATACGACCTGGAGATGATCCCCGTCATCAACAAGGTGGACCTGCCCTCGGCGGAGCCGGAGCGCGTGGCCGCCGAGATGGAGCAGATTTTCGGCTTCCGGCGCGACGAGGTGCTGTTCGTATCCGCCAAGTCCGGCCTCGGCTGCGTGGAACTGCTGGACGCCATTGTGGGACGGGTGCCCCCGCCGGCCGGCGGTGACGACGAGCCCTTCCGCGCCCTGGTGTTCGACTCCACCTACGATACCTACAAGGGCATCATCGCCTACGTGCGCGTCGCCGACGGCGCCATTTCGACCAGCGACCGCCTGCAAGTGATGTCGTCCGGCCGGACGGTTGAAATCATGGAGGTGGGCGTGTTCGCGCCCGAACCCACGGCTACCGGCACGCTCCAGGCCGGCCAGGTGGGCTACGTCGCCACCGGTTTCAAGGACGTGCAGGAATGCGCCGTCGGCGACACCCTGACTAATAACGTCCACCCAGCCGAGGAACCCCTGCCCGGCTACGTGGAGCTGAAATCCATGGTGTTCGCCGGCCTCTATCCCGCCGACGGCGAGGACTACACCCGGCTGCGCGCCGCCCTGGAAAAGCTCAAGCTCAACGACGCCTCGCTGACCATCGAACCGGAGAACAGTGGCGCGTTGGGCTTCGGGTTCCGCTGCGGATTCCTTGGCCTTGTGCATCTCGAAATCGTGCAGGAGCGGCTGGAGCGCGAGTACGACCTTGACCTGATTGTCACCGCCCCCAGTGTCGCCTACGAGGTGCTGCTGACCAGCGGCGAAGTCATCCGCGTGGACAACCCGTCGCTGCTGCCCCAGCCCAACGCCATCTCCGAAGTGCGGGAGCCGATCCTGGGGGTAACCATCGTCGCGCCCAGCCGCTCCGTCGGCGCTGTCATGGAGTTGATGCACGCCCGCCGCTCCGAGTTCCGGCGCATGGAGTACATCCAGGGCATCGGCGGCAGCCAGGCCGATGCCTCAGCCGACAGCGAGCAGACCCGCGTGGTCATGGAATACACCATGCCCCTGGCCGAGATGCTGGCCGACTTCTACAACCAGCTAAAATCCCGCACCCAGGGCTACGCCTCGCTGGACTACACCTTCGAGGGCTACCGCGCCGCGCCGCTGGTGCGCATCGACATCCTGGTGAACCAGACGCCGGTGGAGGCCCTCAGCATGATCAGCCACCGGGACAACGCCGTAGTCCAGGGCCGCACCATCGTCGAGAAGCTGCGCAGCACCATCCCGCGTCAGATGTTCGAGGTGCCCATCCAGGCGGCCATCGGTAGCCGCATCGTCGCCCGCGAAACCGTCCGCGCCATGCGCAAGGACGTCCTCTCCAAGTGCTACGGCGGCGACATCACCCGCAAGCGCAAGCTCCTCGAAAAGCAGAAAGAAGGCAAAAAGCGCATGAAGCGCGTCGGCCGCGTAGAAGTCCCCCAGGAAGCCTTCCTAAGCCTGCTAAAAATAGGGGAGGAGGGGTAACGGATGGTTCTACGTTGGCCCGCCGACTTCCCGGAGGATTGCCCGCCAGATGAGGCGTACCCGGCCATCGGTGTATATTACCGCATCGTCAAAACCGACCCGCCTGAGCCTGGCGATTTCGTATCGATATACTATCTGAACAGAAGACGAGCTAACGACATGATGCGGCGCGGATTGGAGACGCAATGCACGTTGATGGGTTTGTCGGTCTATGCTGACGCAAACGATGCCATATGGAACGCCCGTAGGTATCACAGTCTGGGGGACAAAATTGCCCTTTTGACCCTCGGGGCAGATGCCGGGAAAATGCTTCCTACGCCTCGTGATGGCAACTCGCATCATACGTTGTGGCAAGCGGACGGCTATAATCCAGTAGCCATTGCCACAGTTGTAATGAATTTAAGAAGGTAACGTTATGCTGTCAAAAATCAAGGGAACTTTGTTGTCTGCCCCGCCTTTTCCCGAGTTTTCGTTTGACGAAGTGCTCGACTACTATGATGGCCCACGCATTCTACTCGAACGTGACGAGTCGGGCCAACTGTACTTGGTGTGGTGGAGCGACGCCGATATGGAGATGGAGCGATGGATCTGCCTGCCGCTTACCGAAGCGCGTCTCCACGCCATCTTCTCCGGCCAAGTATCGCCGCGCGACGCCATGGAAAACCCAGAAGGCGACTACCTGTTGGCGATTGAATTTGACCTTACCACTGACGCCGCGCCGCAGGCCATCAAAACCACCGCCGCGGCTTTCCCGCAGGACGCGTTGCCCCATCCCGAAGCCCACTTGCGCAAGCCGACGCCGGCGTCGGTGTGATTCGCTTGGTCCACCATAAAAACGGGTAGGGGCGAATAATCATTCGCCCCTACGCCGTTCGGGTTGCTGTGCGGTCTAGCCTACTGCACGATGTTCGGCGTTACCTCCGCCGGAATCCCCGTGGCTTCCATCTCGCGGCCGCGCTGCTCCACCTGCGGGATCACGGACGCGAGCAGGTCCTCGTCCAGGTCGGCGGCGACGCCGGGGTAGCCGGCCCGCTCGATCATGGACTTGAGTTTGCCGCCCTTGAACTGGTCCAGGCACCAGCCCAGCGGGTCGGGAACCAGCGTCTTGTCCCAGAAGATGCGGTGGTTCTTGTTGCGCGGCCCGTAGTGGTAGTGGGGCTCGTCGCGGAAGCAGTCGAACGCCAGCAGTTCGGTCTCCTCGGTGAAGACGCGGCCGGTGTTGCCGGCCAGATCGCTCAGCACGTGGATGGCCAAGCCGCCGTCGCCCGAAGCCTGGCGGCGCATCTCCAGCCCGAAGCGGATGTTGCCCGCCTCGATGATGTCGGTGCCCCGGTTGTGCTTGACCGTGTTGCGGTCGGCGGCGAACTTGACCCGCGCGGTGGCGTCCACCTCGTCCAGGGCCTTGTTCACGGCGCCCATGTCCAGCCCGGCGGCGGCATCGGCGTAGCCGGCGCTTTCCAGCATCGCGCCGAGATTGCTGCGCATGGTGCGCACCGACCAGCCGATGGGGTTGCCGTCGGTGGTCTGGTCCATGCGGTACTGTACGTTCTTGCCGTCCGGCGCGTACACGTAGCTCTTTTCAATGTCGAAGCAGTTGAACCGCAACGCCGTCTCGTCGCCCACCTGCACCAGGATCACAACGCCCTGGTCGGAGTGGTCCTGGATGTTGCCGTCCCACAGCTCGTGCTGGACGATGAATCCTACGTTGCCGGCGTCGAAGCTGACTCGTCCTCGTGGTGTCGCCATGTGCAATTTCCTCCGTTTTGCGTGACAGGTATTATTGAGCGGAATATAGACATAATGGCGGCAGGGTGTCAAACGGCACGGGTCATAGTCGTTTCCGTAGCGCTGCGCGCTGCATGAACACCGTCGGGTCGGCTCTCCACTCCGCATACCCGATGCGCCGGTTGTCGGTCAGGTAATCTATGCCCTCGTTGAGCCGGGCCAGCAACTCCGTGTTGTCGGCGTCAACGGTGAAGCCGCCGTACTCCACCAGGTCGTCCAGGGCTGTAATTGCCAGATTGCCGTCCGATCCGTGAACCGCGTTGTTGTTCTCAATCTCCTCGCCGGCTCTGCCGTCAATGACGCCGGCCAGCAGCATTTCGTGCACCATGTCGGGGCTGACGTCGTCGGGCAAATACATTACCTGCGGCATGGTGTCGTCCGGAGGGTAGAGGTGACTCCGGTCGGTCAGAATCTCCGACGCCGACGCCGGCGTGATGGTGTAAGCGTTGCTGCCGTCGGCCACGACATCGCCGTTGGGGGTTGTCACTCGGGCGCCGGCGGCCAGCGTTCCGTTGCCGTCGGCCAGGCCGGTCAGTTGCAGCAGACGACCTTCCCCGGTGGTGTCGCGGTACACGCCGATTATCAGATCGCCGGTCAGCCGCTCATGGGTCGCCATCCGCTCGGCGTCCTCACTGCGTACCAGCAGCGACTGCCGGAACGCGATGTGTCCGTTGGTGAAGGCCACCACAGTATCTCCGGCGGCGTTGCGGGTGCGAGCCTCCCGTATGGTGATACCGCCGCCCACTATGTCGAACTCGTCGGTAGCCGATTTCAACCAGATGCCCGGCCACTCCGGGATTGGCCTGCGTTCGAAGGAGAGCCCAAATCCGTCCATGCTTTCCAGCGCCGTCAGCAGGTCTGCTTCGTAACCGAGGTGTGTGTCGTAGCCGTCCGCGTCAGGGTCGCTGCTGGCGTTGTAGCTGACCTGGTCGTAGAAGGGAGAGAAGCCCACGGTCAGCGTATCTGCGCCGCTGGAGCAGGCGACCAGAGCCATCAAAGCCAGAGCGCTAATTACAATGAGCAGTCGCCGCAGTAGCGTCGTCATGGTAGTTACATCCCCAGGGCTTCCCGTATCGTCCGCAACTGGTTCAGGTGCTCGCCCCAGTGCCGCTCCAGGCCGTCGATGAACGCCTGCGCCGTGCGAACCTCGTGGATGTCGCGATGCGGCAGGTGGGCCATGGCCGTCTTTTCCACAAAGTCGGCGTCGGACGCGGCGGCGATGGCATCCTCGGCGGTTTGCAGGATGGCCAGCGGGCCGGCCTGCGCGTCGTCAATGTCGGCGGCCATGCGCTCGGGCGTCATGTTGTTGGCGTCGGGCAGGATGGTGACCTCATCACGGGTTCCATCCAATACGCCGGCGATGACGCCGCCGATGCCGCCCTCCGGCGTGTCCACCAGGTGGTACAGCACCTCGCGGGCGCACCAGTTGTCGCCGTCCTTCCAGTCCAGGCAGTAGTCCATGCCCTCCAGCAGGCCGGTCAGATCATCGCGGATGCGGCGAACGGTGGCGAGGTTGTCTTCACGGGTTGCCATGTTGAGTTTCTCCCTGTGGGGTTTTGAGCAGGCCGGCCACCAGCCAAATCCCGCTGACAATCAGCCAGAGCAGGAAGGCGATGCCGGAAACGCGGTGCATCACGGTGGCGGCGTCAACCCAGATGAACAGCATGGCGACGCCGATAATCACGTCGGCCACGGCGGACACTCTGAGCAGTCCGCCGATTCGCCACTGCACCGGGCCCAGGGCGATGAGGCCCAGGCCGGCCAGCGTGAAGCCGACCTTGCCGGCGATCCAACGCACGGCGTCCGCCGGTTCAACCCAGCCGGGCGCGTCCCATGCCGTCAGCATTGCGCTGCCGTCCGCCGCCTGCGGTATGCCGCCGGCCAGGGCCAGCATCCCCGCGCCGGAGATCGCCGTAACCGCGCCGGACAGTACCAGCAGGCCGGCGGCAATGCCCATAGCCTGCGGCTGGCTGCCTCTCAGCGCGAACCACAGATACACCGCCGCCGCCAGCAGCCCAAGGCCGGACAGGGTGCGGGCGGCGCCGGCGATGACATACTGGCCGGTGTCCAGAATAATGGGAACCTGGATGGGGCTGCCGGCCAACGGCTCCATGCTGCTGTTGAGCCGAGTCATCACCGACACCGCCGTAGCCACGGCGGCAATCAGAAGCAGCAGGCCGGATATGCGGATGATTGTCATATTCACGCAGACAAGGGCAGCAGACGGTCGATGAGGGATTGGGTAGCGGCTACGGCGTTGGCAAAATCCGCGCCGTGCAAGTCGTTGAGATAAAATGGACATGAAGCCGCTGTGCCTCGCCGAAATCATCGACTAAACTCGGAGTGCTAAGTTCACTGCTGAGCGTTCGGATAATGTGTCGGCGGTGCTGGTGTTCCCGGAAAGCCTCTCCTCGTAGGATAGCGATGGCGATTATAATCTGCGAAAGCGCTCCGTAGAGCATTTCGGCGGCAGCTCGGTCATCGTCCTCGCCGAAAAGTCGCTGCGCTAATTCAGCAAACCTGTGGTACGCCTGGATGTATTCCTCGGCGGTCATGGTTTGTAGCGCGACGACGTGCCCAGGATGCGGTCCACGAAGCGGACGGAAATCTCCCAGTCTTCGGCGATTTCGTACTCTTTGAGGGCCAGGTCGCGCCCGTTGGCGCGGGCGAATCGGGCAAACCCCAACTCGGCCATGGCCTCAAAGTCGTCTTCATAATCGCGTGCCAGCCGCAGTCCAGCCGCTTCAACTTCGGCGTCGGTTTCGTGGGGCCAGCCACGTTCTATTGCCACAAAGCGGATGGCTTGGGCCGTGGCGTCCCACATTTTGGCGTAGAACTTCTGATAGTCCTGACGGGCAAACGCGGCATCGGCGTCCTTGACCATCTCCTTCAGGCGCTTTGCCTCTTCACCGAAAAGCGAGATGCCGTGCCGCCTGGGGGACGGATCGTCTCGCGCCGGCACACCCAACAAACGTTCCACGAAGCGGTACACAATGTCTCGGTCTTGCTCGATTTCGTATCGCTGTAGGACCAGCCCTTGACCATTAGTACGGCAGAATTGGGCGGTTCCGAACGATGACAAGGCGGCTTGGGCGTCATCGTACTCACCGGCCAACCGGCGACCAGCGGCATCAATCTCCGTGTCGGTTTCGTGGGGCCAACCCCTCTCTTCAGCGATGAATCGGATGGCCTGCGCCGTGGCGTCCCAGATTTTCTGCGAAAAGCCTTCGTAGTTGCGCCGGTCAAAAGCGCGATCAGCCTCATGCACAATGGCCTTGACTACCTGTATTTGCTCCGGCGTAAGCATCTTCGGCTCTCCTGATCCTGACGGGTCTGCAACCATTATAGCGGTTGCTCTGCTCCGGATCAGGCGGAGGCCGACGCCGGCTCCGGGCCGCGCCGGTCGCTCGGGATCATGAGCGACGCCAGCAGGCCGACGAAGTAGATGCCGGCGGCGATGAAGAAGCCGTACTGCCAGTCCAGCCACTCGATGGGGCCGAAAATGAAGACCGCCGCCACCGCGCCGAACAGCACGTTGTTGCCCCACATCAGGCCCAGGAAGCTCGATTCCAGCCGGTAGCGCGCCGCCACGTCCGCCGCTGCCGCCGACGTGAGGTTGATGACGGTGAAGTGCTGCAATCCGTACAGCGCGACGCACACCGTGATCCACGGGGTGTATTGCTGCCCGCCCAGCGGAATCGCCATCGTGAGCACGGTGGTGAACGCCATCAGGAACACGATCAGCGACTTGCGCCCCACCTTGTCCGACAGCGCGCCAATCAGTGGCGCCGTTACCATGGCCGGCCCGACCATCAACGCCAGGTGCGTCGCCGCCTGGAACGAGTTCACCCCCAGCGCCTGCGTCATGTAGAGGGGCACCAGGAACAGCAGCGAACCGTCGGCCATGCCGCGCACCGCCGACACCGCGAAGATCGCCCACAGTCCCGTGCCACGGAAGGCCACGCGGGTGCTGTCCCACTGGTGGCGCATCCGCTGGACAATGTCGATGTTGATGGTGGAGGCGTTGCCGGCATGGCGGAGCAGTCCGTAGATGATGAACGACGAAACGATCATCACCGGCGCGCTGACCGCCAGCCACGTGCGCCATCCTATCGGCTCCCATGCCAGTTGCCAGCCCACGGTCAGGCCGTCGGATGCTTCCCACTGCAACGCGCCCAGCAGCAGGATGCCGGCGGCCATGGGGCCCAGCACGTCGCCGATGCTGCCCGTCGAACGGTGCATGGATATGAACAGCGCGCGTCGGTTGGGGAACCGCTGCGCCAGCAGTCCCAGCGCCGGCGGATGCCACAGCGCCGCGCCGGAGGACGCGCAGGCCAGCGCGAACAGCAGCAAACCAAACGAAGGCGACACCGCCATCAGCAGCAGCCCGACGCCCGACAGGAACGCGCTGATGGACAGCACCCACGCCACCCTGTGGTGGAACAAATCCGACAGAAACCCGCCGCCCACGCTGGTGATGCCGGCGAAAGCCGAACGCACGGCAACTATGATCCCGACTTGTATCGCGCCCAGGCCCATATCGGCGGCGATGAAGGTGGTGAGCAGCGGGATGGCGTTGGAGAAGAAGTGCTCAAAGGCGTGTGCGCCGATGAGCGTCGATGCCATCACGCCGTTGCCGGTGCGACGGCCCGGCTCCGGTGAAGCCACGGATGCCGGCTGCGGTGGAACGGTTGCTTGTGCCATCGGGGGACGCTGCACACCGTAAGGGCGAGGCATGCCCCACCCCTACGGGCGTTGGTAATCCGGCGTTCTCAGGCGATCAGGCGGGGACCGTGACGGCCTCCGGCTCGCGGGGCTTGCCGGGGATCAGCAGCGATACCAGCAGGCCGACGAAGTAGATGCCCGCCGCGATGTAGAACCCGTACTGCCAGTCGAACCATTCCACCGGGCCGAAGATCATCACGGCCGCGACGGCGCCGAACAGGGTGTTGTTGCCCCACATCAGGCCCAGGAAGCTGGACTCCAGCCGGCGGCCGGCGGCTATGTCGGCCGCGGCGGCCTGGGTCAGGTTGTTCACTGAGAAGTTCATCAGGCCGTAAATCGCCACGAACAGGGTGATCCAGAAGGTGTACACCTGGTGCGACTGGCCGGCCCAGATGATGCCCAGGGTCAGCAGCGTGGTGCACGCCATGATGAAGATGATCAGCGGGCGCCGGCCGATCTTGTCGGACAATGCGCCGATCATCGGGCCGGCCAGTATGCCGGGGCCGACCATGAGGGCAACGTGGGCCGACGCCAGGAAGGTGTTGGCTCCCAGCGCCTGGGTCAGGTACAGCGGAATCAGGAAGACCAACGAGCGGTCGGCCATGCCGCGCACCGCCGACACGGTGAAGATGGCCCACATGCCGGTGCCCCGGAAGGCGTCTTTCATACCCGCCCAGTTGGTGCGGATGCGCTCTCCGACGTCCACTTCCTCGGGCCGCTCGCTGCCGGCGTGGCGCAGCAGGATGAAGATCAGCACGGTGGAGATGAACATGATGGGCGTGCTGACGCCCAGCACCCAACGCCAGCTGATGGCCGGCCAGGGTAGTTCCCAGCAGAAGGGCAGCGCGCCACAGCCGGCGGTTACGATGTCCTCCGCCTCGCCGGCGCTCCACGCTAATGCTCCCAGCACCAGCGCGCCGGCGACCATCGGCCCCAGCACGTCGCCGATGCTGCCCGTGGAGCGGTGCATAGATATGAACAGCCCGCGCCGCGCCGGGAAGCGTCGCGCCAGCAGGCCCAGCGCCGGCGGATGCCACAAGGCGCTGCCCATGGAACCCAGGGCCAGGGCGCAGATAATCAGCCCGAAGGTGGGCGCGATGGACATGAGCAGGTAGCCCAGGCCAATCATAAAGGTGCTGATGGACAGCACCCAGGCAACCCGGTGGTGGAACAGGTCCACCAGGATGCCGCCCGATACGCTGGTCAGGCCGCCGAAGATGGACCGCACCACGACAATCAACCCAACCTGCAAAGCGCCGAGGCCCAGGTCGATGGCGATTACCGTCGCCAGCAGCGGGATGCTGTGCGCGTAGAGATGCTCAAAGGCGTGGGCGCCGATGAGCGTACTCGCCATCACGGAGCCCTTGGTGCGCGGCTCCACGTCCTGTGCGTGCGGTTGGGAAGGACTGACGCCGGCTGCGTGTGCCATGGAATGCGCTCCTTATGCGCCGCCCGAGGGCGGAATGGGCCGCATTATACACGCCGGCTATCGAAAATACCCGCCCCTGCTCGCGATGGCAAAGGCGGGTGTGCGTTGGGCCGGTAATGAGCGTGGCCGGCTTATGGCTGAGGGGGCCGCAACGCCAGATTGCTGGAATTGAAGGCGGTTAGCAGATCCATGGGCTGGGACGTCATGCAGAATAAGCCTCTGCCGACCAGGCTGTTCAGGACTGCATCATTGGCTGTGATGCTCGCTGAATGGTCAACCACGCCTTGAGGATCCACTGCAAGAGTGACCAGCAGTCGATAACTGCTCGCATCGGCCAGGGTCTCGAAGCAAGCTTCGGTTTGGGGGCTCAGCCGGCCGGTTGGAGAGGAGATGCCCGCCCGGCTCGACGCCACGTGGGCGTAAACCTTGGCCGAGGTCTGCTGGTCCAGCAACAGGCAGTTGAGCAGTTCGCCGTTCTCGAAGTGCCTGAAGCTCTCAATGACGGTCATGCCACTGATTTCATCAAGCCGGTCGCCCACGTCACTGCTGATGCAGTCTTGCAAGCCCGAGTGAGCGGATGCGCGAATCTCCCGGATGATGTAGGCCCCGTTGGAGTGCCGGTCCAGCTGGTCCTGCTTCACGACGATGTTGAGCAGGTTGATAATCTGCTCATGCAGCGACATACACGTGGTCATGTCATTGCTGGCTGCACCCAGTGCGAACTGTTTCTCCAGAGGGAAGGAGGCCATGGATACCGTTCCCAGCCGCAGGTGCACCAGCTCGCGGTTTATCTGGTTTCTCGTGCTGACTTCAATGAGGCAGTTTATGGTCTGGTTCGACCGTCCGCCGTCCTGCAGGGCGAACAGTTTGACGAGGAAAGCGATGGTGGCGTCCTCGTACATTTTGCCGTCGTCAATGCAGTAGTACACCGGCAGGGTGTTGCGGTCGTCCATCAGGCGTTGGGTTTGCACGGACGGGCTCGTGCCGATGATGCTGCGGATGCAGCTGATCTCGGACGAGGACAGGGAGGCGAAAAGTTCCTCCACGAGGGGCAGGTCTTCGGGCTCGCGCTCGGCGCGGAACGTCACTTGCGTCGCCTCTGCGACGTCCGCGCTGTCGCCGGAGCGGCGGACGATGAGGAAACAGGTCTCGTCGGGCGACCCGGCGCGGTAGCCGGAAGCGTAGCCGTCGTCGGCAACGTAGGCGCGGATGGTGGCGTAGCCGTTGCTGTCGGAGCTGCGGATAACGAACCAGCGGTCGCCGTCGCCGTCGGTGTAGAAGTCGTTGTAGTCGATGCCGCCCTGGCCGGATGCCTGCTGGGCCGGCCAGTCGGACGGACAGCCGGGGCTGCCGGCGTCGGCGGCGCGGTTGACGAACAAGCCGACGGTGGCCAGCGTGCAGACGAGAGCGAGAGCCAATGAGGAGATGAGGAATTTGGAACGCATGGGACCTCCAAAGTTATTCGACGGAGACATATTGTCCATCGGAGCCGATCATGGTGAGGATCACCTCATCGGAACCCTGGTTATCGGCTGGGCCAAACGTCAACTGGAAGCCGTCCAGGTCGAACGATCCGGCGCTCTGCACCGCGTTGAGGAAACACTGACGGGTGACGTTCTGTCCGCAGGCCTCCACGGCGTAAATGGCCAGGCGGCCCGCCAGGTAGCCCTCAAGGGAGACAAACCCGGGTTGGGCTTGGGGATCCTCCGTAAGCAGGGCTTGCCGGTACCTGGCAACCAGGGGATTGCTGGTATCGGTGGGCAGCGGCACCACCTGCGTCATGAAAACGCCCTCTCCGGCAGCGCCCAACTCGGCCGCCAGCGCGTCGCTGCCCACGAAAGAAACGTTCATGAAGACGGTGTCCGCCCCCAACTTCTCACGCAGCATCTCGATGGCCTGCGCCGCCGGCTCAGAGGCGCCGATGATGATCACCGCGCCCGGGTCCGCCTCCGCTATGCGGAACACGGCAGACTTCACGGAGGCGGTGTTCCGCTGGTAGTACCAGGACTCGGCCGGCGCCAATCCATGGCCAGCCAGCGCCCGCTCCACGCCCGTCAGCCCGTCAACGCCGTACGAATCGTTCTGATAGAGCACGGCCACGTCGTTGATCCCCTGGCCTACCAGGTAGTCCACCATCCGCCTGGTTTCCTGGTGGTACGAGGCGCGCAGGTTCAGCACGTTGGTCAGATCGGATTCCCGCAGCAGCGCCGCGCCGGTGAACGGAGCGATGAAAGGCACCCCTTCGCTGCGAGCCAGTGGCGACACCGCACGGGAGGTGGGCGTACCCACCGCGCCGATCAGGGCGAACACCTGGTCCTGATGAATGAGCTGCATCGTGTTCGCAAACGCGCGGTCCGGTTCGTAGCCGTCGTCCTTGTGAGTGAGAGTCAAAGTGCGGCCGTTGACGGTCCCGGCTTCCCGGAAGGCCGCGCGGATACCCAGGCGCATTCCCGTCCCCAATTCCATTGACCCACCGGAGAAATCGGCGGACTGCCCAAACTCGATAGTGGTGTCCGTAACCCCGGGGTTATCGACGACCGGTTGAGGCATGGCTTCGGGCGCCGGGTGTTGGCGACCCAGAACATCGGCAGCCAGGCGGCCAATTTCATCCCTCAGCAGGGCTGCGTTCCGCTCATTACTCTGCACCCGGGCGTTTTCGGCTGCGACAAGCACGAGCCGGCTCTCCAGGCGGTCGAAGTAATTGTCGGCTCCGGTTCCGGCATCCAGCGCCGCCTGAGCCTGGCGGAGAACCAACTGCTCTAGTTGGGTGTCACTTGCCCCGCGCAGATACTTGATGTCCCGATCAATGCGATTGGCTACTGAGTCGTACGACTCCCGGATCCGCGCAACGAACGTGGGGTCTTGCATCAGGCTGGCCACCACCAGGAAGGTCTGCCCCAGCGACACGCCGGACGACAGGTTTTGCAGATGCGAATAACGCAGCAGGTCGGCCCCGGAGAGATTTCCTGAACCCGCGGAGCCGTTTACACCGGTGATTACCTCGTAGAACCGATTGTCCACGCTCTCGGTGACGCCCGGGAGCAAAAGGGTCTGGTTGATCCGGGCCTGCTGATTCCTTTGCAGGGCCTCCATACGGACTGCTTCCAACAACGCGGGCCTTCCCGCCAGGATGGCCTTCGCGTTGAACACCAGCCCGTTGACCAGGGTCCTGATTTGGGCGACACGGGCGTCTTGACCACTGCCGGCCAGGTCTGCCAGTTGGGCTTTCATCGCGGTTTCACGGGCGGTCACCATGGCCGCATATTGGCGAACTTCCTGCGGAGAGGCGGGCAGGTCCGCGGCGACCAGAGCGCTGGAATGCCTGGTTATCTCCAGTGCCGCCGCCAGGATCTTGATAACGTCGGCGTTGTTGCCCTGCGAACCGCCCCCGGTTGAGGGGCCGCCGGTGGCCGGCGTCGGGGAAGGCTCCTCCCGTTCCTGGGAGAACACCAGCCGATCGGGTTGGTCGGCGTCCTCGCTGTCGCCGCTCCGCCGCACCAGGAGGATGCAGATTTCGTCGGGAGATCCCGGCTCGTAACCGCTGCTATGGTTGTTGTCCGCCACGTAGGCGCGGATGGTAGTAAATCCGTTGCTGTCGGTGCTGCGGATGAGGAACCATCCCTCACCCTGGTCGTCGGTGTGCCGGCCCTCGTAGGACTCGGACGGCCAGGAAGACGGACAGCCATGCCCATCGGCAGAAGCAACGCGCTGCTGAATCAGGACGGCGGACAGTGCCAGGGCACAGACGGCCACGATGACGGCGATGAAACCTATACGCATGGGAACCTCGAACTTAGTGCAAATTGGGGCGAGTTAGTCTCAATTTCGGCAGTATAAACCGCCGCCGGGCGGCGGGCAACTTGTCCCGGCGGGACGGCAACTCATACGTCGCCGGGCATATTGGGGGCGAAACGACGCTCAGTATTCGTAAAACATCTGCTGCAACTCGTCCCGGTCGCTCGTGACCGTCAGGCCCAGCATCAGCAGCAGGCGGGCTTTCTGCGGCATCAGGTTGTCGGATACGATGAACCCCTGCTCGTCCTTGCGCGGCGTCATCACCACGCGGCCGGCCTCGGAACGGCTGGCCAGCACTACCGGCATACCGCCGGCCACGGCGGACTCGGCGGCGGCGATGAATGTGGGCGGGAACGTGCCCGCGCCGAATCCGGCCACCACCAATCCCGCCGAGCCGTGGGCGCGTGCCGCGTCAATCAGCATGCCGTCCGCGCCGGCGTAGGCGTGGACGATGTCCACCCGAGGCAGGTCGGCCATGCCGTCCACCCTGAATGGTGTGTCCGTCGTATGCTTGCGGTAGGGCCGGCGGTAGAACACGACGCGGTGGTCGGAGTCGGCATAGCCCAGGAAGCCCAGTTCGTTGGGCTTGAAGGTCTCCACGCGCAGGGTGTTGTGCTTGTACACCTCGCGGGCACATTGGATTTGATTGTTCAGCACCGTGAGCACGCCCATGCCGGCCGATTCCGGCGATGCGGCGATGCGGCAGGCGTCCAGCAGGTTCAGGTCGGCGTCCGTGCTGATGGACGTGGGCGGCCGCATCGCGCCGGTGATGACCACGGGCCGCTGCGTCTTGACGGTGAGGTGCAGGAAATAGGCCGTTTCCTCCAGGGTCGCGGTGCCGTGGGTGATGACGACGCCGGCGGTGTCGGGCTCGTCGCGGTCGATGGCGTGGATGCGTTCGGCCAGGGCGATCCAGTTGGCCGGCCCGATGGCGGTGCTGCCCACGCTGACCATGTCCTCGGCGATGACGTTGAAGCTGTCGCCAATCTCCGGCACGCGGGCCAGGTTCTGGTCGATGGTCAGGTGGTCGCCGATTTCAGGGTAGCGGATGTAGTCCATGCGGTCAGGGCCGACGCCGGCAATGCTGCCGCCGGTGGCGATGATGTGGACGGTGGGTTTGGGCATGGTGTACTCCTAACGCTAACGCTGCCGCACGTCCGGCGCGGCCAGGATGTCAGCCGGCTGTATCGGCTCAGGATCCGCGCTGGCCTGTAGCAGCTTCTTGGCGGCGGCAATCAGATCTCTGGCCCGTTCGTCGTCAAAGTCAGGAACGTCGAAGCCGTGGACAATGGCGTTGCGGTAGGCCAGCATACCAGACAGATATTCGTCGTCGTTCCTTGAAATCGCACCGTGATAGACTGCTTGGCCCAAGATGTAGCTGGAATTAGTGACACGCTTGATCTCCACGCCTTCCGCGGCCGCCAACGCTCTAACCGCGGCTTCGCAAGCCGACCAAGCCAGCAGAAAAGCAGCTTCGGCGAACCCCATGGCAAGAGCTCTTTCCGCCTGGCTAATGCGTCGATCTATGTGGCTCTCTGTGAAAGACTGCGCGCTTTCCGGCGCCTCCAGACGCTCCGGTTCGCCAACCACTAACAGGTCGAAACTCCAGCCGGGTCTGGAGCTAATCGCTTCCGCCAGTTCCGTCATTTGCGGAGTAACGGCAAGCGACGTTCTGGTTTTTACCTCGATCACTCTGGTTTCGTCGTCTTTGCGAACCACCAGATCGGCGATGAATCCGGGCATAAAGTCCAGGGAAATCTCCTGGAACACTTCATAGCCTCGGCTGCGGTACTCGGCCGCCTTCTTGGCGATGAATTGCCTTTCGCTGATAGCTATGTCTTCCATCAGAAATTGACCTCCCGTATCGGCGCATCGTCTATGAAAACATGCACGAACTCAACGTTACGGTTCAGAGATTGGCGCAAGATGGGTGAAGCGTTGGATATTTGGGGGTCGTCTTTAAGATTGCGTTTGCGGCAAGTCAGGTCGGTTACAGCGGCATCGTCGGAATAGACCAGCCCTTTCAGCGCGTCCAAAATCGGTTTGGGCATATTGTCAACATCCAACTCGGCGCGGTCAAATAGGTAGGTAATCGACACCGCCAGCGCGCCGTCAACGGCAGGCTGACCACGCCAGAGTGCGGCGGCAGCGTTACGCACTTCCGCTGTCCATTGTCTGACCAACTCCCGGCGGCGGGCCTGCTGCGACACGGGAGAACGGTAGATAACGAACTCAAAGGGCAACATTGCTATCGTATCCGGCAACAGCGCCGCGACCAAACTCAAGGCCATGCCTATGCTACCATACCGGCCATGCGCGCCCTGATCGTCTCCGACATCCACTCCAACCTGGAGGCCTTTGACGCCGTGCTGGCGGATGCTGACGCGCGCGGCGGCTACGATGCGGTCTGGTTCCTGGGCGACTTGGTGGGGTATGCGGCGGATCCCGGGCCGTGCATCGAGCGCCTGCGTAGCCTGTCCAATCTCGCCATCGCCGGCAACCACGACCACGCCGTCACCGGCAAGCTGGACCCCGACCTTTTCAACGGCGCGGCGCGGGCCGCGGCCCTGTGGACGGCGGACGTATTGGCCGACGACGACTTGGCCTACCTGGCCGGACTGCCCGAGGTGCGCGCCGTCGGCGATTTCACCCACGTCCACGGCAGCCTGCGCGACCCGGTGATGGAGTACCTGATCAGCGAGCCGGCGGCGCTGGCGACCTTTGCCCTGCTGGAAACGCCCTTCTGCCTGGTGGGGCACTCGCACTACCCGCTGGTGTGGACGGAAAACGAGGCCGGAGCGGACGTGGCGTTGCTGGACGAGACGGAACCGCTCATGCTGCACCCGGGTCAACGGGTGATCGTCAACCCCGGCAGCGTCGGCCAGCCCAGGGACGGCGACTGGCGCGCATCCTACCTGTTGTACGACAGCGAGATTGGCGACGCCGGAGTTCTGCAACACCATCGGGTTGAGTACGACATCGCAACGGCGCAGCGCAAGATACGGGCCGCCGGCCTGCCGGAATCGCTGGCCGACCGCCTGGCGCGGGGGCACTGACGCAGAGGGTTGCCCCTGCGAGGGCGGACAATTAGAATCCGGTTCACAAGCTGAATTTGCCGTCACGACTGTATTGACGACGAGGGCTACACAACATGAGCCAGAGCAATGACCAGGAGCGAATCTACCAGGAACTGCGCCGGCGGGCGGTGGTGGAGTTCGGCGAGGAGCGCGCCGTCGAGTTGGAATCGTACTTGAGGACTGCCGCTCAGCAGATTTACGACGTTGAGAGCGCAGAGGTGCACCCCGACCTGGAGCCGCTGTTCCAGGAATAAGAGGTTGGATTATGCCTGAACTCCATGAGCTTTCGGTGGCGGAAGCCGCCGCGCAGATTCGCGAAGGAACCATATCGCCGGTGGCGCTGGCGGAATCGCTGCTGGCGCGCATCGACGCGCTGGACGGCAGATTGCAGGCGTGGGTGACCATCGACCGGGACGCCGTGCTGTCGGCGGCCCGGCAGCGGGAAGCGGAAGCGCAACGCGGCGAAATACGCGGCCCCATCCACGGCGTGCCGGTCGGCCTCAAGGACATCTTCTACACGGAGGGGATGCTTACCGCCTGCGGCTCCAAGGTCTATGCCGACTTCGTGCCCGAATTTGACGGCACGTCCGTGGCGAAAATCAAGGAGGCCGGCGGCATCATCCTGGGCAAGGCGGTAACCACCGAGTTCGCCACCTCCGACCCCTCGCCGACGCGGAACCCGTGGAACCTGGAGCACACGCCCGGCGGTTCCAGCAGCGGGTCGTCGGCCGCGGTGGCGGCGCGGATGGTGCCGGCGGCGCTGGGTTCGCAGACCGGCGGCTCCACCTGCCGGCCGGCGGCCTACAACGGCATCGTCGGCCTCAAGCCCACCTACGGGCGCATCAGCCGCTACGGTGTCGCGCCGGTGAGCTGGTCGCTGGACCACGTGGGCATCCTGGCCCGCACGGTGGCCGACGCCGCGCTGATGCTGACCGTGCTCAGCGGCGCGGACGACAACGATCCCGGCAGCCTGCGGGAACCCGTGCCCGACTTCGTGGCGCAGATGGCCGAGCACGACCGTCCGCCGCGTATCGGGCTGGTGCGACAGTACTACCAGGACTACGCCACACCGGAAATCTGGGCGCACACCGAGGCCATCGCCAACCAACTGGCGGAGGCCGGCGCCGAGGTCGAGGAACTGCCCCTGCCCGACAGCTTTGCCAGGGTGCATAGCTTCCAGCGCATCGTGATGAACGTGGAGTGCGCCGGGTTCCACCAGGCCAACCACCGGACCCGCGCCGCCGACTACGGGCCGCGCATCCGTGGGGGCATGGAGATGGGAATGATCATCCCGACCTCCACTTACATGAAGGCCCAGCGTCTGCGCCGGCAGTTCCGCGCCGACATGAGCGAGCTGGCATCCAAAGTGGACGTGGTCATGACGCCGGCAACGCCGGCCCCCGCGCCCAGGGACCTGAACACCACGGGCGACGCAGCGTTCCAGCAGCCCTGGACGGCAGCCGGCCTGCCGACGGTCGTGGTCTCCACGGGCCTGAGCGAGTTGGGGATGCCCATGGCGGTGCAATTCGGCGGCCCGTGGGCGCAGGAAGGCCAGGTGCTCGGCGCTGCCCAATGGTGCGAGCGCATCGCCGCCCTGAACCAGGCGCCGCCGGTTTCTTGACACTCCCTACCCTTGTTGATAGCCTAGCTTGTGCGCTTTGTGCGCCGTCTGTGGCCCGCTAGCTCAACTGGCAGAGCAGCTGACTCTTAATCAGCAGGTTCTCGGTTCGACCCCGAGGCGGGTCACCAACTCCCTAACTCGTCGCGCCGCCATTGTTCCGGCCGGCGGCAGTCCCAGGGGGAAGTGTCGGAATTGGCAGACGAGCATGACTTAGGATCATGTGCCCTTGGGCGTGCGGGTTCGAGTCCCGCCTTCCCCACTTTTCTATTTGAGGCCTGACGAGTATCGAACTCCTCCGAAGTCGTTGCAGCCTTCTGACGGTGTCACTTAAATTTGTGCCCAGGATAGCCGCGCTTAGTGCTACACCGTGTAGGGAGTAGGCCCCAATATAGAACGTAAATTTGGGTGAACTGGCTTGACTAGAAACCCAAAGGGAGGTAAGATTATCTTACGCAAAGTAAGATACGGAGGAAATCCATGGACAGAGACGAAGCCATCGGCAAAGTCGTAGAAGCCATCAGCAGCATTCAAGAACGGAGCGGTAGATCGGTCGGAATTATAGGACCAAACACCCGCCCCTTCAGGGATGTGGAAGATTTCGATAGCCACAACGGTCTCGAAGTTGCCCTATACCTCTCCGAGACCTTCGAGTGCGACCTGCCTGACACGGTATTCACGCCGGCCAAAGGCAAGCGGATTCTCACGGTGAACGAGATTGCGGACAACGTCCTCCGGCACGTCTCCGGAAGTGCGGAGAGATGACGACTCAGAATAGCCCGAGCGGACGGATTGCTGGTCGTCTCCGGTTGGCCAGAGAAATGGCCGGTCTGTCCCAAACTCAAGTGGCAAAACACCTTGGTTGGCATAGGCCGACCGTCTCAGAAGTCGAATCTGGACGTCGCAGGGTTAAAGCTGAAGAATTGACCGTGTTGTCCAAGCTGTACGCCGTACGGATTGCTTGGATCGTGGGGGAAGACGATCTGGAAGACGTCAACGACAAATTGATAGCCGCTGCTAGAGAATTAAGCAAACTTAAGGATGAAGACCTAACACGCCTGATGCAGATCATTCGCTCCATCCATGTTTCTGGAGAGGATGTTTGACGATGGACAGGAAGACGATAGCGCGACAATCCATGATGGCTGCCCTGCGGATGCGCCAAACGGCGAGCCTTCCATTGGAAGAAGCCATTTGCGTATATGACCTCGCCGAAAGCTTAGGAATCGAGGTCCGATTTGTGGATATACCTAGTCTAGAGGGTATGTACTGCCCCGAATTAGGGCCCACTATCTTACTATCCGCGCTTCGGCCATCGGGACGCCGCGTTTTCACATGTGCTCATGAACTGGGGCACCATGACAGTCAGGACGGATCCCGAGTCGATCAGTTTGCCGCTAGTACTAGTGGATCCAAAAAAGAACCGAAGGAATTTGCGGCGGATTGCTTCGCAGGAGCACTGTTGATGCCTAACATGGCTGTGCATAGAGCCTTCAATATACGCGGCTGGAATGCCAAGGAATGTACGCCAGAGCAGGTTTTTATTGTGGCCAATTACTTCGGCGTGGGTTATTCCACGTTGATATACCACATGCACAGCGCGCTGCGTATCCTCGCCGAGCCCCACGCTAGAGATCTCCTGAGACTCAGGCCCAACCAAGCCCAAGCTCGAGCTTTGGGGTGGCACTCGAAAGATACGGTTTGGATTGTGGACAACCACTGGAGTGGTAGGCCGATAGATGTCGAAGTCGGGGACCTAATCCTCGTTCGTTGCAAATCCCGGTTTCAAGGTGAATGTCTATTGCCGTCGGATGACGTCACGCGAGGAACCTTGCTCCGCGCACACCAGCCGGGGACCGGCAGGTTGTTCTCTGACCACGATTGGTCTGCGTTCGTTAGGGTGTCTAGGAAATCCTTCGTCGGGCGCAGCCTTTTCCGACACCTGCAAGAGGGGGGATAATGAGCAAACCGAAAATCATCGAAGATGCTAACTTGTCGGAGGCTTGGAGCAGAGCGTTTCTACAAGTCCGCGACCCTGGCGAAGTTTCCCCGTTGGTTGTCATGATAAAGAACATCGCCGGAGGAAAGCCCCTTGAACAATCGGTGATTCGTGAGTCGCTCGACATTGCATTGGAGGCGAAAGGAAGGCCCTCTTGCCAAACCGTAGCGAACACAATATTTCCTAATGGATTGTGGAACCGCGAAGCGGAGCGCCGGTGTCTGTTTGAGCGTTACTTGAGCGTTTACCCGCGACTGCGTCGGTCAGACACCAGGAACAAATACGGGCTGTATTTTCAACGCTTGATAGCTTTTGGTTGCAACGATCAAGGCCGCGGAGGGTTGAATCAATTAGAACATATCCTCACCACTTGGAACAAAGGCAATCACCGCAGGACCGCACTGCAGGCTTCACTGTTTGATCCGAACAAGGATCACACGCATCAGCGTCAAAGAGGCTTCCCTTGCCTTCAGCAAGTAGCATTTGCGCCTATCGGACAAGGAGGTTTGGAGATTACCGGGTTTTATGCTACTCAGCACATGATCGAGAAGGCCTACGGTAACTACCTTGGGCTTTCCTGGCTGGGCCAATTCATGGCCCAAGAGATGGGATTGACATTGGATCAGATTACCTGTATTGCTTCTCCAGCGAAACGAGAATGGTCCAAGTCCGAAGCCACAACGCTAGCCCAAGCCATTGAACGGAATGCTCGATATCTTGGGAAGGGGGGTTCGGGTGGGTAGCCGAGCGCGAAATACGGGGGGCAAGCCAAACGATTCGGAACGGCAATTTGGCCTTCTTCCGCTTGAACAACCGGCGAATACGGTTCGGCACACTATGGCGCCCGCGGTTCCTACCCTCGTTTATGACACTTACTGGGCATTTGCGGCTGAGCGCCAAAAAATTTTCTTCCGAAAATTGCAGGGACTGCCGCCACCTTGGACGGATGACCCCGTGTTGGCACGTTACAAATTTACCAATGCCTACAGGGCATCTGATAGGGTGAGTCAATACCTCATTCGGAACGTCATTTATCAAGGTGACCAATCCGTTGAAGAGGTCTTCTTTCGTACTATCCTGTTCAAACTATTCAACAAAATTGAGACTTGGGAGTTGTTGAAAGAAAAAATAGGGACCATCTCTTATCAGGATTATGCGTTCGAGCGTTACGATGACGTGCTGTCAACCGCTATATCCTCGAAGCGCAGAATTTATTCAGCCGCCTACATCATGCCTTCTGGCAGCCGAGCCTTCGGTCATCGCGCCAAGCACCGCAATCACCTCAATCTACTGGACCTGATGATGGTCGATGGCGTGCCAAATCTGGTGTCGTCAGCAAAGAGCATGCAACAGGCCTTTGAGGTTTTGCGTGCATACCCAATGATTGGTGACTTTCTAGGTTATCAGTTCGTGACCGATTTAAATTATAGTGAGATCTGCGACTTCTCTGAAATGGAATTCGTCGTTCCGGGCCCAGGAGCAAAGGACGGGATCCATAAATGCTTTAGTACCCTGGGAGGCCTTAATGAGTCGGATATTATACGTTTGGTGACGGAGCGCCAAACGATTGAAATCGACCGTATGGGATTGGAGTTTCAAAGTCTGTGGGGGCGACCACTGCAGTTGATAGACTGCCAAAATCTGTTTTGCGAGGTCTCCAAGTACGCTAGAGTTGCACACCCGGAATCCAAGGGGGCGAATGCGCGTTCGCGGATAAAGCAGATCTACCGCGCTTCCGCTGAGCCCATAGACCTTTGGTTCCCCCCCAAATGGCGGATCAATCCAATGGTGCCAACCGGGGACGCTGGATACTCAGAATATGCATCCTTAAGAACCTCACAAAGGGAGCTGCCTTTATGATTTTGAGCGGCCAAGCGCTCAAGATGCGCATGGTAAACGGCGAAATTTTCAAAAGAGACACATGGTCTTTGAAGGCCATAAAAGAAGCATCGTACGCACTCAGAGTAGCGCCAGATGGGTTGATGGTGAACGGCAAACGCTACTGGCCTGGTAAAGATTTCATCGATGAGGACATAAAGATTAAACCGGGCGAAATTGCCATTCTGTCGACGGTAGAGCGATTGAATATGCCGGCCGACCTGGTGGGCAAAATTGGTATCCGGTTCGACTACGCTTCCCTCGGTCTGACCGGATTAATGGGCATCCAGGTCGACCCTTTTTACGGGTGGGGACACGAAAACGAGCGGTTGTACGTCAGAGTGGCTAACCTGGGGAACGAGACAATCCGGATCAACGTGTGCGATCAGGTTTTCACCTTCGAACTCCACACTGTGATGGGGCCCGTGCCTACCCCGCCGGAGCCAAGGAAACCTATGTGGTACCGCCTACTGGAGGTGCTTGGCGATCGGCCCAACGTCAGTTGGAGCAATGTGACGCAGGTTCGATTGGACGTTGAGAGTGTCCAAGAAGATCTTCAGGCTCAGGGAAACCAATTGACGAAGGAATTAGAGCAAGCTAATGAAAATCTGAAGACCGGGGTGGACGAAGCCAAGCAGGAACTTAGAGGCTATCTGCAGCCCCTAGTCATGTTTGGGATTTTCTTGGTAGCGGTGACGATACTGAGCGTGGCGTTGGCTGTCATAATAGACGGACGCGATAGGCCGGAGGTATACGTGCCCGAGTGGGTACGAGACTGGGGATGGATCGTCCTGATGGTCACGTTGAGTGGAGCCACTCTCGCTACTGCTGTAATGGGAGCGTTGACGGTTTGGAGGCTTTGGAAATGGAAGGATCACTAGAGCCATTTGGAGGACTTTCGCGAATGGAGTTTCTGTTCGGTTGGAGGTTCATCCCACCAGTTCGACCGACCCCCGTTCGAGATCTGCGCTCAATTCACCTTTGCCTTTCGCTCTGACTTGGCGCCAGATGTCGAACCCGGTCATTATT
>JAJDWF010000024.1 GCA_022825745.1 Dehalococcoidia bacterium | reverse complement strand
GAACTCTGGGGTGCCGTGGCCGCGCACGTGCCCTTCGTCGACGTGCTGAACACCATGCTGGACGACACCCTGCCGCTGACCACCATGGAGTACAACGAGTGGGGCAACCCCAACGACGCCGAATACTACCGGTACATCCGCACTTACTCGCCCTACGATAACGTGCGGGAGCAGGACTATCCCCCGATGCTGGTGACGGGCGGCATCAGCGACCCACGGGTAACCTACTGGGAGCCGGCCAAGTGGGTCGCCAAGCTGCGGGCGACGCGCACGGATGAAAACCCGCTGCTGCTGAAAATCCACATGGATTCCGGGCACGCCGGGGCTTCGGGGCGGTTTGAGCGCATCAAGGAAGTGGCTGAAGAGTACGCCTTCGTGCTGAACGCGTTTGGGATGGCGGACTAAAGGCCGATGAATCGCCGGGCGTTTTCGCCGAGGATGCCCTCCACCTGGCCTGACGTGATGGGCAGCGAAGCGAGGTAGTCGGACTCGCTGCCCATGTCCACCAGCGGGTAGTCGGTGCCGAAGCAGACCTTGTGGGCACCGTGCTTGCCGATAATGGCCGTGAGGGTTTCGGCGGTGAGTTCCCGGATGGACGGCGGCCAGGTGGTGTCCACCAGCACGTTCTCGTGTCCCATCAGCGCACGCTCCGCCTCGTCCAGCATGTAGAACCCGCCGAGGTGCAGGGCGATGACCTTGAGTTTGGGAAAGCGGTGGACGATGTTGGCGATGCGCTCCGGCGCGGCGTACAGCGGGGCATCCGACCCCTGGTGCGGCAGCCGCCCGGCGTGGATGGCCAGGGTCATGTCGTCGCCCAGTTCCTCATAGACCGGGAACCACTGCGGATCGTCGGGATAGAAACCGTTGATTACCGGGTGCATCTTGATGCCCTTGACGCCGTGCTCGCGCAGATGGCGGATTTCGCCCGCCTTGTCGGCCAGGTCGGGGTGGACGGCGCCGAAAGGAACCAGGTTGTCGTCGGCGATGGAGATGAGCCAGTCGTTGGCGCGCCTTACCAGGTCGGCGCGCGCCGCAATGCCCAGGACGATGGACTTGTCCACGCCGGAAGCCGCCATGTGCGCCTTGATGCCGGGGACGGTGTTGGCGGCGATAGGGGTGAAGCCCAGGTCGGCCTCCATATTTTCGGCTACGGCATCGGCGATGCGGTCGGGCCAGATGTGGGTGTGAACGTCAACGCGCATGGATGGATACCTCTTTTCTGGATTCCCGCTTTCGCGGGAATGACGGTGGTGGTGCAGGAATGACGGTGGTGGTGGCGTGCTATTATATTTGACGATAATTCTAACCGAATCGCGGTGCCAGATGATTCGTGAAGCCATATCAGCGGCTGCGGCCGGCGAGTCCCTTTCCATGAACGACGCCATCGAGGTGATGCGCGAAGTTATGGAGGGCGAAGCTACGCCGGCGCAGTTGGGATCTTATCTGACCGCGCTGGCGCTCAAGGGCGAAACGCCGGAGGAAATCGCCGGTTTCGCCACCGTGATGCGGGAAAAATCACTGCGGGTGGACCCCGGTGGGACGGCCATCGACACGTGCGGAACCGGCGGCGACCGCAAGGGCACATTCAATATATCCACCGCCGCGGCATTCGTGGTGGCCGGCGCGGGGTTGACCGTCGCCAAGCACGGCAACCGGGCCGCGTCGGGCGACTGCGGCAGCGCCGACGTGCTGGAAGCGCTGGGCGTCCAGATTGAACTGCCGCCGGAAGGCGTGGAGCGGTGCCTGCGGGAAATCGGCATCGGGTTCATGTTCGCGCCCGCCTATCACCCGGCCATGCGCTATGCCGCGCCGGTGCGGCGGGAAATCGGCATCCGCACCGTGTTCAACGTGCTGGGCCCGATCACCAACCCGGCCGGCGTGTCCTGCCAACTGATCGGCGTGGGCTACCCGGAGGTAGCGGAGAAGATGGCCGAGGCGTTGCGGCTGTTCGGCACGCATCACGCCATCATCGTGCATAGCGACGACGGCATGGATGAGGTTTCCCTGAGCAGCGATACCAACGGCTGGGAAGTGCTGGACGGCACGATCCAGCCCTACCTGGTGCAGCCCGGCCACCTGGGTTTGTCTGCCGCTACGCCTGACGACCTGGCCGGCGGCGACCCGGCCGCCAACGCGGCCACCATGCGCAGCGTTCTCGCCGGGGCGACCGGGCCGGTTAGCGACGCGGTAGTGCTGAACAGCGCGGCGGCGCTGGTGGCGGGCGATATGGCCGGCACGCTTGCGGAAGGCATCGAGCTGGCCAGGGCGTCAATCGCCGATGGCAAGGCGTCGGAAAAGCTGGACGCCATGATCTCGCTGACACAACAGTTGAGGACGGAATAAAATGCCGGGAAGCATCCTTGACCGAATCGTAGCCAAGAAGCGCGAAGAACTTGCGGCTGCGATGTCCGATAAGCCGTTGAGCGCCCTGCGGGATCGTATCGCCAGTAGGCCGGCCGCGCTGGATTTCGCCGGCGCGTTGCGCGGGGAAGGCATCAGCCTGATTGCGGAGGTCAAGAAAGCGTCTCCGTCGAAGGGCCTGCTGCGGGAAGATTTCCGGCCCACTGAGTTGGCTCACACCTACGTAGAAAATGGCGCATCGGCTGTTTCCGTCATCACCGACGGGCATTTTCTTGGGGAACCCGAACATCTTACCGCCGTCAAAGAGAGTGGGGCATCCGGGGTTGCACCCGTGCTGCGGAAGGATTTTCTGTTCGATCCCTACCAGGTGTATGAGGCGCGGGCTATTGGCGCGGACACCTACCTGCTGATTGTCGATATCCTTTCTCCCACGCAGTTGTCGGAGTTGATTGACGTGGGGAGGACGCTGGGCATGACGCCGTTGGTGGAGACCCACGATGCCGATGAGATTGCTACGGCGGTGGGCGCCGGGGCCGAGGTCATCGGCATCAACAACCGGGACCTGCACACGTTCGTGACGGATTTGGCGACTACCGAGTCGCTGGCTCCGCTGATTCCGGCGGACAAGGTCATCGTGAGCGAGAGCGGGATCAGCACGCCGGACGACCTGCTGCGGCTGCAACCCTATGGGGTCAACGCGGTGCTGGTCGGCGAGGCGCTGGTAACCGCCGACGATACTGCCGCCAAGGCTAGGTCGTTGACCGGCGCTCCCGTGCTGTCCGTCCGCTGACGCCAATGCCGGTATCGACGGTAAAAATCTGCGGCGTGCGCCGGCCGGAGGACGCGCTGGTGGTCGCGGAGGCCGGGGCGGACTACCTCGGCATGGTATTCGTGCCCGGACGGCGACGGCGTATCGAACCGGCAGCGGCCCGGGTGATTACCGATGGCCTGCATGCTTTGGGCCCGGGCGCGCCGCAATCGGTTGGGCTGTTCGGGGACCAGCCGCTGGGGGATGTGCTGGATACCATCGACGGCGCCGGCCTGGACTGCGTGCAACTGTGCGGCGACGAGTCGCCGGAATACTGCCGGCGGGTCCAGGAACGCGCCGGCGTCATCAAGGTCCTGCACGTCGCGGACGACGCCGACATTGCCGGGATGGCTGAGCTGATCGATGCCTACGCCGCCGCCGGCTGCACCATTACGCTGGATAGCCAGGTGACCGGATTGCACGGGGGCACGGGGCAGTCCTTCGACTGGAGCATCGCCGCCAAGTTGGCCGAGAGCGGGCGACAGTTCCTGCTGGCGGGCGGGCTGACTCCGGAGAACGTGGCTGACGCGGCGGCCCAGGTGAACCCCTGGGGCGTGGACGTTTCCAGCGGCGTGGAAACCGACGGAGCGCAAGACCACGCGAAAATCAGGCAATTCATCGCCAACGCTCGCAGCGACAGTTGATCGACAGCAGTGGAGTCCACCATGGTAGTAACCACCCAGACCAACCTACCGGACGAACGGGGCCGCTTCGGTGATTTCGGCGGCAAATTCGTCCCCGAAACGGTGATGGCCGCCCTCACCGAGCTGGAGACGGCCTACCGCGCCGCCCAGGACGACGCCGGCTTCGCGGAGCAGCTTGATCACCTGATGCGGAACTACGCCGGCCGGCCCACGGCGCTGTACTACGCAGAGAACCTGACCCGGCATTGCGGCGGCGCGCGCATCTACCTGAAGCGCGAGGATTTGGCCCACACCGGAGCGCACAAGATCAACAACGCCCTGGGTCAATGCCTGCTGGCGCAGCGGATGGGCAAGCAGCGCATCATCGCGGAGACCGGCGCCGGACAGCACGGCGTCGCCACCGCAACCGTGTGCGCCATGCT
>JAJDWF010000061.1 GCA_022825745.1 Dehalococcoidia bacterium | reverse complement strand
CTGGCGCTGGTCTCCCTGACGGTGGTTTCGGCCTGGTCGCTTTTCATCGGGGTGAGCGACATCGGCCTCTCCGATCTGCTGCGGGCCGAATCCTCCAAGATGTTGCTGTTCGTGGAGAGCAGGGTGCCCCGGCTGGCGGCGATCCTGCTCTCCGGCTCCGCCATGGGCGTGGTGGGGCTGATCATGCAGAGCCTGGTGCGCAACCGGTTCGTCGCGCCCACCACCGCGGGCACGGTGGACGCGGCCAGCCTGGGACTGGTCATCGCAACCGTCTGGTTTGCGAGCGCTTCCGTGTTCCTCAAGATGACGATCGCCGTGATCTTCGCCCTGGCCGGAACGGCGTTGTTCATGGCCCTGGTGCAGCGGCTGCGTTACGCCGCCGACATCATCGTGGTTCCCTTGATTGGGATTATGCTGGGCGGCGTAATTCAGGCCGCGGCCACCTTTATTGCCCTCCGCTACGACCTGCTGCAGTCGCTCAGCGCCTGGACCAATGGCGACTTCTCCGGCATTCTGCGCGGGCGGTACGAGTTGTTGTACCTGGTTGGGACGATGACGGTGGTGGCCTACCTTTTCGCCAACCGCTTCACACTGGCGGGGATGGGCCGCGACGTTGCGGTCAACCTGGGGGTGAACTACCACAGGGTGCTCTACGGCGGGATGGCGCTGGCGGCCTCCGTTTCCGCGGTGGTCGTCGTCGTAGTCGGGGGCATACCCTTCCTGGGGCTGGTCGTGCCCAACCTGGTGACGATGACCATGGGCGACAACCTGCGGCGCGTTCTGCCGCTAACCGCCGTCAGCGGAGCATTCTTCGTGCTGGTATGCGACATCGTGAGCCGCACCATTCGCTTCCCCTACGAGATTCCGGTCGGGACCGTGGTCGGGGTCGTGGGCGGCGCCATATTCCTTGTCCTCGTCCTGCGGAGCCGTTTCAATGCTGGTTGACCGGTGGCGCACGGCCCTGGCCGTGAGGGGACGCGGGATCCCGGACAGGGGTCGTCCGGTCCTGGTTCTTGTACTGCTTGGCATATTGCTGGCGATGGTAACCGCGCTGTTCATGACCTACGATCTCAAGGGTTCGCTGGATTTTGCTCTCGAGCTGCGCGGACGCAAGGTCGGCGGTATG
This sequence comes from Dehalococcoidia bacterium, assembly GCA_022825745.1. GTDB lineage: Bacteria > Chloroflexota > Dehalococcoidia > Lucifugimonadales > UBA3495 > Bin87. Next base: position 3,175 of record JAJDWF010000061.1, on the reverse strand, counting down.
CTGCTGGTGGGATTTGCCGTCGCCTACGCCGCCGTGTTGCTCCACACCATCACCAACAACCGGATACTGACCCCCAGCCTGATGGGGTTTGACGCCCTCTTTGTGCTGATTCAGACCGGCGCCGCCTTCCTGTTCGGCACGCTGGCGTTCCTGGCGATAGACGTACGGCTGCGGTTCGGCATTGAAGTGGGAATCATGCTGGCTTTCGCGGCCATCCTGTACCGGCTGCTCTTCGGAGGTGAGAACCGCGACCTGTTCCTCCTGGTCCTGGCGGGCATCATCACCGGAACGGTATTCTCCAGCCTGACCGCGCTGATAATGCGGGTGCTGGACCCCAATGAATTCTTGACCCTGCAGGACCTGCTGTTCGCAAACTTCAGTACGGTGAACAGAGACCTGTTGCTGGTATCGGCGGCGGCCGTCGTCGTGATAATCGTCGCCACCCGCCCGTTGCTGGGACAGCTGGACGCCGTGGCGATAGGCCGGGAACACGCCATCAACCTGGGTGTAAATCACCGGGCAGTGGTCCGTCAGTGCCTGGTCGCGATCGCGGTGCTCGTTTCGGTGTCGACCGCGCTTGTGGGACCGGTGGCGTTTCTGGGTCTGCTGGTGTCCAACATGGCCTACCAACTCACCGGCACCTTTCGCCACCGGTACACACCGGCGGCGGCGGGGATGATCGCGGCGATCGCGCTGATAGGCGGGCAGTTTATCCTGCAGGAGGTCTTTGCGTCAGTGGTCAGGTTGAGCGTGATAATCAGTTTCATTGGCGGCATCTACTTCATTCTGCTGCTGCTGCGGGAGGCAGGGCGTTGATCGAGCTATCGGGCGTCACCAAGCGATATGGACCGAACACGGTGGTGAACAGCGTGTCGCTCACAGTTCCGGGCGGCGGCGTAACCGCCCTCGTCGGCCCCAACGGTGCCGGCAAGTCCTCGCTGCTGTCAATGATTGGCAGGCTACTGCCGATGGACGAGGGCGAAATCCGAGTGGACGGACTGGACGTGTCGCGCATCGCTGGAGATGTCCTTGCGAAGAAGCTGTCGATTCTGCGCCAGGAAAACCAGGTGGCCGTCCGGCTCACGGTGAAGGAGCTGGTGGAATTCGGGCGGTTCCCCCACTCCCGGGGGCGCCTGACCGCCGAAGACGGAAGGCACGTCGAGGAGGCGATCGACTTCCTGGAGCTGGCGGAGTTTGCCGGAAGACCTATCGACCGGCTTTCCGGAGGGCAGAGGCAGCGGGCGTTCATCGCCATGGTGCTATGCCAGGATACGGACTACGTGCTTCTTGATGAACCGCTCAACAACCTGGACATGCACCACGCGTCGCAAACCATGGGCTTGATCCGCCGGCTGGCGACGGAACTCAACAAGACCATTGTAATCGTGCTGCACGACATCAATTTCGCCAGCTATCACGCCGATCGTGTTGTGGCCATGAAGGACGGAGCAATCGTTGCCGACGGCACCCCGAGAGAGATCATCACGGGGCTTTCGATGGCAGAGATTTTCGACCTGGAGGTTCCGGTCCATTCCTATGCGGACAGACCCGTGGCGGCTTATTTCGCCATTGGCTCGCGGCACCTTCATGACCAGGACTAGCCGAAGGCAGCACAGTGGCTGAGGCCGTCCGCCGCATTGGGCGTGCCGGTTCAGACCTTCTACCGGTGGCGCAGCGAGTACGGGACGACTCAGGATCGATCAGGCCAGGCGCCTGCAGCGTCTGAAGTCTGAGAACAGCCGTCTGAAGAGTGAGTCTGGCCCCAAAAAACGGACCACGGGCTAAGGTGTGTACTAAAGCAGTTCACCCAGCCTGTGCAGGGCCAATCCGCGCCCGCTTGCAAGGTATGGACATCACTTAAGAGTATGTCAACGTAAGACATAATATGTCGGAGTTGACAATAAAAGCTATGGGAGATTCTAATGAGTTCACCGGTACACAACAGGCCTCACCGCCTGCCTCCACGATATCCTGTCTCAATCCGCAGCCTGGAATGGCTGACTCCCCGGGTAGCAAACGTGCTGCTGCACGGGCCGGAGCTGTCAGGATTTGAACCAGCCGCGGCAGGTTCCCACATCAAGTTGATACTTCCTTCCCCGGGCGCGACGGACACTCCACAGCCCTTGCGCTACGACGGCCGTCGCCCGGTGTTTGCCGAAGGCGTAACGCCACCATTCCTCCGCACCTACACTCCGCTGCGCTACAACGCTGAAACCTTGGAGCTCGAAGTGGAAATGCTCCTTCACGGAGACAGCCCGGCCTCCAATTGGCTTCGCTCTGCCAAGCCGGGGCACCGAATCATTGTAGCCGGACCGCGGGGCGGCTGGGTGCCGCCGCAGGACGGCGACTGGTACCTTGTGATGGCCGACGACACCGGCATCCCGGCCGCTGTCCAGGTGCTGCAGGCACTGCCCGACCGGCAAATCACCGCGCTATTCGAGGTGACGGACGAGCAGGAACGTCGCTCTCTGCCCGAAATACCCGATGACCTGCCGCGGTGGCTGTACCGGGCGCCGCAGGGCCTCACCGCCGGATTTCCCCTGGAGAAGGCCGTGAGGCAGGCCGAGATTCCCGCGAGCCGCGGATACGTATGGATGGCGCTGGAGGCGGGTGCCATGCGCCGCATTCGCCGCTACCTTATCGAAGACATAGGCCTGCTTCCGGAACGAATGGTAACCAGAGGCTATTGGAAACTGGGATCTTCCGACCACCCCGACGGCGACTACGGCGAGGAATAGGGATGCCATCTCTTCTGACTGAGACGGCACCGTAGATGTTCATGGTTGTATTGAGACACAAGTAACCGTATCCACGGGGAACGGAGTACAGCATAAGTATGAAGGGCGCGTCACGCCTCAACTGTTCTCCGCGCCACTTCGCGGATCCATCGGTCTTGTTTGTCGCAGGAATCAAGCCGACTACATCCCGAACCGGCCCGTAGGCATTCCCTTCTTGTTGACCACCCTTCCCGAAATGTCAACAGGATCTGGTTTTTAGTGGACTGCGCGGGTTCGAGATGATAGCAGGAACCGAATGCTCGTAGCTTGCGTATCTGTCAGCGTCCGCCGAGTCCGGACAGGGCGATGCCCTTTACGAAGAAGCGCTGGGTAAAGAAGAAAACGATGAGGACGGGCACGATCATGATGGTTGCCGCCGCCATCATCAGCGCCCATTC
>JAJDWF010000022.1 GCA_022825745.1 Dehalococcoidia bacterium | reverse complement strand
GCCAGGCCAGGATCACGAAGTCGCCGGGCTGCACGTTGGTAACGCCGTCGCCGACTTTTTCGACGACTCCCGCCGCCTCATGGCCGAGCAGGAAGGGAAATTCGTCGTTGATTGCGCCCTCGCAATAGTGGAGGTCGGTGTGGCAAACGCCGCAAGCCTGGACGCGCACCAGAGCCTCGCCCTCGCCGGGGTCGGGCACGTGGATGGTGACCAGTTCGACGCCCGCGCCCTTCGACCGTGAGATGACACCTTGAACTTCGTTGACCGCCATTGATATTCCCTCCGAAATCGTCCGCCGGTGGCGGGCGAATTGCAGCGGCTATAATGCCTCAACCCGGCGGCATCGTCAAAAGGCGGGACAACATGGTCAAGCGAGTGATAATCGACACCGACCCTGGCGTGGACGACACGGCGGCGATTCTGCTGGCGCTGGCGAGCCCGGAGTTGCGGGTTGAGGCGTTGACCGTCAGCTACGGGAACGGGTCGATGGAGCAGTGCGCGGCCAACGCGCGGCACATCCTGGAGGTGGCGGGACGGGGAGACATTCCGGTGTATCACGGCGCGCATGGGCCGCTGCTGCGGAAAGCCAACGAGGGCTGGGCGGCGCATATTCACGGCGGGGATGCGCTGGGAGGCGCGGCGGGCGATTTACGGGATTCGGATGCCGGCGATGGCGTGGCGCAACACGCGGCGGTGGAGATTGCGCGCCGGGCCTTGGGAGCGCCGGGAGAAATCACGGTGTTGGCGTTGGGGAGAATGACGAACGTGGCCCTGGCGTTGCGGCTGGCGCCGGAGATCGCGGACGCGCTGGCCGAGGTGGTGGTGATGGGCGGCGCGGTGCGAGTGCCGGGCAATGTTTCGCCGGTGGCGACGGCCAACATACACGAGGACCCGGAATCAGCGGCGATTCTGTACGACTCCGGGGTACGAATCGCGCAAGTTGGGCTGGACGTTTGCGACCGTTGTGGCCTTTCGGATGAGCAGTTTGGCCGGCTGGTTGAATGCACGGCGCCGGCGGTGCAGTTGCTGGTGTCGGCGTCGGAGTACACGCGAGCGGCGTACCGGCGGTTGGGCCGGCTGGCGGACGGCGAGGCGGTGCGGTACAACGACGTGCCGGCGGTGGCGTATGCGGTGGATCCGACACTGTTTGAGACGGAACGGCTGGCGGTAGCGGTGGATACGGGCGGCGAGTTGACGCGGGGGCAGACGGTGGTGGACTGGTACGGCATGACAGGGCGGCCGGCCAACGTGGACGTGTGCCTGGGCGTGGATGCGGGGCGATTGACGGAGATGGTGGTGGAACGTTTGACGGGTGTTTAAAGGCGAAAGGGCGACCACAAGGGCCGCCCCTGCGTCGGTGAGATGATAACCGGATGATTCAGCTGAGGGCGGCGACGGCGGCGCGCACCTCGTCGTAGTCCGGCTCGTTGGCGGGTGACTCGGATACCCAGTGGTAGCGGACGACGCCCTCGCCGTCCACGATGGTGACGGCGCGCTTGGCGGCGACGTAGCCCTGCATGCCGGCCAGGCCGGGGAGGGCGACGTCGTAGGCGTTGACGACCTCGCGGTTGTAGTCGCTGAGGAAGGTGTACTCGACGTTGTTTTGGGATTTCCAGGCGGCCTGGGCGAAGGGCGGGTCAACGGTGATGCCGAGCACGACGGCGTTCAGGCCATTGAAATCGTCGATGCGGTCGCGGAAGGCGCACATTTCGGTGGTGCAGACGCCGGTGAAAGCGCCGGGGAAGAAAGCCAGCACGACGTTCTTGCCGCGGTAGTCGCTGAGGCTGTGCTGCGTGGCGGGATTTTCGTGAAGGGTGAAATCGGGGGCGGGCTGTCCTACGGTGATGGCCATGTTTAAACCTCTTACGGGGCACCGGTGATGGGGCGCCGGTTGGCGGGCTGGAGAGCAGTCGTTCGCGCATGAAAACGACGGACGTTATCTTACCACACCGGGTGGGGAACAACCCGAATGTGGTACATTGCGGCGCGAAATAAACCCTTGGCGACGGGGCGCGATGACGGACACGGCAGGACAGACGGCGGTGCGGATGCCGCTGCTCAACAAGATGCTGTTCTCTGCGGACCATATCGGTTTGCAGGCGATGAATTACTTCCGGCAGCAGTGGGTGCTGTTTTTCCTGGCGCCCCCGGCGATAGAGGGCTTGACCCGAGTTCCCGACGTGGCGCTGCTGGGTTTTCACATAGACGCGCGGGTGCTGGCCGGAGTCTTGATTTTCTCCGGACGGTTTATAGACGCATTTACCGACCCGCTGATTGGCTGGTGGAGCGACCGGACGCGCAGCCGGTGGGGACGGCGGATACCGTTCATCATGTTCAGCACGCCGTTTTACGCGCTGTTCGGCGCGTTGGTCTGGTTCTTGCCGACGGAAGGGAGCAGTTGGTGGAACGCGCTGTACTTCGTGCTGGTGCTGGAGCTGTTTTTCACGGCGGCCACGATGTCCAGCGGGGCGCTGGAGGCGTTGGTGCCGGAGTTGACGAGAACGGCCAAGGACCGGATGAGCGTGGTAAGCCTGATCTTCCTGTTTGCCGTCGCTGGCGCCGGGCTGGGGCTGGTGGCCGGAGGGTTCATCAAGGACGCCTACGGTTTCCAGATTGCGGGAAGCTTCTTCGCGGCGCTGGCGCTGTTGTTCCGCTACCTGTCGCTGCGGGCGGTGTGGAACCGCGCGCCTCGGGACATCGCTCCGGCCGAGGTTCCCTTCTGGCAGGGGCTCAGGGACACGCTGCGCAATTCGCAGTTCGTGGCATTCCTGCCGACCTTCGTGATGTTCACCACC
>JAJDWF010000140.1 GCA_022825745.1 Dehalococcoidia bacterium | reverse complement strand
TGCGTAGCGGATATGGAGGCCGAGGGCGAGCCGCTGCCGGAACCGTTGGCCGACCGCAACTACAGCGGGAGGTTCGTGGTACGGGTGCCGCCGGAAACCCACCGCGCCCTGGCGATAAGGGCCGCTGAGGAAGGGGTCAGCCTGAATCGGCTGGTCAGCGCGCGGCTGGCGAACGACGCTGCGGTATAGAGATTAGATATGATCGCCGACGATTCCAACCGCCTTTATTTTGGCGACAACCTGGAGATACTGAGGAAGCTTGTGGCCGGCCCAAACGCATCATCGTGCAGGTGAAGAGCGGCCACGTGAACCGGGGTATGATCGCCACGCTGAAGGGCGACATGGAGCGGGAGAAGGCAGAGATTGGCGTGTTCATCACGCTACAACCGCCTACGGAACCGATGCGGCAGGAGGCGCTGTCGGCGGGCATCTACACGCCGGAGCATTTTCCCGACCAGCAGCATCCTCGGGTGCAGATCCTGACGATTGACGAGTTGCTGGACGGAGCGGGGGTAGCGTATCCGCGTGGCGGGGCGCCGGCGACGTTCCGGCAGGCACCACGGAGGCGGCGGGGGCAGGGGCGGCAGGCGGGGTTGGTATGATTGGTTTGTTGACTGGGGATTAGGTCAATGATGACGGGTGGGGTTTTGAAAACCGAAGGGGACGGGTCAAACCGACCGACGGGGCCCTACCCGCCGCCGATGGCCGGCACGAAGTGGATTTCCGAGGTCTCGCTGATGCGCTGCATCAGGCCCATCCGCGCGACTTCGCCATCCACGTCCACGGCCAGGTTGGGGCGGATGTCGTCGTCCTCCATTAGCCGTCCGGCGATGCCGGGGAACAACTCGTCCAGCCGCTCGATGGCCTGCCGGACGTTGCGCGCCTCCACCTCAACCTCTTTCACGCCGCCGGTGGCGGATTGCAGCATCGTGGGAACAAATACCTTGGCCATGGGACGCCTCCCTGCGCTTGGGTTGCTGCTTATATCATAAGGCAAAAACACGCAGCGGGGTTAGCACGCCGCCAAACCCCGCTCGTCGTCGAAGATCCCGTTGGCCCGCTGCAACTCTCGGACGTAGCAGATGATGCGCTCAATGTCATCTTCCGCTACTTGTGGCGCCGGCGGCATATTGCCGAACTGCCAGTGATGGGCCTGTACGCCGTTCTGCACGGCGTTGCGGAATGAGAAGTCCTGGTGGTGGCCAGGCTCGTAGATTTTGTGCACCAGGGGCGGCCCCAGGCCGGTGCCGGCCGCGTTCGGCCCGTGGCAAAGCGCGCAGTTGGCGTTGAACGCAGTCTCGCCGGCCTGCGCCTTTTCGGAAAGCGCCGGCACGGTCACCGGAATATCCGCGCCGCTGCTGGCGCCGGTGTCGTACTGCGGCTGTTCCGCACCGGAACACGCTGCTATGGCGAAGACCGCCAGCACGACGGCCAGGCAGAGGGCGATATTTTTCGGCAGCATCAAGTCAGTCCTGGCGTTCGCGCATCAGAATGAACACGGCGAAGGCGCGGCGCAGTCGGCTATCCGCCGTTCCACTCGGCTTCCAGGACGCTGCCCGGCGTGATGGGTAGCGCGGTCATGCGCTTGCCCGTGGCCTGCTCCACGGCATTGGCGATGGCGGCCAGCGGGGGTACGATGGGCACCTCGCCGACGCCGCGCACGCCGTAGGGATGGCCGGGGTTGGCCACCTCCACGATTACCGTGTCGATCATCGGCAGGTCCAGCGACGTGGGCATACGGTAGTCCAGGAAGCTGGAGTTCATCATCTGGCCGCTGTCGCCGAAGTAGTACTCTTCGTTCAGCGCCCAGCCGATGCCCTGCACCGCGCCGCCCTGGATCTGGCCCTCCACGTAGCTGGGATGCACCGCCTTGCCGGCGTCCTGGATGGCCGTGTAGCGCAGGATCTCGGTCTTGCCCGTGTCGGGGTCAACCTCAACGTCCACCACGTGCACGCCGAAGGAATTGCCCTCGCCGGTGGGGTCCAGGCTGGCCGTGCCGGTGATGCCGCCGCCGGTGGTGTAGAGCTGACGCGCCAGTTCCTGGAACGTGAAACTCAGCTCCTCGGACTTGTGGCGGATGACGCCGGAGTCGTACTCGACCTCATCGGCCGGCACGTCCCAGATGGACGCGGCCCGCTCCACCATCTGCGTCTTCACGTCCTCGGCGGCCAGGATGGCGGCCCAGCCGGTGGCAAACGTGGTGCGGCTGCCGCCCGTGACCATGGTGAAGCCGATGGAGTCGGTGTCCACCACCTGTGGCTTGATGTCCTCGTAGCCGATGCCCAGGGTCTCGGCGGCCTGCTGCGCGATGGACGCCCGCGACCCGCCGATGTCCACCGAACCCTCAATCAGGTTCACCGTGCCGTCAGGGTTCACCGTCATGTTGACGCTGGAGTGGAACCCGCGGTTCATCCAGTAGCCGGCGGCGATGCCCCGTCCCCGGTTCGGACCTTCCAGCGGCGTCCGGTAGTGGTCGTGGTTCCGCGCCGCTTCCAGGCACTCCACCAGGCCGACCTTCTGGAACACCGGTCCCTCCACCTTGCGGACGCCTTCCTTTGACGCATTGTTGAGGCGGAACTCCACCGGGTCCACGCCCAGCTTCTGAGCAACCTCGTCCACCACCTGCTCCACGCCGAAGGCGGCCTGCGGCGAGCCGGGCGCGCGGTAAGCGGCGGTCTTGGGCTTATTCACCACCACGTCGTAGCCCGACACCGTGGCGTTGTCCAGGTCGTAGCAGGCGAACGCGCACGTCGCGCCCTGCATCACCGGCGAGCCGGGATACGCGCCGGCCTCGAAAGCCAGCTCAATCTCGGCGGCGGTGATCTTGCCGGCGCGGTTGGCGCCCATCTTGACGCGCATCCAGCTGCCCGGCGCCGGGCCGCTGCCCTCAAAGACCTCGGTGCGGCTCATCAGCACCTTGACCGGCGCGCCGGACTTGCGGGACAGCAGCGCGGCCACCGGCTCCAGGTAGAACGACACCTTGCCGCCGAACCCGCCGCCGATCTCCATGGGCGTTACGCGCACGTCGGATACGTCCACCCGCAGCGCGTCGGCGGTGATGTTGCGAACCACAAAGGCGCCCTGGGTGCTGCACCACACGTTGATCTGCCCATCGGCCCGCCAGTGCGCGGTGGCGTTGTGGGGCTCGATGTAGCCCTGGTGCACCGACGCCGTGGTGAACTCGCGCTCCACGATCACGTCGGCCTGGGCAAAGCCGGCGGCGGTGTCGCCCTTGTCGAACTTCATGTAGGACGCCACGTTGCTGGGATTCTCGGACACCTCGCCCATCGCAGAGGTATGGACCAGGTCGTCGTGCAGCAGCGGCGCGCCGTCCTGCATGGCCGCCCGCACGTCGATGACGGGTTCCAGCACTTCGTAGTCAACGTCGATCAGCGCCAGCGCGGCCTCGGCGACGTGCGCGTTGTCGGCGGCCACCGCGGCGATGGCGTGTCCACGGTACAGGACCTTGTCGCTGGCCAGGAAGTTGTCGCTCAGGAACTTGAACCGGTTGTAGTCGCCACCCAATTCGTCCTTGTTCAGGGACGCGAAGGGCAGGTCGGCGGCGGTGACCACGGCGCGCACGCCGGCCAGCGCCTCGGCCTTGCCGGTGTCCACTGACCGGATGCGCGCGTGGGCGTGGGGGCTGCGCAGCACGCGCCCGTGCAGCAGGCCAGTCAGGTTCAGGTCCGCGCCGTACTGCGCCCGCCCCGTAACCTTGTCCACCCCGTCGGGACGCACCGGCCGCTGGCCGACTACATCGTACTCAACTTCCGAAAGCACTTGATTCGCCGTCGTCACTTTGTCTCACCTCGTAAGGGTTTTCGTTGGCGGGGATTATAGCGCAAATCGCGCGGGGGTCGGACGGACGCCGGCTTTTGACCAGTGGGGTACTACTTGCTAGCATGGAGGCACCGCATTCCGTGAATCCCGCAGGAGAAGGCGATGAGTGCCTGGCCGAATCATCCGAACTTCGTCCGCGTACCGGTTGACCACCCTCCCGACCCGGTGCCAAACCAGCTGTGCCGAGTGGGGACCGCCGTCGGCATCCTGGCCTACGATGAACTCTACGAGTTCCTGAGGCGCAACCCCACCGTCAACAAACCCCATGACCCCATCCGAATGGGAGAGTTGTATGGTGGTGGCGAAAAGCCGGTATCCTTTCAGCCTGCCACCTGGCAGGCCGAAGTGAGCAACGTAGGAAGCGCTGAGGCCCAACCCGGGCAAGTCGTGCGTTACTACGACAGAAGTGTAGGTTCTGAAGGAAGCCGGTCCAACTGCGCGGTCGGCGACACGGAAAGGCCATGCGATGCCGTCGCCGGCATATTGTTGGAACCCATCCCTGCCCATACCACCAGGACGGTCAGCATCTTGATGCAATACGCCCGCCGGGATTGGCATTGGCTCGCCTGTCCGGCCGTGGAGAGAGATCCCGAAATTTGCAACGGCGCCTGGGTGTTCAAAGGGACCAGGATGCCGGTGCAAGACCTTTTCCTGCACCTCAGCAACGGCGACAGCATCGAGGACTTCCTGACCGATTTCCCCGTCGTAAGCCTGGAACAAGTTCGCCAGGTGCTGCAACACGAAGCGTCTGACTTGGGACGATATACGGGAATTTCTGACGACACCAGCAACCTGGACATTTCCAGGGTCTCCACGACATGAGGATACTGCTGGACCACAACGTGCCGGAAAGCCTGCGCCACCTGATAACCGACCACGAAGTTCACACCGCCCGCTACCTGGGATGGGACACTCTACGCAACGGCGAGTTGCTGCGCCGGACGGCAGAGTCTGGTTACGACATTTTCCTCACCGCCGACCAGAGCATCCAACACCAACACAACCTGCCGTCCATCGGGCTGAGAGTGATTGCGCTGACGACCAATCACCGGCCCAGCATTGAGCGCGAGATAGAGGCACTCAATTCTGCAATATCAAACTGCCGCCCGGGCGAAGCGCTGACAGTATCGATCCTGGACCTGCGGAGACAGCGCGGTCAATAACCGATAGACTGACTCAGCCGGCCCAGCAAGCCGCTACACTCGTAACAAGGTGCACAATCGAATATGGTTACTCAGCACAACAACACACGCACTATCACTCCACAAGCTAACTACCCCATGCATATCGGCAACGAGGACCCCAACCCCGTCGGTATCTCCACAATTCATGACTACATCAGCAACACCAATGATCGCATACTACATCACACTACGTTCGACTTTGGCACCAAGGTGATGGCGCTTACGCTACAGGGCATCATCCTGGTTGATACCGGCGAAACGGATGCCGACGACAATCCTTCCGTTGCTAGCGCAACGTACGGTGAACTGCTCGGAGTGGAAGGCACTGGTCACGACAGGGAAATCAAACTGAAATTCCGTGATGGTGAAGAGGCCACTTTCAGGATGGGCAACGCGCAGACCGCCACCCAATTGAAAAACCTGATAACAACCTATCAGTCCAACTTTCTGTCGCATGGAGACCCGCAACTCTGGACGGCAGATGACGGTGACTACGACGAGGTCGATAATGCCCCAGACGTCGAATCTCCCGGCATAGCCGAAAGGGTGCGTTTCTGGGAAGAGCAGGACCGCATTAACCAAGCGCTGATCCCTCGGGTCATTCGCCAAAGCGAACTGCTTACCAAGCACATCGCCGAGCACGATGATTTGCCGCACCTGGTCGGTAGGGTCGTTGCGGATGCGTTAGCAGAGCAGGCCAGGCAATACGATGCGGCGTTGGCTGGAGCCACTGAGCAGTTGAATTCTGCTCACGCTGAAGCTTTGCAAGCCGCAAATGCAGAGCAGGAAAAACGCTACGAATCCGCTCTAGCCAAGGTGCAGCAGGAAGCACGGCGGACACGCAACCTCCTTATTGCTCTTGCAGCTGGTGCGGTAGCCGTGGCCGTAGTCGCGGTAGTTATCGCCGTGTTGGTTTAGGGGGCGCTATGACGATGCAATCACTAGACCTGCTGACGGCGTTGCGGGAACTGCCCTCGGACGGCCTTGAAGAGCGGCTGTCTTTTCGAGAGCAAATCGAGTCCCTGCTCGCAACCGACCCTAAAACAGCGGCAGCTGAAGTAGTGTCAGCGGCTTCCATAGCGACAGGACTGATCTGGTCAAGAATAGACATCAGCGATGACTTGCACCAGCGATTGCAAGACGCTTATGAATTGGCTGCTCCCGACAAATCGGCAGCGGTATCTTTGCATGATGCCTTTGCGGACGCACGTGACAACGGCGCAGAATCAGCGCAGGGGTTCATCAGCAACATAAAAGGCAAAGTCGCCGAGCTTGAACTTGCAGACTCATTGGAAAGCCAAGGCGTTACAGTCATTTTTCCAGATTCTCAGAACCACCCCGACATAGATCTGCTGACGATTTGGCCTGATGGGACCGAAATTCCTATTCAAGTCAAAGCGCGTGCCGCCGAATCCGCTGACAGCATCCAGAACCTGATGCATGACAACCCAGGCGTCCTATTTGCCAACAGCAACGAAATTTTCGAACGCATTGCCGAACGCAGTCCTGAACTTATCGACCAGATGGTTGACATCGGCTCAAACGCCGAACTGACCGGGGATGTGAACGAAGGCTTGGGCCTCCTAACTGATAATCTGGGCATCGACATTCCCGACGGCGTGGGCGAAATCATCCCCTATGCCGGAGCAATCCTCGCCGGCACTCGACTTATCTACGGCGCCATCAGAACTGAGCAGCAATTCAAGGCTGTTGACCGCACTACCAGGAACAAGATTCAGGTAGTCCAGGCTATGACGCTGATGTCCCGGATGGGTGTGATGACGGTTCTGTCCACCGTAGGAGGAATGGGAGGTGGGGCGGTAGGAACTGCGGTGCCCGGCGTAGGTAACCTAGTCGGCGGCATCGCTGGTGCAGTTGCCGGGGCCGGCATGGGAATGTACTTGGAACGCCACCTGCAACCACATATGCTGAATCTGGCGCTGGATATTACCGGTTTGACCAACGACGACCTGTTCTATTACAAGAACAAACCACACATTGACCAGGCAGCCCTGTCTTTCTGGCAGACCGCTGATGCGCTGTCCGCTGCTCCAACTACGTAAAGTACGGACAAACGGTTAGGGGCAGCCGTAAGGCCGCCCCCATAAATCCGGTATCGTGTTGGTGATACGAGCTTAGCCCGCACGCATTCGTTCTCCGGCGTCCAGGACGGCGCGGACGATTTTGTCGTAGCCGGTGCAGCGGCACAGGTTGCCGGCCAGCCAGTGGCGAATCCGCGCCTCGTCGGCGTCGGGCTCGGCTTCCAGCAGGGCCTTGGTGGCTACGATAAAGCCCGGCGTGCAGATGCCGCACTGCAGGGCGGCGTTCTCGAGGAACGACTGCTGAATCGGGTGCAGGCCGTCGGCGGAGGCCACGCCCTCGATGGTGTTGACCTCGGCGCCCTGGGCCTCAACGCCCAGCACCAGGCACGAACAGACGATGCGCCCGTCCATGTTCACGGTGCAGGCGCCGCAGTTGCCGTCGTTGCAGCCCTCTTTGGAGCCGGTCATGCCGACTACGTCGCGCAGGCACTCCAGCAGGCTTTGTCGCGGCTCGCAGAGAAAGTCGGTCTGGTTGCCGTTGATGGTAGTCGTTACGTGGACAAGTCCGGGCATTATTATTCCTCCCCTCGGGCGCGCCGGATGGCGATGTTCAGGGTGCGGCGGGTCAGCACGTCCACCAGGTGATGGCGTTGGCGGATGGTGCCGCGCATGTCGGTGATCGGTGTGGCGGCTTCGCTGGCCAGACGGCCGGCTTCGGCAATGGCCTCATCGGAAACGGCCTTGCCCGCCAGGCTGTCGCCGGCGGCGGTGGCCAGGATGGGCGTCGGGCCAACGGACGCCAGCGCGATGCGCGCCGACTGGATGGTCTGGCCGGAGGCGTCAAGCTGCACGGTCGAGGAAACGCCGGCCACGGCGATGTCCATTTCGTTGCGCGGAATGAACCGCAGGTAGGCGGTGCCGGAGTTCGCAGCCGGCGCGGGCAACTGGATGGCAACCAGCAACTCGCCGTTTTCCAGCGCGTTGCGGCCCGGGCCGGTGCAGAAATTCTCCGCCGGCAGGGTGCGCCACCCGTTCGGCCCGTTGATGTGCGCTTCGCCGCCCAGCGTAATCACCGGCGGGATGGTGTCTCCCGAAGGCGCTGCGTTGCACAGGTTCCCGCCGACGGTGGCGCGGCCCTGGATCTGGATGCTGCCGATCATACCGGCGGCGTCGATCAGCCCGGGATAGGCGGCGGCAACGGCGGAGTCCTGGTAAATCCGGTAGCACGGAACCGCCGCGCCAAGCTGCAATCCGTTGTCGCCCAGGTTGAGCGTGTTCAGCTCGGGGATCTTCTTCGTGTCCATCACCACGTCGGCCTCGCGGCGGCCGCCGCGCAACTGCACCAAGACGTCCGTGCCGCCGGCCAGGGGCCGGGCGCGGTCGCCGTTGGCAGCCATGATGGACACGGCTTCACTCAGGGATGTGGGGGCTTGGTAGTCAATAGCTCGCATGGGCACCTCCTCCGGCGCAGATTATAGCAACGAATAGCGGCCCTGTCAGCAGGACGGCGTTCCGGGGGAAGGCGCGCGGCATCGCTATCAAATACTATACTGCGGCCAGCATTGCACGGAACGGCGGCTATCATACCCGCAACCCGCACCGGGCGCAAACCCGGCGGCGCCCAACCTCAGGCGCCCGACCGCCGCATCATCCCTTGCAGCCGCTCCTTCACGTCCGGCCACTCGCTGTTGATGATGCTGAAATACACCGAGTGGCGGTTTACCCCGTCCTTGGCGATGCGGTGGTTCCGCAGCACGCCCTCCTGCACGCCGCCGATGCGCGCGATGGCCCGCTGCGACCGCTCGTTGCGGTGGTCGGTCTTCAGGCACACCCGCAGCGCGTCGTGATCCTCAAAGGCGTGGCGCATCAGCAGGTACTTGCACTCGGTGTTGACGGCGGTGCGGCGGTAGGGCGCTCCGTACCACGTCATGCCGATCTCCACCGCCCGGTTGGGCCGGTCGATGTCCGAGTACCCGGTGGAGCCGATGGCCCGGTTATCGGCAAGGTGGATCACCGCGAACTGCAACCGCGCGCCCGTTTCGTTGCGGCCCATGCACATGTTCACCCACTCCCGCGTGTGCTCCAGGCTGGTGAAAGGCTCGCCGGTCAGGTAGCGCCAGATGTCCTCCTCCTGCCCGAATTCGTACAGGCTCTCCGCGTGCTGCTGTCCGATGGGTTCCAGGCGCACGTGCTGGCCGGCAATGGTTATCGGTTGTGGGTCCATAAGTTCAGCTCCTCAGCATCTGCTCCAGCCGTTCCTTCACCCCCGGCCACTCGGTGTCAATGATGCTGTAATAGACCGAATGGCGGTTCGCGCCGTCCCACGCGATGCGGTGGTTCCGCAGCACGCCGTCGCGCACGGCGCCGATGCGCTCGATGGCCCGCTGCGACCGCTCGTTGCGGTGGTCGGTCTTGAGACACACCCGCAGCGCGCCCAGGTCGTCGAAGGCATGGCGCAGCATCAGGTACTTGCACTCGGTGTTGACGGCGGTGCGCTGGTAGTCCACCCCGTACCAGGTCATGCCGATTTCCAGCGCCCGGTTGGGCCGGTCGATGTCCAGGTAGCCCGTGGAGCCGATGGCCCGTTCCTCCACGCCGTGCATCACCGCAAACTGGATCGTGGTTCCCGCTTTTCTCGCGGCGACGCAACTCTCAATCCAGGCGCGCGCGTCGTCCAGGTCTGTGAAAGCCGGGCGCGGCAGGTACCGCCAGATTGTTTCGTCTTTCCCAACGCCGTAAAGATCCCAAGCGTGCTGCTGCCCGATGGGTTCCAGCCGCACATGCTCGCCGACCAGCATGACCGGTTGTAAGTCCATGATGTCCGCATTGTGCGTGGCGGCCGGGCTTTGCAGCTTGCCGTAAAACGGTTTGGTGGGCTCTATGCCTTTTTCTTGGCACCAACTCAGATAGTCGTCAACCGAAAATTGGAACTCTTTCCGGAGCTGCTTTACGTCCGTAGCCTCGAACGTGGCGAACGAATATGAACCTGCGTTGACAACGGATCCACATAATACCTCGGCCAGGTCGTCATAACTGACTGCCGCGATGTAGCCCTTGTATTCCATCATGTTTTCCATCATGGCTCGACTCCGATTCTCTCCAGAAACCTGGCAATGTCCGCACGGAATCCCGTCGCAGGTTTGGTTGAGGGTGTGGGCGGTGTGCCGTTACTCCCACTGTTTCTTTGGTGAACCTGACCCGAGAACCGGCGGCCTCGGTAATTTCAACGTCCAGCGCCCTCATCAGCGAAACCACTTCCGACCAACGAATATCCGACGGCGTTGGCCTCGCGAATATCCGCTCCAGCGTCCGCTGGTGCCTTGACCGCAGCATAGCAATGATAGCAGAGGGCGACGGCGTGACCTAATCGCCGCCGCTGGTCGCCGGCTGTGGCGTCCGGGTCTCCGTGCCGATCCACCGCCGCTGCGACCGGGCCGGCGGATTCGGCCGGGTGGCGAACAGGAACGCCACCGCGCTCACCAGGTACAGCGGCGTGAACACCGCCAGCACCCAGTAGTAGTCTCCCACCGCGTCCTTGACCAGTCCCGAAGCGTAGGGCGAGATGAACATCCCAACGTTCATGAACAGACTCATGAACCCCATCAGCGTGGCGAACCGCGCCCGGCCGTAGTAGTCGCTCAGCATCAGCCAGTTCACCGACGTGATTCCCTCCACAATGGCGATGCCCACTACGAACAGCAACAACCCCAGAAGCCCGGGGCCGATCCACAGCCCGCCCATGCCCACCGCGCCGATGGCCATGCCCACCGCCAGCAGCACGTTGCCCCGGAACTTGTCCGACGTGACCCCCATGATGAACCGCAGCGGTATGCCCAGGAAGAACATCGCCGCCACCCATGCCGACGCCTCGTTGGCCGACAGCCCGCGCAGTTCCATGATGGGGAACACGTGCACCAGCATCCCGTTGGTGACGGATACGCGGAGGATCGCGCCCACCATGATCAGCCAGTAGGTGCGCGTCTTGATGGCCTCCATGAAGGAGAACCCTTCGCTGGCCGCGCCGCGCCTGCGTCCGGCGGAACCGCCCGAGGCCGCGTCGTCCGGGACGTCGCCGTCCGGCAGCAGTCCCATATCCTCGGGCCGGCTGCGGATGAACAGCGACGCTGGGATCGTCATTACCAGGATGAACACCCCGGTCCAGAGGATGGTATCCCGCCAACCAATCTGCTGGATGCCCAGGTTCAGCAGCAGCACGACGAACGCGCCGCCGCCGGCGAACGCCGTCATCAACGTGGACATGGCAACCGACCGCCGTCGGATGAACCACTGGTTCACCGCGGCCATCAGCGTTTGCCCGAAGCCGGCGCTCTTGCCCAAGGATATTATGCCTGAGAACAGGACGATCAGTTCCCAGTAGGAGTCAGCGCGCGACAGCAGGATGGTGCCGATTCCCACCATCAACCCGCCGGCCAGCACCATCGGCCGCGCCCCGAAGCGGTCCACCGCCCAGCCGATCAGCGGCCCGCCGGCGCTGCCTTCCGCCCGCGCCAGGCTGAATACCAGCGACATCTGCGCCGACGTCAGCCCCAGGTCGGTCTGGATCGGCGTGAAAAAGCGCGGGAACCCCTGCGAAATCGAGCCGTTCCCGAACATCCCCACAAAAGAGGAAACGACGACCACCCACCATCCGTAGAAGATGCGAGGCCGTCGCACGGGTGCGTCGTTCTCTCCGTTCGCCACGATGCAAGATTATAGGCATCCCGCGCCGATGGGGTCAAACGGCCCGACCCACCGATACGGCGATTTTCTCGCCTTCTTGACATCGCCCACGCGCTGCACTACCGTTGCGCCAACATTCAAACCCGCTTGCCGGCACGCAAAGGAGGCACATCATGGCCCGAATTGGCGGACTCGGTCACGTTGGCATCTACGCCACCGACCTGATGAAAATGCGCGATTTCTACACCCGCGTGATGGGACTGGAAATCGCCGACGAAGACCTGGAACAGCGCCGCATGGTGTTCCTCAGTTCCGACCCGGTCGGCGAGCACCACGAGTTCGTGCTCATGGCAGGGCGAGTGACATCCGACGATGCACAGGTCATCCAGCAGATCTCCTTCCACGTTCCGTCCATACAGGATATGCGCGAATACAAGGAGCGCATCGATGCCGAAAACCTGAAGATCGACCGCATCGTCAGCCACGGCAACGCCTTCGGCATGTACTTCTTCGACCCCGAGGGCAACCGCATCGAGCTGTACTACAAGACCGGCTTCCCCGTCCCGCAGCCTCACGGCGACCCCCTGGACCTCAGCCGCAGCGACGAGGAACTACTGAACGAAGCCCGCGAACTGCTCCACACCAAGCGTTAGTCCGCGCCAGCCATATACTGCCGCCGTCGCCGGTCCCTGCCGCGGCGGCGGCTTCTCATTTTTGCAGTTTCCGATGGCCGCCGCCCAGCAATCCGACGCAGCACGCGCCGCTACGCCCGTCGCCTACGACGACCTGCCGCCCCGCTACCACCGGTGGAAGTGGCAGATCCTTATCTCGTTCTGCGCCTTCTACCTGTTCGTCTATACCGGGCGGTTCAACTTCTGGCCCACATCGCCCCTGATCAAGGACGACCTGCTCCTCACCAACATCGAGATCGGCGTCATCAACGCCATGCTCCTGTGGGGCTTCATGCTGGGCGACCTGGTGCATGGCCGGATGTCCGAGGCTTACGGGCTGCGCCTGTGGGTAACCCTGGGCGCAGTCCTCACCACCGTTTTCAACTGGGGCGCGTCCTTCGGCACGTCGGCCCTCACCTTCGCCATCCCCTGGGGCCTGGCCGGATTCGTCAACGCCGCCTGCTGGTCCCCGGCCATCAGCATGATCAGCCAGTGGTGGCCCCGGCGCGAGCGCGGCATCGCCATGGGCATCCTGGGCACCGTGACCGGCGGCGCGATGCTGCTGATGTGGTGGCTGAGCAGCTGGGTCGCCGCCGAATGGGGTTGGCGCGCCGCCTTCCGCTACCCGCCGCTGATGATCGCCGCGCTGGGCATCGCCTTCTACTTCCTGACCCGCGACCGCCCCCGCGACGCCGACCTGCCCGAGTACATCGAGGAGGATGCAATCTCGGCGGAGCCGGAATCGGTGAGCGAGGAGGAACTCAAGGGGTTCGGCCCCTACAAGCTGCTGCTCACCAACTCCCGGTTCCAACTGGCCTGCCACGTCAAGGGCCTGGAGAACGTGGCCCGCTACGGACTCACCACCTGGGTGCCCCTGTACTACTTCGAGGCTGGCGGCCTGGACATCACCCAGACGGTGCTCATCACCTTCCTGCTGCCCCTGGGCTACCTGATCGCGCCCCCGGCGGCCGGGTTCATATCCGACAAGCTGCTGGGCAGCCGGCGGCGTCCGCTGGTACTCTCATCCTGCTTCCTGTCCGCCGCCGCGCTGGTGGTCATCGCCATTGCCCCGCCGTCCAACGCCTGGCTGGGCGCGGCGCTGATGCTGTGGGGGGGCATCAGCATGGGCGTGTCGCTCATCTCCACCATCTCGGTGGACCTGTCGGGCCGCAAGATGGCCGGCACCGGCGCCGGCGTCCTCGACGCCCACGGCTACCTGTACGCCGGCGCGCAGGCGCTCATCTTCAGCGTCCTGCTGGACATGGCCGGCAGCCCCTGGCCCATAGTGTTCCTGGTGATGGCGGCCACCCGCCTGATTTCGGCGGCAATGATCAGCCGGGTGCGCGTGTGAGGCTCAAAGCGGCCGGCGCATAAAGCAGTGGACTTCGCCGTAGGCGCTGCGGTCGAGAGACTCGGGCGTGTGGTGGCTGATGTCTTCATCCGGCCCTAGCTTGCTGCTCCACTCGCCGCCAGGCAGTTGCACGGCGGCGTGCGTCCAGTCGCCTCGCTGGTCGGCGTACAGAGCGATTTTTCTGAAGCCTGTCTGGTCGCTAGTTTCGTCGCATTGCTCGTAGCCTAGCCCGACAAAAACCTCGATTAGGCTTGCGATGGACGGCGTACGGCTTGCATGGTCCGGCCAGTAGTAGTCGTCTCTTTTTATGTGGGTCCACCATCGGTCGGTTTCACCGGCGGCGTAGGCGATGCAGTTGTATTCGCTATTAGGGTCACTGGTGAGTTCGTAACCCTCCGCCGCCAAGTGCGGCAGTTGTTTATCAATCCACATTGGTTGTCTCGAATTCATACCCTTGTTGGCTGCCCCAATCCAACCATGCTTGGGTCATTTTTTTAACTCGTCCACGACTTTCCGGCGGAACGGGCTTCGCGCCGGTGATGGTACTTAGCGCTACGAACCAGTGGTCAGGCTTGGTGGCCAGCCGTTGGAGCAACCATGGCACTGCTGGTTTCCCCATGGCGATTATCTGCTGGTAGGCTGGATGTTCCGTCATACGTGCGATGTCAACACCGCGTGGGCGGTCGCGTTCCCATTCGTCGGCCAGCCGCTCAAAGGTTTCCCGATCCACCATCGGCGCTACGTTGTCGTATTCGTCATCGTCCTCCACCGCGTCGGCGTACTGGCCGTAGCCCAGGCCGCGCACGTGCGGCTCGTTGTGCAGCAGGTTGCGCAGATGGGCCAACTCCTCCGCTTCCCATCCCATGGCGTCGGCCACGGCTTCGTCCCACAGCCGGCGCACTTCGCACTCGCCGTCGCGGAACTGCGGCACAGTCATGTCCTTGGTGCGCTCCCAGCAGCCGGACAAGGTTTGGCGGATGCCAGAGTCCTTGATGTTAGGGATGCGAATATTAGCGTATGCCGCTGGCGGGTAGGTGGGGTATGTAAGTTTCATACCGGTATTTCGCATCATTTGTAGGCGACCAACTGTCGAGTTCATAAACACGGCAATTGACTTGGCTTCTTCCGGGGATAGGCCAGGGACAGGCATCCAGCCGGTTCCTACAAACTCTTCGTCGCTGGCAACTGCGGTCAGGCGTGCTGAGCTGTTGTCCTGACGGAAGGGTGCTAGCAGGTATCCGGCTTTGGTCAGGATTTTCTCAGACTCTGGATATGTTCCCCCGTTAGCCAGTCGTCTTTTTTCGTCAGGATCCTTAGTTAGATAGCGTCCTTCAGGCAGGCTTTCAATTCGGTACTGGCCATCTTGCCCAGCAGTTTCGAGGACTTGAAAACTTCCCGGAGAAACGCCTTCCGACGGTTTGCAGAAACGCAGTATTTCATCACTGGTTCGACGAGGTGAAATACCTAATTGTTTCATGCTTTCTAGGTCTGTATGACTGGCATAGCCGGCGGATGCCCTCGCCAATTCAGGGGAACGCCAGATGGCCGCCGTCCAGTCTCCGGCTGCAATCCGCTCTGCCGACCATTCGGTGACAGCGCCCCAACCGTTGGCAATGGTGCCATTAGCGCAATCGGACAAGCAGCGGTGCAAGTCCTCAACGTCGCTGTCGTCCAGCGGCATCCGGTCAAGGTTTATGAACCGGGTGGGCGGTTTCGGGTATTGATATCGCCGGGCTATGATGATGCTTTCGTTGATCCCTGTGTTTTGGCTCAGGTTGATTTGCCCCGGTTGATGGCAGGTGAGCACAGTGTGGATATTAAACCTTCGCGCGAGAATTTTGCGCTCTTGAAGTCCGGATGTTCCACAAAGCGCTGCTAGCGGAGCAACCATAGTGAGTATTCCCCGTTCCGGGTCGATACATTTATCTGCCAATGCGGTGAACAATGGGCGCAATGCATTTTTGTCGATGAAGTCGGTCATTTCTTCATCGTTCCGGGCCAGAATTTGCTCCATTGCATCAACCCGCATTTGCAGTGCTCTCTTGATAGCATCAGGGAATTTCTCTCCCATCTTGGCCCTACGGGTGAATGGCGCGTTCATTATGACGATACGGGCGTCTTTGGCTGCGTCAACGGCATTTTCCAACTCGGCGTCGTCCGTGGGCCAGATGCTCTGCGAGCGAATCCGGTCGTCATCAAGTCCCAATTCTCGATCTCTGGCGACGATGGCCTTTTGGCCTAGCAACTCTAACGTACCAACGGACACTTGAGCAAGGTTGTCGGGCT
The DNA here is from genome assembly GCA_022825745.1 of Dehalococcoidia bacterium. Lineage (GTDB taxonomy): Bacteria > Chloroflexota > Dehalococcoidia > Lucifugimonadales > UBA3495 > Bin87. The sequence continues at coordinate 19,022 of JAJDWF010000140.1, read as the reverse complement.
GCGGGCCATAGGGCATCAAGTGCAGGCCCATTTGCCGATAACGGATATCGGTATTGCCGGCGGTGAGCTGCGATGCGGCCAGTTGCAGGGACACGGGGTTGATATCCATTCCCTTGATGGTTTCTTCCACGGCCAGCTTTTGCAGTTCAGCGATTTGTGCCTCGCTTGCGCCCTGCTCACGAGCACGGCGTTTCATGTCGGTCAACATTGCCGCCAATAGCGTGCCACTGCCGCAGGCCAGGTCAACGGATTTGTGGTCGCGCCAGACTGCGGGGTCGTGCCAGTCCAGGTCGCCGACGGCATCCAGGGTCAGGCGGGCGGCAATGGACGCGGCCACCGGCCGGGTGAAGTAAGCGCCATCGGAAGCCTGGTTGCCCATAACGCGGTTGAACAGAGGGCCGGCGTGGTCGGCGCCCATGTCGGCGTAGGTTTCGGCAATACGTTCCGCCTCGGCGGTGATGTGGCGCAAGGCGCGCTCCAGCCCGGCCAGCCGGCCAGTGTCCTCAACGGCGTCGATGACATTGACCGCTGGTTCTAACACGGGGTGGAAGTCGTAGCGCATGATGCGTTCCCATTCCCGCCGAACACGACGCACTACGGTCACGTCGTTCTTAACGTCCTCCAGATCGCTTACCCCGCTGAGCCAGCGACCAGCGGCAATGCGCTGGTGCAGCATGGCAGCGTTCATCAGCAGCAGAGCCGCGATGGTGCAGCCATCAGCCTGCTTCTTTCGGCTTTCTTCCTTCAGATTGTCCAGTAGGAAGTGGCCGTCCAGGGCGTTAGAGAGTTCGTCCTCGCGCAAGTGCCAAGCCGCCTCGCTAATACTGGCTTCAAGGATATTCAGGTCTCTGATGACACGGTTCCGGCTCAGGCCTGACTTGGTCAGAAGGTTCGCTGTGATAGCGTTGCCGTGGTCTTCCATTCCGGTGAGGGCAAGCATTCGCATAGCATTGCCCTCGGTTACTTCCTGTTGGGTTCGCCGGGGCTTGCGCTTGCTGCTGTGTGGCAGGCGGACCCCGGTGTCTTTGTTGATCATGTCCTTGGCTTTCGCCTTCGTCTTCTGGATATCCACCCGACCGGGCGCGCCGTCAGGCGCCGGCTTGGCGCGGACTACGCTGTCAACTCGCAACTCGATGTTGCCGTCGCTGTTCTTCTTGCCGGCGATAACCGCCGACGGTTCGGGCACGGGCGTGATTGACTCTTTGATGCGCCTTTCCTGCGTTACGACCGACTCTTGCTGAGATACGGCCGGCGCGTCGGTTGTGGCTGTCGTCTCGTAGGTCCGCTGTTGCGGAGATGGTCGGTCCATCACGCTTAACTGAATGAACACGTCTGACGGCCGACTGCGGCCTTCCAATACGCTCTCCGCTGCTTGCTGCGCCTCGCCAGGCGCGCCTACGTGCCCGTGATATTGTATCCTGCCGTTTTCCCGATTGGCGATAGCCACTACGGTGGCCTCCGTTTCCGGCTCTTCGGGAATGTACAACTGGAGCAATTCGGAAAGGTTGTCCTCAATGCGGCTGTCGTGGGCGCGCAGGGCCAGCAGTATCTGGCCCAGTTCCTGCCAGCCGTCTTCCGGGCCGCTAATCTTCAGCCACTGCTCGGCGTCAACGTTGGGCGGGATCATAATGGGACAGATGATGTAGCCCATATCCTTGCCTTCCGCCGTGCGCATGGCGCGGCCTACGGCCTGAATTACGTCGATAGGGCTTTTGCGGGCCTCCAGGAAGGCGACGGCGCTGAGCGACGGGGCATCGGTGCCTTCCCCGAAGATTCCCACGTTGATGATGCCGTGCGGATTCTGTTGGGTTGCCTTGCCCAGTTGGGCCTTGGCGTTATCGCGCGTCGTGACGTTGCTACTGGCGTCCAGATGCTCCAGCGTATAGCCGGCAACTTTCTGACCGTCACGGTTGTCGTCCAGCCATCTCTGTACCCAGTTCCGCACGGTGTCGGATTGCAGCTGTTGCGACATCGCCCTGGATTTGGCGACCGTGTTCATGAATGAGATACACGATTTCACGACGACGTCTTGTCCGTCAGGCACGTTCGTGGTGGCACCGCCCATTACTAGGGCCAAAGTCAAGCCCTTGAGGAAGTGAGCGGTGGTCAGGGCGTTGCGGCCCTTCTGCCCGGTGGCTTGCGCCAATATGTTGGCCGCTTGGTAGGCGTTAGCGTCATTGACCCCCAGGGCGATAATGCGGTAGTCGGCCAGCCAACCGTTGGCTACGGCTTCCATGTAGCTCTTGCGGTATAGTTCCACGCCGAAGACGGCTTCATCATCCATGTTCCGCACTACCCAGTCTGGGTTCTTTGGCCTAGAATTCCCGCTGGTGTCGTACACGCGGGGCGTGGCGGTCTGGTAGATCCGATACTTGGCTGGGAAGCGGTCATTGTCGTGGCAAACGGTGAAGTCGCGCAGTCTTTCTTCGAGTTTCTTGACGCGGCGGAGTCCGGCGGTGCGGTGAGCCTCGTCGGCGACCATCACAGCGGCCGTAGTTCCAGTGGCGAGCAGCGCCTCTGCAACGCGGTGGCTGCTCTGGTAGGTGCCGAAGATTACGTTGACTTGGCCGTTGCCGTTTCCTTGGCGAATCCAATCAGCGATTTCCGCTGCGTCAGTCGTGACTGCCCCTTTCACCTCGGCAGCGCTGACGTTGCTATTGTCCCTGGTGGGATCGTCTTGGGTGTTTCCCTTGTCCTCGTTCTTGGGGTCGTAGCCGGCGGTGGCGTCAGAGCAGACGGCCAAGGCGCGGATGCCCGTCTCGGCGTGTTGTAGGTACTCCCGCCGGATTTGGGCGACCAGCGCGATGGACGGGCAGAGGACGATGGACAGCTCGCCGGGCGGGGTCAGTTCCTCGACGATGCGGAGGGAGATGCGGGTCTTGCCGGTGCCGCAGGGCAGAATGATTTTCCCCCGGGCCTGGCCGACAGGCAGGCCGCCGCTGTCGGACTGTTCGTGCGCTTTGAGGATGCGGACGCTTTCGGATATGGCCTCGGTCTGCATAGAAGTTTTGGATTGCTTGAGTTCCTCGCCGTCGGGGTTGGGTTCGCAGTGAGGGCCTTCTTCGTGGGCAAAGGAGGCTTGCTGTTGGAGCAGGTCGTTGGCGACGTTGACCACCTTGATGGGCTTGCCGTGCATCTCGGCGAGCTGCGGCGCGTTGCCGCCGAGCCGGTTGTCGCCGTTGGTGACAATCCAGCGTTCGGCCCAGAAATCGCCGGCTGAAGCGCTGGCGAAGCTGTCGATTTCGGCCTTGGTGATGTCGGCGCCGCGGCCGTGCTCGTCAAGTTGCCGGGATTTGCACTGGATGGCAATATGCTCGCCGTCGCTGCGCCGCACGGCTACGCAGTCAATGCCGATGTCCTGCTTGGTAACACTGGGATAGTGGGTTTCCCGTTCCGGCCACTCGGCCCAAGAAAAACCCTGCGCAATGTCCCACTCTTTGATGTGAGGAGACACGGCAACGGTCAGGTCTTCAAGCCACTGCCCGAAGGTGCTCTGCGGGTTCGCTTCAGCTACTGTGCTGATGGCCTCTTCAATGATTTCTCGTGCGTTGGCGTCGTTCATCGTATTGTTCCTCGTTATGGCGTAACTACCGACATTATAGCCGATGGAAGAATGGGGCACCTGCAACGCCGGTGGCGGATGGTAATATCTGGCCACCATGCTGCGCTTTTTGGGACGGTTCTCCTATCGCCTGTACATCTTTGCGCTGGTGGTTGCGGTGGTAATCGTGGCCGCCCTGGCGCTCTTTCGACCCATCACGACCGCGATTCACACCGCCGCCTTCGCCGCGCAGGTGCTGCCGTCGCCGGTCAAGCCGCAACCCTGGCTGGCCAGCGCACCGGAGCACGTCGCCGCTGAGTTCCCCCGCGACGACGGCAGCATGGGGCATGGCGACATCTACGTCATCCCCGACGGCAAGCGCCGCGCCGGACTGGTGATTTTCCTGGGCGCCAACGCCGCCGGCGCCGACGACCCCGACGTGGTTAACCTGGGCCGGGCCCTGGCCCGCGCCGGTTTCGCCGTCATGTACTACTGGTCACCCACCATGGGCGAGCGGGCGCAGGTTGACGCCGGCGAAGTCGCCAACATCGTGGCCGCTTTTGAGCACCTGCGCCGGCAGGAGTTTGTCGATCCCGACCGGGTGGGACTGGCCGGCTTCTCCGTCGGCGCGTCCTTCGCCCTGGTCGCTGCCGCCGACCCGCGCATCGCCGACGGCATCGCCTTCGTCAACGCCTTCGGCGGGTACTACGACACGGCGGACCTGGTGGTGCAGATCGCCGCCGGCCGCGCCATCGATAACGGCGGCGACATTGATGACGGTGAAGGCATCCCGTGGGAGGTGGACCGCCTCACCCGCCAGGTGTACGACAACATGCTTACGCCCGAGTCCGAATCGCCCGCCGCCCGCGCCCTGCTGGAGGGGACCGGCTCCATCGCCGAGGCCCGCGTCCGCTATGCCGAACTCCCCGAGTCCTTCCGGGCCGAGGTCGATTCCATAGCGCCGTCCCAACACATCGCCCAGTGGAGTCCCCACACCGTCATGCGCGTCATGCACGACCGGGGAGACCCGTTGATTCCCGTGGGCGAGTCCCGCCGCCTGGTGCAGGCACTACAGCAGCAGCGGCCCGACGTAGCCGTCTATTACACCGAGACCGACATCTTCCGCCACGTGCGCCCCGACGCCGAAACCGACCTGAAGTCCATGCTGGCCGGCGCGTTCCAGCTCTACCGCCACATGTACCACATCGTGGCCGTGGCCCGCCAACCGGCCCGCTGAAATCTAGTTCCGGTTCTTCAGCCGCTCCAGTTGCTGCACAGTCCCCGGCAGCTTCCAGTCCACGTACAGCAGCACGTGCTCCTTGATGGCCTCCTCATGCACCCGGCACGAGAAGCAGGCCCGGTCGATGCACAGGCCGTGTCGCGGACGCAGCGACTCCCGCAGCCTGGACAACTGGTCGGCCAGTTCGGCGTCGATGGGCTGGCCGTCCTGGGCCAGCGCGAGCAGGTCGTCCATCTGCCCGGCCAGCCGCTCCAGCAGTTCGTTGTAGCGTTGCAGCCCCTGCTCCACGAAATTGCGCGGCTCGGTGGCCGTCAGGTACGGGATCATCTGCATATCGGGTACGTCGGCCATGCTGCACCTGCGCGTAGTGGATGGTGTCGTCAATCGCTCGTCGGCGCTACTGTATCACAGACGGTTGGGCGGGCACGGTATCGGCGTCCGCCGCCACCGCCGCCGCCATGGCGGCGATGGCCACCTCGATCTGGTCCGCGTCGGGCTGGCGCGTGGTGATCTGTTGCAGCCACAGGCCGGGGGCGGACAGTATCCTGCCGAACCACGCGGTGCGGTGGGCGCCGGCGAACCGGATGATCTCGTAGCTCACCGCCGCAACGACTGGGATGGGCACGATGCGCGACAGCACCCGCCAGTACAGTTCGGACCCCAGCAGCGCGTCCAGGATGGCGAACGCCACCACCGACACGATGGCCACGGTGATCAGAAACGCCGTGCCGCAGCGCGGGTGCGGCGTGGGATGCCGCCGCACGTTGTCCACGGTGAGCGCCTGCCCCGCCTCGTAGGTGTGCACCGCCATGTGCTCCGCGCCGTGGTAGGCGTACACCCGCCGGATGTCCCGCATCAGCGAGATGCCGGCCACGTATGCCACCAGGATCACCAGCCGGATGACGCCCTCGATCAGGTTGCTCACCAGCAGGGACCCGATGAACGGCTCGATCAGGCGCACCGCCAGCAGGGGCAGCACCAGGAAGACGCCGATGCCCAGCGCCACCGCGATGGCCATGGTAAGGCCCATGGTCCAGTTGCTGACGGCGGAACTGCCGTCATCGCCACTGCCGTCGCCATCCCCGTCGGCGCTGGATTCCTCGGCGGCGATGACTGCCGAACGCTGTAGCGATTTCATCCCCAGCCACAGCGTTTCGGCCAGGATCAGGACGCCGCGCAGCAGGGGAATCCGCCGCAGCCGCCCGGAGAACCGGCTGCTCACCGGCTCGGTGGCGCAGAAGATGCCGCCGTCGGGCCGGCGCACCGCCAGGCTGTAGTGCCGGACGCCGCGAATCATCACCCCCTCGATGACCGCCTGCCCGCCGTACAGGGGGCGCGGCGATTCGGCGGGTCCGGCATGGGGGTGGCTACTCATCCAGCTTGTACCACGCTTCCCGGAACTCGTCGGCGGAGAACACCTCCGCTTGCAGCCACAGCGCGCCGCCAAATTCGTCGTCCATGCGGCCGTCAACGCTCACGTCGGCGCGGGACATGAGGTACGTAACCGGGGCCTGGTCGAGGATATAGGTGGTGATGACCAGGTACTGCCAGTCCCAGTCCAGCGTGTCGAAGTCGTAGAACCGCACCGCCTGGCTGTGCTCCTGGGAGTGGAACTTGAGCCGCACTTCGACGTCCTGCTCAGGCCGCCCGGCGATTACCTCGTCCTCGTTGGGGCTGCGGCGCGCGATGAAGCACTGCCAGCCGTGGGCGGCCAGCCGCTCGGCCAGGTGGATGCGCCCGTACTCACGGACGGTCTTGGGGACGTAACGCGGCATAATCGCCTATGATTCCCATAGCAAAGACGGCCCCATAGCAAAACGGGAGCCGGTACAGGCTCCCGCCGCGTGGTTGATGTGTGCCGTCCGGCTAGCCGTCCAAGTTGAAGCGCCGGCTGAACCGCTCGATGCGGCCCTGGGTGTCAACGATGCGCTGCTCGCCGGTGTAGAAGGGATGGCAGCGGCCGCACACTTCGACGCGCATGGCCGGCTTGGTGGCGCCGGTCTGGAACACGTTGCCGCAGGAGCAGGTGATGGTCGCGTTGAAGTACTGCGGGTGAATTTCTGCTTTCATGGTGATATTACCTTTGGACTGGGACAGGGCGGCACTATGCGGCGACGGCCGACGCTTCGGCCCGCGGGTACACGCTGACCCGGCGCTTGCCCCGGGCGGCCCACTCGTAGGTCACCTCGCCGTCGATCATAGCGAACAGGGTGTAGTCGCGGCCCATGCCCACGTTGGTGCCGGGGCGGATGCGGGTGCCGCGCTGGCGGACGATGATGGAGCCGCCGGTGACGCGCTCGCCGCCGTAGCGTTTCACGCCCAGTCGTTTTGCATTGCTGTCGCGGCCGTTGTTGGTGCTGCCGCCGGCTTTCTTGTGGGCCATTTCCTAGCCTCCCGTCTCGATGCTCTGGATCTGGATGCGCGTGTAGTTCTGGCGGTGGCCTTTCTTGCGCCGGTAGCGGGTCTTGGCCTTGTACTTGTACACGATGACCTTGCGGTCCTTGTAGTGCGACTGGACCTCGGCGACGACTTTGGCGCCGGGGACGTTGGGCGCGCCGAAGCGCATCTGCCCGTCGCGCGAGACGGCCAGCACGTCGTCGATTTCGGTGGTCGCGCCGGCCGCGACGTCGAGCAACTCAACGTCGAGCACGTCGCCGGGCGAAACGCGGTACTGCTTGCCGCCCGTTTTTACGATGGCATAATCCATAATCCCAATCTCCCAAACGGCCTACCATTCTATGTTTGGGGGTGCGGGGATGTCAAGGCGATCTTGCAGCCGAGCAGGGTCTGGGCGGTGTTCCCTGCAGAAAGGCTACAATTTGTTATACTAATCGCGTAGGTGATACGCCTACACGGAGGAGCGATGAGCACGCCGAGAGGACAGGAAAATCTGACGCCAGAGGGCCGCGAGGTGGTGGCAAAAATCGACCAAGTGCTGGAATCGCTGGAGCAGTTACGCGAAGAGCGCAGCAGCGACAACTCTGCGGTTGCGGAGCAGTTCAAAAAGTTCGACGAGCGGTTCGAGAAAATTGACGAGCGGTTCGAGAAAGTCGACAAGCGGTTCGAGACGATGGAACGCCACTTGGGTTATCTCAAGGGATCACACGCTGCGAGCGCTATGCGTCGAAATGCGGCCCTGGTCGCACACGACATGGGGTATCAACTCGTCACTCAGATGCCACGAGAAATGGTTGTCTCATTCTCCAACATGGCCAGAGCAGCCAACAAACCTCTCGATGATGTGCGGAGTTTTGAGAACGCGGATCTGGTGCTACTGGCCAAGGATGACGCGGGGAATCCCGTCTATATCGCAGTCGAGGCTTCGTTCACCATTGCGATGAGCGACATCAAACGCGCAAAGCGCAATGCTGAATACTTGGAGGAGTTCACTGGCCTGCCGGGCAAAGGGGCGGTGGCAGGTGTCGAGATCGAGAGCGGCAAACTACACAATGCGCGTGTTGAAGGAGTGCATTGGTATGAGATTCCGGTGAAGTATCTGGAAGCAGACTGACAGGCACAGACCTCGGGAATACGGGAAGGCCTGCTACTTCAGCGGGGCCTTGCATAAAAGGGAGAGTCAAAATGACATCGCGTGAAATAGCGTTGATGAGTGATGCCGAGTTGTCGGAATTCCTGGTGCCGCTCTTTGTCGAGTACGTAAAGAAAAAGGCTGGGTTTGTCACCAGCCTTGAAGTGATGAACGATCTCTTTGCAGAGGTTGTAAATCAGCGGGAGTTGATCCGAACTATTGACAAGGATGAGAAGGACCTGGTTGTGAATCGGATCTATGCGGTTCTCTCGAAGGATGAGAGGCCGTGATAGAGACATTACAACTCTGCTGACATGGCGGAGCTTGGTACTAGATGACGGGTATGAATTTTGTCGCTACGCTATCCGGGTTTAGGAATTATCTCACAGCCGGGATAGATCCTTATTCCTCGTCTTCTTTCCAGGAGATGAAGCGGTCGGGGGTGATGACGATGAGGGTCAGCCGTTCTTCTGAGAGGAGTTGCGCGGCGAACTCGGCGCCTCGCCGGTCTCCCTCGTAGAGGACGCAGGTTTGGCGCACCATGTCGTCCAGCCCGGTGTCGGTGATGGTGGCCGTGCCCTCGATGGTCACAAACGAGTAGGGGTGGTCCGCGGTGGCGACGCTCAGGGCCACGGCGGGATTGCGGCGAATGTTGCGCACCTTGACCGTCGTTCTGCCGGCCATCACCAGGGCCCGGCCGTTATCCCAAAGGAACCAGACCGGCGCCACGTGGGGAGTGCCGGCGGCGTACATGGTGACCAGCTGCGCCGTTCGGGGCTGGGACAGAAATTCTTCCACCTCTGCTGTGTTCAGTGTTGCCAAGGTGTTTCCTCCTGCATATGCTCGGGTCCGCGATGCCGTTCATCGAGATGCCGGGCCCATGATAGCGGAAACGCAGAGCAGCTATCTCTTGACCGCAATTGACCGCAGGCCCCGCCTGCGGTATTGTAATCCCCGCTTACTACACCGTTTTCGGAGTGTCCCGCTATGGCCGCACAAGACCTCCCCCTGTTCAATTACGACGACGTCCAGATCGGCGAGGAACTCGGCTCCTACGAGTACGAGCTGACGCAGGAGATGATCGACCTCTACCGCAGGGCTGTAGATGACCCCGACGCGGTGTTTCCAACCATCGCCGTGAAGCACGACGCCACCTCGCTGGCCCTGGCCTACGACGACCAGACCGGCAGCATCAACGCCGGCAACGAGATCGACCTGCACAACCCGCCGGTCCCCGGCAAGAAAATCCGCGTCACCGGCCGCATCCACGACAAGTTCATCCGCCGGGACAAGCCTTACCTGGTCATCGAGGCCACCGCCACGGACGAGGACGGGCGGCTGATCGAGAGAATGCGCACCTACCAGATCAAGAAACCCGAGGAGTTGGGCAAGAAATGGCATCCGCAAGGCTAGACAGCGAAACGCTGCCCGTAATCACCAAGCACATCACCCAGGACGTCATCAACACGTTCGAGGCGTGCGGCATCCTCAACCGCGCCAACATCCACAACGATCCGGAGTTGGCGTCCAAGCGGCTGGGCACCACCTACGCCATCGCCTCCGGACGCATGAGCATCGCCTTCTGCACCGAGGCCATGCGCAAGTTCATCGGGGCCGAGGACTTCCACCGCAGCGGCAACGTGAACCTCAAGTTCCTGCGCCCGGTCAAGCACGGCGACACCGTCAGCGTCCACGGGCAGGTCAACAGCCGCCAGCCGCAGGACGACGGCAGCACCATGGTGGTGGTGGACGTGTACTGCGAGAACCAGGACGGCGACAAGACCGCCGTCGGCCAGGCCAGCGCGGTGGTCCGCTAACCGTTTCGTGAACCCTGAGGGCGCATGATAAGGCGCATCCCCCTGCTGAACGATCGAATAGGAGAATCAACCCGAATGACTATGACCCGCTCAGAGTTCGGCAAAGTTGAAGTGGACATCGTTTACTGCGTGCCTTGAGGCTACCACGGCCTCGCCACGTGGCTGGCGACCGAATTCTGGCGTTCCCAGAACGCCGGCGATATTGCCATCAAGCTCACCCCGTCCGACAAGGGCCGGCTGGAAATCTACCTGGACGGTTCCAAGATTTTTGACCGCTTCGACGAAGAGGGCGACGAATACCCCGGCTACAGTAAGGTCAACGAGTTGAAAATGGTCATCGCCGAGCGGGTCTTTGACGTGGAAGACGAAATTGCGGCGGCACGCGGCTGATGGCTAACACCGAACACGTCGAAATCGTCCGCGCCGGTGGGGATGCCCTGGCGGCGTGGCGGGCCGACCACCCCGACCAACAGCTTGACCTCCGCGTCGCCGACCTGAGCGGCCTGGACCTGGCCGGCGCTGACCTGCGCGGTTCCGACCTGCGGGGCGCGAACCTCAGCGACGCTCGGCTCACCCGGGCCAACCTGTCGCGCTGCGACCTGCGGGCGACGGACTTCACCGGCGCGGACCTGTACGGCGCGACCCTGGCGTCGGCGCAGATGGCAACCACCATCCTGCGCAACGTAAACCTATTCTGGGCGGACCTGAAGCAGTCCGACATGTCGGAGTGCATCCTGCAGTGGTCCCGCCTCAACCGCGCCTCGTTCCTCAACACCAACCTCACCGCCGCCGATTGCAGCCAGACCACGGCCATCGAGGTTGACCTGCGCTCCGCCAATCTGACCAACTCCGACTGGCAGGGCGCCAACCTCAACGGCGCCGACGTCAGCCGGGCCATCATGAGCGGCGCCGACTTCACCAACGCCAAGATCCGCGATTCCATGTGGATTATGACCGATATGCGGGGCGCGAACTTCGACCGGGCCAGCCTGCACCGCTGCGACATGACCATGGGCAAGTGGGACGACACCACCAACTTCCCGCCCGGCTTCGACCCGACGCACATCGAAAACCGGGTTGACGATTACTGATTGCCCCCGATGTCCACCATCCTGGTAGCATCCCACGGCCCCGGCGCGGGCAAAACCTCCGTCGCCGCCGGCCTGGCCACCCTGATCGCTCGTGATGGTGCGACGGTATCGGTCTGCAAGCCGCTATCGCCGGCCGGCCGCACCGACCCTGACGCCGTCTATTTCGCCGAGAACTTCCGCGGCGGCGTGGCCGTGGCCTCCGGCGATGATTCCGCTTCCCTGGACGCCGCCGCCAGCGCAGTCCGGTCGCTTGCCGGCATCAGCGAGCACACGCTGGTCGAGGTGGCGAACCCGGCCGGCGGGTCCGGTGTTTCGTCCGCCATCACCGCCGGGCTGGTCGAACGCCTGTCGGCGCGGGTGGTCGCCGTGTTCGGATACGACGCCGGCCTGTCGGCAGTGTCGGTATCCGGCAGCGTCGCGCCCCTGGGCGACGCCGTGGCCGGCGTCATCGTGAACCAGACGCCGCGTTACCGCGCCGCCGCAACCGCCCGGATGCTGGGTGAAGTGTCCGCGGCCGGCATCGCCGTCGCAGCCGCCCTGCCAGAGGACCGTCCGCTGCTTTCACTGACCATGAATCAACTGGAGCAGCAACTCAGCGGACGCTGGGAACTGGAACCCTCGGACGGCGACGCCTGGATCGACCGCTTCCTCATCGGCGGCAACATAATGGACTCCGGCGCCGGCTACTTCGGCAGGTTTCCCCACCAGGCCGTCATCACCCGCGCGGAGCGGCCCGACATCCAGATGGCCAGCCTGATGCAGGACACCCGCTGCCTGGTGCTCACCGGCGGCGCGCGGCCCACCGAATACATCCGCGTGGAGGCGGCCAAGCGCGACGTGCCCGTCCTGCTCGTTGACGGCGGCACCGTCGCCACCGCCGACGCCGTGGGCAACTTGCTCGGCGCGGTTGTTCCGCACCACGCCCACAAGGCGGAGCGGATGGCCGACCTGCTGGCCGAACGGATCGACGTGGCGGCGCTGCTCTAGTCCTGCATCTCGAACCGCTCGGATTCCGGCGGTTGCGCCCAAAGCTCTTCGGCCCCGGCCATTGCCACGGCCCGTTCGGGACTGGCGCGCCACGCGTCGTAGATCTCGTTGCTATCCCAGGTCACCAGGGTCGAGATCTTGGTGGGATCCGACAGGGAGATGAACGTCTGCCGGGCCCCGAATCCGGGCGCTTTGCTCTGCGCCTCGCCGTTGCCTTCCAGCAGCGCTTTCGCCTCAGCGATCTTGTCCGCTTTGGCCCAATGGTGCGTCAGTACGCCAATCATCGCCATTGCGACCGGCCTCCTTCCAAAGTATTGCCTAGTTGTCGTTTGATGATTCGCCGGGCGGCGTTTCCACTATCGTGGCGTCGGTGCCGTGCAACTCGTGCGGCAGCACGCCGCGATGGTGTTCCATGACCCGGCGGCCTTCGGGCGGATGATGCACGCGCAGGACTTTGCCCAGGACGTAGGCCACCAGAGCCGCCACGATGCTGAACACCGCGCCCATCTTGCCCGGTTCCTGGAAGGGCGAGTCGCCGGGGAACGCCTTGCCGGCCACGAACAGCGCAACCGTGAGGCCCAGCCCCGCAATCACCCCTGTGACCACCAAGTGCCGCACTCCCATGCCGTCCGGCAGCGGGAACCCTACCTTGGACGCCAGCCACGAGAACAGCGCGACGCCGATGCCCTTGCCCACGATTAGCGACACCAGCACCATCATCGTAACCAGGCCGATGTTGGTGAAGGCCACGCCGGCGTTGGCGAACGCGAAGAAGAACAGCCCGAAATCGACGAACAGCTTGAGTTGATGCTCAAACTGCTCCAGCACGCTGTGTCCCTCGTGCGCAGCGTCGGCGGCGTGTGGGCGCTCCGACATTTCTTCGTGGGAGTGGGCGTGTTCCGGCGCCGTTCCGTTGCCGTGGACGGCGCTTGGCATGAAGGGCACGATGGGCGCCAGGGCCAGGGCCGGCTCCACTCCCGCGCCGGCCAGGCCGACCCACGAAAGCGAGCCGCCGGTCAGGATGTACACCGGCCACCAGCGGACCCGCAGCTTGCGCAGGACGAACACCACCGCCATGCCGCCCACCGTCGCCAGCAGCCAGAGCGGTTCCACCGGATGGTGCGGGTCGGGATAGAACACCGCGATGATGACCAGCCCGATGGCGTCGTCCACCACCGCCAGCAGCAGCAGGAAGTTCACCGCCGGGTGCAGCGGCCCGAATACTACCCGCGCCACCAGCCACGCCAGCGCGATGTCTGTGGCGGTGGGGATGGCCCACCCGTTGGCCACGGCCCCGAATACGTCGCTGCCCCCGTAAAATATCCAGGCCATCAGGAAGTACAGGCCAACCGGCCCGAACACGCCGCCCAGCGTGCCTACCAGCGGGTTGATCGCCCGGCGCAGCGGGTTCAGCACTCCTCCGGGCAGCGTTGACTCCGTGATCTCTTTGGCTGCGATGCCAAAGAACAGGCACATGAACATCCCGTTGATGATGAAGTGCAGCGTCAGCGCATGCCCGAACACGTAAACGTCGTGCCCCAGGGGGTGGAAGTCAACGACCACCTCGTACCAATGCTGGTTGACGTTGGCCGCGACCAGCCCCAGGATCACGCCAAGAATCAGGGGCAGGGAGTATTCCTGCAACAGGTTGACGACCCGCACCAACGGGTTCACTTCGTGGACAGTGTGGGTGTGCATCGGTGTCGTCAGCTCACAGCGGCGTGGTGGCGATTCGGGAACGGCGGTGATTTTACCATCATTTGCGCCGGTCAGACGCTCTGCTGCCAGCAGTCGAACGCCACAGATACCGGGCCGTCGTAAACCGACCGCGCCTCCGCCACCAGAGGCTCGGTATCCAGGTGGTACGCATTGTCGATATGCGTCAGCGTCAACGCCTGCACGCCGGCCAACTGCGCGATGCGCGCGGCCTCGGCCGCCGTGGAGTGCGCGGTCTCCTCGGCCCGGTGGCGTTCCGCCTCGACGCACAAAGCCTCGTGGATCAGCAGCGTCGCCCCCTCTGCCAGTTCCGCCAGCGACGGACACCACCGCGTATCCCCCGAAAACACCACGGAGCGCTCGCCCGATTCCACGCGCCACGCCATCGCGCCGCCGATGTGGTCAACGGGAGCGCACCTGGCCCGCACGTTGGGAGACAACTGCACCCACTCACCCGGCTCCGTGGGTTGCAGCGTGAACACCAGCCGGCCATCCCGCCGCCGCACTCCATCCGCGTCCACGGTCAGTCCGCGTTGCGGATACGCCAACAGCGTGGCGATGTCCGACGTCGCCCGCTCCGAGCCGTACACCTGCATCGGCGCTTCGGCCGGGTTGCGCCGGCTGCGCTGCATCTCGATGTGCGGCAGCCCCTCGCAGTGGTCGGGATGGCTGTGGCTCAGCAGGCAGTGGTCGAACTCGGTGGGTGATATTCCCAACTGCTCGCCATGGCGCAAAACGGTATTGCCCGACGCCGCGTCCAGCAGGATGCGTTCGCCCTGCGGACATTCCAGCACCATCGCCGTGTGGTCGCGCAGGGTACTCCCGCCGGAGCCGGTCCCCAGATAACTGATCGTAAAACCTGCCGTCGCCAAATCAACCTCCGTCGATACACCGTCATTCCCGCGAAAGCGGGAATCCAGAACTCAACCCAGCGCCACCCGCGAGTGCGGCAACACCGCCGGATTCACCAGGAACTCCGGCATCCGGCCCTGCAGCACGTCCACAGTGGCCTTGGCTGTCCGCACCTCCAGCTCCAGCACCGACTGCTGCGACAGAAACGCCACGTGCGGCGTGATTATCACGTTGTCCAGCGCGAACATGGGGTGGTCCGCCGGCGGCGACGCCGACTCCATCACGTCCAGGCCGGCCCCGGCGATGCTGCCTTCCCGCAGCGCGGCGTACAGCGCCGGCTCATCTACGATGGGCCCGCGGGCGCAGTTGATCAGGTACGCCGACGCGCGCATCAGCCCGAACGCCCGCTCGCCGATCAGCCCCCGTGTCTCCTGGTTCAGCGGCGTATGCACCGTCACGTAGTCGGACGTGGCCAGCAGGTCGTCCAGCGATGCCGCCACCACTCCATCTGGCAGGTCGGCGTCCGTTACCAAGTACGGGTCGTAGGCCAGCACCGAAAGGCCGAACGCCCGCGCCTTGTCCGCCACCGCCCGCCCGATGCGTCCGAACCCGACGACGCCGATGGTTTGGCCCCGCAGTCGCGTCAACGGATGCGGCGACGGCGTGCCCTCCCAGCGTCCCGCCTTGGCGATGCCGTCGTAGAAGCCCACCTGCCGGTTCCACGTCAGCAGCAGCGCCATCACATGGTCGCTCACTTCGTCCACGCAGTAGTCGGGCACGTAGGTGACGGGGATGCCCAGCTCCGTAGCCACGTCCACGGCGATGTTGTCCACGCCCACGCCGTAGCGACTGATGCACCGGCACCGTTCGGCGGCGCGCACCACCGCCGGCGTAACCTGCGCGAAGCACGTCATGATCGCGTCGCAATCGACGGCCAGCGCCGCCAGCGTCTCCTCCGTCCCGTCCGGCGCCTCCACCACCTCAACGCCATTCCCCAACCCGGCAGCCAGCACTTCCCGCTCGGGCGCGGTGGAGGGCCATACGAAGTCGGTGATGAGGATGCGGGGGAGGGAATTGGTGGTGGCGGGCATTGAGCGTGTCCGGCGGGTCCTTTTCGGCGCAGAGAGTATAACCGATAAGTAGAATGTGCAAAACGGCTAAGTTCGGCATATGGAGAACTATTGACCTATTATCGAATATCGGCTACATTATGCGCGACAAAATCCATAGGAGGACTTCATGCTAGGGTCTGTTTACAAAGTAGATGTTTCAGTCGATTATAGCTGCTCCGGTTCTTGGGAAAAAAGCCAGCACAGGAACGCCAGCACCGCGAAAAGAGGGCCGACCAAGTAGAACGGCAGCAGCACTAACGAATCCATTGCTGTACGGACATTCGCCACTGCGTCGGCCATTGAGGACGGCAGGTGTGGGAGTCCCCATTCCAGGCCGTAGTTCCCGTAAAGAGCGATAGAGGCGGCCACCGCACTGGCGACAGCCATCGCGGAAAAAAAGCCGGGCGCACCAGCGCAGCATCATACGATTTTGCCGGTTCATACGCTGGAGTCGAGCTTGGTGCCGCGCCCGACGGTCTAATTTTGGGGGTCTGGTCATCTATCGCTGATCCCTGCGTATTCTCCGCGCAATCTGCCATGCGCCCAAAGCAACGGGGATCATTGACACGCCGAACCAGATGGTCGAGGCTGTCCAGAGAAAGTAGAACATCGCGGCGAACCACCACAGAATGAATACCCACATCATCGCCATCCCGATGGCCGCGATGATGGTGAGCGGGAGCGGATAGGGTTCAAGGCGGGGACAGCAGCCATCTTTGCACTTGGGAATGTCGGTGTCGGGAACGGCGGGCGTAGTCATGGGGGTCCTCCCTCTCAGTAGGATTGAGCCACCGGTCGGTTTGCAATGCGGTCACCGGCGACGGCTCTCCAGGAACGCCGCTGTACCCGCCAGGGGCAGGGCCGTACCCAAAAAGGCAGCTCCGGCGAACACCAGCCCTGCGACCGCGCCGCCTACGATTACGCCCACCACCCCTACGATGACCGTGGCACCGATGACAAACGCCTCACAACATCGCTCTGTGGGAGACAGGCGTTGCCAGCCGTCCTTCATGCTGGGGCGTTTCTTTTCTTGCTGGATCGGCATAACAAAAGCTCCCTTCGCCGATCACCTGACGAAGGGAGCGATTGAAAACCCAAGTGCAGACGGTTAAAATTCCTCTGCCTTATAATGGCCCTGGGTTCCCCTGCTCAGATCAGGTGGATCAGGCGCGACGCTCGGTTGTTCCAGCAACCGGGCGTTGTGATTTCGGAAATATCGCCGGCCCGTAAAGATCATCATCAGCCGGCTCTCAAATGGCAGTCCCCCTTGTTTAGGATGGGCGCTTGCTACAGACACGGACATCCCGGCACGTTTGCCGACAAGAGGGACCATAGGTCCCATCCCGTAAACGACAAACCTTGTTGACCGGGCAGCTCCCGTGTCTGTAGCACCGTCAATATGCGCCACAACCCTATCAAAGTCAAGCACGAAAAAGGCCCCGGCGATGCCGAGGCCAGCGGAGCCTTCTGTGTCGGTTATGCAGCGGCCTCTCTCCGAGCGATGTCTGCATCAATCCCCGTTAACAGGAATTGTCCTCTGCATTATGTCCTTTCCCTGGCGGGCAGGTGCAAGGCTGTTCCCGAATGCCCAATCCCTGGACGGTCTCAAAAGAGTAAACCTCACTGGTGTTTGACAAGAGGAGTTCGGCGTGGATGCGTTCCCACTTCTTACCCCATGATTGTGAGTTGAACAAGATGCGGGTGACATTCTGCAACGTTTCAGGTTGGTGTCCCCCTCTCCAGATGGCTCTCGCTGTGGTGTAGCCGACTCTGGCCTTGCGTTCAATGAGGCTTGAAGGCGCTACAAGCACGGTTCGGGACGTATTGTTGGTGCGATTCGGTTCCTGTTTCATTGTGGTGCTACTCCTTTGCCGGGCAACAAAAAGCCCCGGCTGGTGTGGAAAATCCAGCCGGGGCCGTTGACACGCGCATCGTTAAGGGCGTACCATTGCCGTACTCGCTCGAGTACGACCGGTCACCCGACTGGTGAAATTTTGCCCCTTCGTGGGGACGCTGCGACCCTGCTACTGGTAATAGCAGGGTTTTGGCGTTAATGGCGTCGATTCATTTGCCCTCCTCGCCCGATTCAGGCTGTCGTGGAATGGAATCAGGCTACCACGCTTTCGCCGGCAACGGCAACTGCCGTCCGTCTGCCTCGCCAAAATCGGACTGCCGTTCGTACCGAGATGGCCCGCGCCGGCTGGGTTTTGTGCCTACAACCCAACATACCAAGTCCAGCATCCCGGCAAACGTCGCTTCCAGCTTGCAGTAGCGCGTGGCTATACCCCGGTACTGCTTCACGTCGGCAAAGGCATTCTCGACCAAGTGGCGAGCCTTGTACGACTCCACATCGTAATGAACCGGCGTCAGGCGGTTTGACCTGGAAGGTATGGTCGGTATAATGCCAAGCGACGCCAGCAACAAGCGCGCTGCATCGCTGTCATAGGCTTTGTCGGCAAGTAGCTCGTTGGTTTCGTCAAAGTGAGCGTCGTCGAGGAGAGCGGACAACTCAGTAACCTCGGCGGCGTTCCCTGGTTTCAGTTTGAACTTGACGAATCTCCCTGCTTTGTCCGTGAGTGCGACCACTTTCGTCGTAAGCCCGCCGCGACTTCTCCCGATGGCTTGAACGGCTTGGGATTGGTCCGGCGGGCGTCCCCTTTTGGGGCACCCGTGCCATGCTGGTGAACTTTGACGAACGTACCGTCAATCATCACCACGTCCAGATTGAAAAGCTTGGACAGGGACGCAAAAACGGCGTCAAAGACGCCGCTTTTCACCCATCGGTTGAACCGCTGGTACACCGTGCCCCACTTGCCGAACTGCGGAGGCAAGTCCCGCCAGGGCGCACCAGTGCGAGCGATCCACAGGATCCCCTCTATCGTGGTGCGGTGATCCTGGGCATAGGGCCGGCCCTTGCCGTGCTCGGCGGGGAGCAACGGAGCAAGGCGTTTCCACTGTCGGTTTGATAACCATTTTCGCGGCATCTGCTATACTCCTGGGTGTGCTTTTGGCAAGCACTTTTGCGCACAGAAGTATAGCACAGCCGTTCCGATTTATCAATAATTCATGCTCAAATTGAGAAGAATCAACCCTGACTTTGTAAACAGACCCTAGGGCAAACGTTGTGGGAAATGGAC
>JAJDWF010000002.1 GCA_022825745.1 Dehalococcoidia bacterium | reverse complement strand
GCTCGACGCGCCCTTGAGGTCGATCCGGTAGGTCTTGCCCGCCTCCAGCGGCACCGCGAACCAGTCGATGTCGCCCGTGTGGCCGATTTCGCCCGTCGCCGAGCCGCCGACCGCAACCGCGCCGGCCGTCCCGCTCGAAGCTCCGTAGTCGTCCCGGCTGTCGTCGTCCGTGACATCCGCCACCGACACCTCGTAGGTGCCTGTTTTGCTTTCCCAGGCACCGGCCGACACATAGTAGGTGCCGGTCGTCTGCACGGTGATCGTCACCTGGCTGTCGTAACCCTGACCGCTGTCGTCGTCCGATATGCCCGCGATCCGGTTGCCGTCCGCGTCGTAGAGGCCCGTCAGATACGGGTCGCGTAGCGTGCCGGCGCCGCTCGACGCGCCCTTGAGGTCGATCCGGTAGGTCTTGCCCGCCTCCAGCGTCACCGCAAACCAGTCGCGGTCGCCCGCGTGGCCGATCTCGCCCGTCGTAGCGCCGCCGACCGCAACCGTGCCGGTGGTCAACGTCGTAGATGAATGGGTGTCAGACATCGCTACTTTCTCCCTGGTAGGTTATTGCTATTTGTATTGCAGGCGTTCATCAAAGTGAGTCCGGGACGCCGACGGGTTGTTGCCGGTGGTGAAGAGTTGGGCGCTACAATCGATCCCATCGATCCACTCCTCTGTACACCCGCAACGGTTTTCTTCGCGCGGGAGTGTAAATGCGGCCCAAGAGCTGTGAAATCCTGCAAAATTGCAGGTATCGGAACGCCGATTTAGGGGCGGATTCCCGTCAGAGAGCGTGCGCGCCCTCACCGCCCGGGGAGATTGGAGGCGCCGGCAGCCGGCCGGTCGTCAGCGCTTCGACAGGGCGTCCGCCGCCAGCACGCGCGATCGCCCACCGGCATGACGTGCAGCCCTAGCCGCGAGCCCGGACAGGCCGGATTGGCGGGCCCGCCATCCAGCAAAATTGCAGGTATCGCAAAATTGGAGGGTAAAAAAATTTGCCGCCCTGACCCGGTTTTCCGTCCACATCGAATACGTATCCTCGAACAACATCAGAGTTCCTGGAGGACATCGACAAAACTGGTCGGGTCGCCCCAGGGATTGCTCCACTGGGGCTCCCACAGAACCGGACGTGCGGAACTCCCGCATCCGGCTCCTCAGGTCGAAGCTATGACTGGGAGAGGTACACACTGTGAACTACCTTCACAGGCGGCAGCGGATGCCGCTTCAGGAACGCACTGAAGCGAACCCACAGCAACTTGGCGCGACCATTACGCCGCGCCAGCCATCTCCGCCAGATCCGTTCTACCGCATGCAGGAAGCGGGCAAGTGAGCGCGCATTTCCTGTAATGCCGTAGTAAGCGTAGTGCCCACGGAGCTTGCGGCTCAGTTGGGCATGCTGCCACACCACCGACTCATGACGGTAGCGGCGGCACCACAGTTTAATGTTCACCAGCGCGCGGCTCAGCCGGTTCTTCGCCGTTTTACGTCGTACAGCCCATCCTCCCTTGCGAGTACGCGCCCAGAAGTGGGTAAAGCCTAAAAAGTCGAACGACCGCGTGCAGTCCGGGCCACCTCGGGGGCGATCCCGTCCTATCGGGCGCTTGAACTCGATAAGCCGCGTTTTCTCCGGGTGTACTGTCAGGCCATACTTGGCAAAGCGCTTCTCCAGCACTGCATAGACGCGCCGGGCATCGTCTTCCCGGGCAAATCCCAACACCGCATCATCCGCGAAGCGGACAACAAAACCATGGCTCTTGAGACGCGGTAAAACGTCTTTCTCGAACCATTGGTCGAGCACCTCATGCAGGTAGATATTGGCCAGTAACGGCGATATCACCCCACCTTGTGGTGTCCCCTGTGTCGGGCGACTCAGCCGGCCATCCTCCATGACGCCTGCGTTGAGCCATTTGCCGATAATGCGACGGACAACGCCGTCTCCCACCCGACGAGCAACCAGCGATTGGAGGATTTTGTGGTCTACACGATCGAAGAAGCTCTCGATATCCAGCTCAATCAGCCCGCCACGGGGATGCCCCATGGTGCCACGCCAGACAGCGTCCAGCGCTTGATGCGCCGAACGCCCTGGGCGGAAACCGTAGGACACGTCCGAGAACTCGACTTCATAGATTGGCTCCAACAGCATGACCACTGCCCGCTGAAGTACTTTGTCCTCCAGCGTCGGGATGCCGATGGGGCGGAGGCGTTTGCCGTCCGCCTTGGGAATGTAGACCCGCTTGACCGGCGGCGCCCGGTAGGTACCCGACTTGAAGCGATCCAGAAGACTGGACAAGTTCTCGTCAAGGCACTGCTCGTAGTCTGCCGCCGTTTGCCCGTCAATACCACTTGCCCCATCCTTTCTCGTCCGGCGGTACGCTTCGCGTAACCAGTCGAGATCAATAAAATGTGCCAGCGTCTTGAGGGCACCCTCCGGTATCTCTGTCACTCGTTGTGTCAGCTCAAGTTGTTTCGTTGAGACGGTTACTGGATTCAGTGTTCCAGCCATCTTTCCCTCCTTAAGCACTTCAACCCGATCCTCCCCTTCCCTCCACGGGCTCCGCTCGGGGTACGTTCGCCCGCTTCACCGGTACTATGAGAGGACTCCGATTTCTCCTGCCCCATCCCTTCCCGTTGCCGACAAGGTACCCTCGCGTTCGTGCTATTTTGGTTCGATACGGCGCTGCACAAGACACCGCTCGCCGGGGCGTTTTGCTATAGCGACGCCCGCATCGCTACCAGCGCGAGGGAGGACGGGAGACCTCCCAGGTTCCTGTGGGACCTCAGTATCACCATGCCTTGCTCTGCGACCCCGCCGAGTCGTCCACGCCAGGCCATAACGGCATGGACCATGCTGCCTTCCGCTCAGAAAACGACGTCGGCCTCGGAAGCCTTTCCTTTCGGGGCTCAATCACACGGCCTGGGGACTCCCTGTGTACGCTTCGCAGCCAGGGTCACCCCTGCACCACGCAACACTCGGTTCCGGCTGGTTGCCAACCTTTGCCGGGCAGGATTACCAACCTGCCAGGTCCCACTAAGAGATTTCGATCATGTCATTCCCTACATAATTTCCCTCTCTTCCAGGCTTTGCCTGGCGCACTTTCCGCGGAAACATCTTCCGGTACCGGGCGCGCCACGGCGCTGGTGCACATCGCCGAGCACTACCTCGCCACCGGCGGTAGCGGCGCCAAACCACTGACTTCCCATGAGGCCTACCAGGTGCTGGTTCACGTCAATGCCAACGATGCCCATCCTGACAACCGGATTCAGGGCGGGCACACCTGCCACGACCAGGACGGCCGCTGTCTGGCGCCCCCGGTGGTGCGGCAACTGGCCTGTGACGCCACTCGGACCACGGTATTGGAAAACGACCGGGGTGCAGTGCTCAACATCGGCCGCCGCTCCCGCGTCGTCCCGCGCAGGATCGCCCAGGCATTGCGCATTCGCGATGGGGGTTGCCGCTTTCCCGGTTGCGGACAGCGGCGCTGGACCGATGCGCACCATATCCGGCACTGGATGGACGGTGGCGAGACCAGCCTCGACAACCTGATCACGCTGTGCCGGTTCCACCATCGGTCGCTGCACCGGGGGGAGTACTGGATCGAGCGCGGTGCCGGCAGCGAAGTCCTCTTCAGGGATCCCCAAAACCGATGCATCGAAACGTCCCCTTATCCCCAGTTCAAGGGCAGTATGAGCGTGTCAGACCGTCTAAGGCAGTTGCGGAACGAGCATGATCGGCAGGGATTGCAGATCGACGCGGACACGGCGGTCACGGCCTGGGCCGGAGAAGTGATGGACGACGCCATGGCCATCGAGGGATTGCTGCAGAGTGATGGCGTGGTGTTGGGTGCCGGGTCAGGCCCGCCATGACGGCGCTGCCCGATTGAGTTTCCGCCTGTTGCATGCCTGATTCTCACACCTGACGCATCATGGATGCTCTCATCTGCCAGCGTGCGCTTGACCGCCAATCAGCTGGTCATGGAACTTGCACTTGAGGCCCTGGAGAGGGGCAGGATGTTCAGTCCTGAAGCCGAGATTCGGGTGGCACGATCACCATTATTCACCGCCCAGGCCATCGCTCGGGATCTCATCGCGGCCGGAAAAGAGGAGGATCTCCGGGAGAGAGGGTGTACAGCTAACTGTGTAAATGGTCATCGAACTATACTGCCGATAGGAGGCAACGATGACCAAACTTACCGGGAAGCAGGAAGCCCTGCTCAACGAACTGCTTGAGGGCGTTAAACGCAGAGACCCTGATGCCATGAAGGCTTAGGAAGGCCTGATGAATCACTGCATAACGCCGTTCCGCCGCGCATATGCCCTGCGTGGTAGGATGCCGGTCTCGACAGGCATCCGGCAGCCTCTGTACTTTGTGGCAAGAATGCCCGCGGTTGCGGCTTGTATATGCGGAATGGTTGGATGTGTAGCAATGTGCGCTGAGACAAGAACTGCTTTCTTGGAAAAAGAGGAAACAAAATG
>JAJDWF010000050.1 GCA_022825745.1 Dehalococcoidia bacterium | reverse complement strand
GACGGTTCGGTTGAGCGGGCGGATGGGCCTGCGATGGCGTAGAATGTGCCGCCACCATGCTGATTTCATCCGCCAATCTGCTGCCCGACGACGTTCCCGCCTTCATCAGGCTGGCGGTGCTGTGTTTCATCTCGGCGGGCGTGGCGATGTGGGTCAGCGGGTGGTTCCAATCGGTGGCCGCGACGGTATTCGGAGACCCGGCGCCGAGGGCGCAAGGCAGGCTGTACGGCAACCCGTTGCGGCACCTGGACCCCGTTGGCATCGCGGTAGCGACAGTGTCCGGGCTGGGCTGGGGACGGCCGATTCCAGGGCCGCCGGGACGACAGGGGCGTTGGCCGTCGGTGGCGATTGCAGCGGCGGGGCCGCTGGGCAACCTGAGCGTGGGGTTCGTGCTGGCCGCGCCGGTGAAGGCGGGTTGGCTATCGTGGGCGATACCGTCGCCGGACAGCCTGACGTTGGTGATGACGGGAGGGTTGCGGGCAGGAATCTCCGACGTCGTCGGGCTGCTGATCATCCACAACCTGCTGCACGCGGTATTCCAACTTCTGCCGCTCTCCCCATTGGCCGGATACCGGGTGCTGGCCGTGTTCCTGCCGGAGCCTGCGGCGGAGACGCACCAGCGGTTCCAACGATATGCGCCGATATTGCTGGTGGCCTTTATAGCGGCGGACTTTGTGCTGAGGCCCGGATTGCTGTGGGCGACGGTGTTGCCGGTGGCGCAGTGGCTGGCGGGATTGGCGACGGGATTCTAGGTTATCAGGATGTGGGACCGAATCGCTCGGTTTTAATGGCGGGTTCGGGTACGCCGACGGCGAGCAGAGCATCGGCGGCGGTTTCGACGAAACCGGTGGGGCCGCAGACGTAGCACAACGGCGTGGCAACAACGCCGTTCAGGGTTGCAAGTTCGTCGAGACACTCTTGCAGCATGGCCGGGTCGATACGGCGGCTGTACCCCACCCACCCGGGCGGCTGTTGGCGAGTCAAGGAATAGCGAACCGACACGTTGGGGTTGTGTTGGTCCAGGTTGTCCAGGCAGGGACGGTAGATTATGTCTTGCGGTGAACGAGCTGAGTAGATCAGCAATGCCGGCAGTTCCGGGGCTACCGACTCCCGGTCCGCCAGTATTGACCGGATGGGCACGATTCCTGATCCGCCGGCCACCAGCAACAACGGGCCGCCCATTTCCGCCGTCCACGTGAACGGGCCGCCGATGGGGCCGCGCACTTCCAGCACATCCCCGGGCTGCACCACCTCGTGGAAGTAGGGCGACACCTCGCCGTCGGGGATCAACTCGACCGTAAGATCGACGGTTCCGGCGGGGCTAGACGGGGCCGAGGCGATTGAGTAGGAGCGTTGGGCCTGGTAGCCGTCGGGTGCGGTGAGGCGAACGTCGTAGTGCTGGCCGGCAAGGAAGGAGCGCGGTTCATCGAGCCGGAGGGTGAAAGTCCGGGCGCGGTAGGTCTCGGTGACTACCCGCTCAACGGTGGCAGGCTGCCAGTGTGTAGGGGCAGGTTTGAAACCCGCCCCTACCCGGTTCGCATCGGCGGACATCTAGTCGCCCCAGTAGCGCTGCTCTTTCCAGGGATCGCCGTACATGTGGTAGCCGTACTGTTCCCAGAAGCCGGGCTGATCCTGGGGCATGAAGCGGATGCCGCGCAGCCACTTGGCAGACTTCCAGAAGTACAGATGAGGGACGACCAAACGGGCCGGGCCGCCATGCTCGGGGGCGATGGGCTGGCCGTCAAATTCGAAGGCGACCATGCCGCGACCTTCGATCACGTCCCATGTGGGCAGGTTGGTGGTGTAGCCGCCGTAAGAGAAGGCCATGAGGTAGGGTGGAACGTCGCTGACGCCGGCGGCGGCGAGCAGGTCGTCAATAGTCACGCCCTTCCAGGTGGTGTCCAGCTTGCTCCACTTGGTTACGCAGTGGATGTCGGTGAAGATTTCGGTCTCGGGCAGGCTGCGGAACTGTTCCCAATTCCATTCACCGAGGGGTTCGCCATCGACGCCCACGAGGGTGAAAGTCCATTGGTCCAGCGGGACGCGCTGGGTCGGGCCGGCGGTGAGCACCGGAAAGCCACGCTCCAGGTACTGGCCGGGCGGAATGGGACGTGGCGGCGTTTCACGACGCCGGCCGAAAAACCCTCGTGTGACCATAGGGATTTATCTCCATAGAGGTCTGCGTATGATCCAAACCAAGTTGAGGATGGCAACGACATTATACGATATGACATTCAGCAGCGGTTTGGCGGTTTGCCGCAACTTGCCCGCGCCGGGGCGCGTCGTTACAATCAGCGCATTGTTTTTCCCGCCCATCGGAGGATATTGCCCGTGCAAGCCGCCACACCGGCCGCGCCCGAAGCATCCGGTATCAAGAATAACCGCGTATTCGTCCTCGGCAGCCTTTCGGTGGGACACGGCCTGTCCCACATGTTCGACCAGGGGCTGCCCCTGCTGATCACCGAGATTGCCAAGGCGATGGGGCTCAGCACCTTCATGATTGGGACCTTGTTCTCGGTGCGTCAGGCGGGGTCCAGTGCGATCAGCCTGGGCGGGGGACCTCTGATCGACGCCCTGAAATCGTACTGGGGGCTGATCCTCACGTCGTGCATGCTGGGGCACGCGGTTACCTATGCGGCGATGGGCGGTTCGCCCAATTTTGTGGTCGTGGCGTTGATCGTGCTGTTCGTGTCGATGCCCGGTTCGCTGTGGCATCTGCCATCGACTGCGGCGATCTCGCAAAGATTCCCTGACCGGCGGGGCTTCGCAATATCCATGAGCGGGTTCGGGTCGAACCTGGGCAACGTCGCGGGCCCGGTGGCGGCCGGCGCGTTGCTCACCGCAGGGTTCCTGACTTGGCGCCACGTGTTCTTCATCTACGCCGGTATGGCGATTTTCATGGCGATGTTGGTGTGGTGGTCGCTGCGCGGCCTAGGACGTGGTGGTACCACAGCGGAGGCAGGGGATTTCGCGACGCGATTCGCTTACGCGGTGAGCCTGCTGAGGCACCGCGTGGTGATGGGCCTGATCCTGGCGGCCCTGCTGCGGGGCATAGGTTTGAATGCGCTGTTCAACTGGACGCCGTTCTACCTGCGGGAAACCCTGGGAATGGGCACCCTGGAGGCCGGTGTCCACTATTCGCTCATGACCGGAATGGGAATCGTATCCGCGCCGGTGCTGGGTTGGCTATCGGACAAATTCGGCCGGAAGGCTGTGATGGCGCCCGGCTTCGTGGTGGCGGCGCTGCTGTCTATGGCGGTAGTTAACGTGGGCGGAACCTGGCTGTTGCTCCCGGTGATGGCGGGGCTGGGGCTATTCAGCTTCGCGCTGCACCAGATTATCCAGGCTTCGGTGCTGGATTACGCCGGCCAGGGTCGGGAAGCAACATCCATAGGGTTGCTGTTCGGCATCAACGGGGTCATAGGAATAGGATCACCGTTCCTGGCGTCGGCGATTATTGAATACACCGGGAGTTTTGGCGCGGTGTACTACTACGCCGGCATATTGACGTTGATCACGGCGGCCATCATCGCAGTGTTGCCTTTGCGGCGGCCGGCGGGGTAGGAAATCGGAGGGAAAGAGAATGGCGACTCTGGTAACGGGCGGGACCGGTTTTGTTGGGGCCAACATCGTCAAAGAGCTGGCGGCCCGGGGGCACGACGTGGTGAGCCTGGACGTGCTGCCCGTTGACGAATTGCTGACGGGATTTCTTGGAGAGCTGGCGGCGCGGGTGACCTTTGTGCACGGGGATATTCTTGATGTGGCGGCCCTGGACGCGCTGCGTTCGGCCCACAGGTTTGAGAAGATCGTGCACGCCGCCGTGTTCACGGTGAACCGCACCGACCTGGAAACGGCCCGCAGCAAGGACATTCTCGACATCAACCTCACGGGCACCGGGAACCTGCTGGAAATGGCGCGGTTGTGCGATGTGGAAAGGTTCGCGTACATCAGCTCCGGCGCGGCCTACGGGCTGACCCGCGACCCGGACCAGACCTACAACGAAGACGACGCGCCGCAGCCGGGCAACCTTTACGGCATCACCAAGTTCGCGAGCGAACAGCTGACCCGGCGGTATGGTGAGCTGCACGGGTTCAGCACGGTGAGCCTGCGACTGAGCACTCCCTACGGGCCGATGGAGCGAGTGACCGGGCACCGGGGCAATATGTCCACGCCGTACCAGTGGACGGGACAGATGCTGCGGGGCGAGCCCATTGAGTCCAACGACTCCGACCACGGCCGGGACTACACCTACGTGCTGGATACCGCATCGGCGGTGGCGACGGTGGTGGACGCGGCGCATCTGCCGCACGACCTGTACAACGTGACCAACGGAATGCCCGTAACGGAGGGTCAGATACAACGCGCGCTGGTGGACCTGTTCCCGGCAACGCAACTGATACCATCGGCGGCGCCGGCCGGCAGTTCGTTGGGGCCGACGCGCGGGCCGTTGTCGGGCTACCGGCTGTGGCATGATCTCGGTTGGACCCCGCAATATGATCTGGCCGCCGGCTTGACGGATTATGTCCGGTGGCGCCGAGAATCGGGTTTCCTGGACTAAGCGTCCGCCACGAGATTTGGTCCAACAGGCACCGGCAGGGAGGGATTCATCGTGCTGAAAGTAGAAACGGCCCAGGGAGCCATGACCGGCGCACGCTACATCGCCAGCCTGCGGGACGGGCGGGAAGTGTGGCTGGACGGAAAGAAGGTTGACGACGTGCCCAGCCACCCTGCGACGACGGGCATGGTCCGCGAACTGGCGCGTATCTACGACCTGCAACATTCGGAAAAATACCGAGACGAGATGACGTTTGTGTCGCCGGAGACGGGGAACCGGTGCAGCGCATCGTGGTTGCTGCCGCGCAGCCATGAGGACCTGAAGCGGCAACGACGCAACAGCGAAATCTGGAACGAGGAATCATGGGGGCAACTGGGGCGCAGCCCGGACATTCTCGCGCCGCATATCATCAGCCTGGTGGCAATCAGCGACGCGCTGGGCCAGGTGAAGCATCCCAAGTGCGATTTCGGCGAGAACATCATCAACTACCATCGCTACTGCATGGAGAACGACCTGTTCCTGACCCACGCGCTGGGCGACCCGCAAGTGGACCGGAGCCAGCAGCCGCAGAACGAAAACCGGCCCGAGGGCGAAACGGAAGTAGCGCTGCACGTGGTGGAGGAAACCGCCGACGGCGTAATCGTGCACGGGGCCAAGCAACTGGCCACCGCCGCGCCCATCAGCAACGAGACCTACGTGTCGCTGTCCGCCACGTTCATGCGACGTTCCGACCCCAGGTTCATCCTGGCTTTTTCGATTGCCACGGACACGCCGGGTTTGAAAATCCTGTGCCGCGAGCCGGTGTCGCAGTGGTCGGGCAGCTATGGGCATCCGCTGGGCGCGGTGTACGACGAGCAGGACGCCATGCTGTTCTTCGACCACGTGCTGGTGCCGTGGGATCGAATTTTCATGCTGTACGACTCCGGGCCGCTGCTGCAACGGCTGGGTTCGGAGGCCAACTTCCGGGGCTGGGGCAACCTGTGCCGCATCCACCAGCGCATGAAGCTGATGACCGCCGTGGCCACGCTGATTGCAGAGGCCATCGGGGTGATCGAATACCGGGAGGTAGCCGCCAAGCTGGGCGAAATGGCGATGCATACCGAGATGTGGCGGCACGCCATGGACGGAGTGGAGCACAACGCCTATATGGCCGACAACGGGATGATGTCCCTGGGGTCAACGTCGGGCATGAACATCTACTTCGCGCAGATGTCGCAGCGGATGGTGGAACTGCTGAGGGAGATTTCCGGCTCGGGCATGATCATGCAGCCCAGCGAGGCGGACCTGGCCAACCCGGAGTTCCGGCCCTACCTGGACCGGTACATGCCGGGCCGGGGCGTCGGCGTGGAGTACAAGTCACGCCTGTTCAGGCTGGCCCACGACCTGGCTGCCTCGTCGTTCGGGATGCGCCAGGAGATCTACGAGTACTGGCACGGCGGCGACCCCAACCGCAACCGCATCAACCTGCTGCGCAACTACGACCAGACGGGCATCACGGAGCGGATCAAGGCGCTGATCGCGGAGCCGTTGCGCTCTTAGCCTAGCCCCAGGTGGCGAACCCCATGGCGCAGCCGGTGCCGGCCGGCGAGCGGTAGCAGGGCACGTAGTCCACCACGTCCATGTCCAGGTGCTCGGTGGCGCCGGTTACGACGATCCAGTTGCGGACTTCGGAGCTGCCGGAGTTGATCTTTTCTCGCGGCAGGGCCATCAGTTGGTCAACGCTCTTGGCTTGCATTCCCGCCAGGGCCTGCTGGTCCAGCTCTTCATCCACGACGAAGTGACTCAGGCCACCGGACGCCAGGATGCCGACGCGGATGTCCTTGTCCCAGGACTCGATGGCGGAGCGGAGAGCCTGCCCCAGGTTGTAGCACCGCTTGGGCGTGGGCTGGTTCGGCGGGTAGTAGGTGTTGAGCATGACGGGCACCGTGGGGATGATGTCCTCGGTCATCAGGCGGTTATAGACGTACCCGAAGGCGTGGCCGATGCCGCCCTGTTCGCCCCGGCCTCGGGTAGGGTCAAGGAACCTGGAACTGCCCACGTCGAACTCGGCGTCCATCAGGCTGCTGATGATGTGCAGACCCAGCGGGGAGTCCGTGGGCACCTGCTGATCCTCGGTGTTGTAGCCGATGAGATGCCGGCCGCCGGTGGAAGGCCCGGCCTCGTGACCGGTGACCTTTACCTCGTCGCCCCAATAGACGCAAAAGGCGGGCATGTTGTCATCCAGCAGGTATTCGTGCTGGTCGTCGCCAACCATGACGAGCACGTCCAGGTTGGCGTCATAGAGCTTCTTGGACAGGTGGGCGATGGCCTTCTGGTTCCGTTGGTGGCGCTGCTCGAACTTCTCCGGCGTAATCTCTTTGGCGATGCGCTCAGTGTCGGTGCGGGCCAGCAGGTCCTCGTAGTTGGAGGTGATGCCGTCGGTGCCGATGAGCTCAAGGTGTCCCTTGTCGCGCTCGCCGCGGCCGGCCCAGCCATCGGCGGGGGTGCTGAGCTGCGGGCTGTGGGAAGATGCCACGCCAAAAACTAGTTCTGCCATTGTCCGGCTCCTTTGGTTGGTGGTTGATTGTTGCGCATTCTAACGCATCGGGAATCGGGATTGAAAAGCGTTCAGTCGCTGATGTTGTACACGCGGGCGGCGGTATCGTGGAACAGGGCAGCGCGCTCATCGGCCGAATAACCGGCGGAGAGGCGTTTGAAGGCGTTGTAGAGGACGTTGTACGAGTAGGACGGCTTGTCCACCGGGAAGTTGCTCTCGAACATGCAACGGTCCGGGCCGAACTGTTCGATGCAGTAATTCATCAGCGGGCCCAGGGTTGCTGCCAGCTCCTCAGAGCCGATGGGAGTATCCCGGCCATCCCACTGGAAACCGTAGCGAACCTGACCGACGCCGCCAAGCTTGAGGACTACGTTAGGGCATTGCGCCACCTCCGCCAATCCGGCCCTCCAGGCGGGCAGCACTTCGTCGTCGCGGTTGGCGTAGGGGCCGACGCGAACCAGGCCGCCGATGTGGTTGAGCACGATGGTGAGATCGGGAACAGCGCGGGCGAAAGCCGCGAGTTCAGGGAGCTGCGGGTGGTACAGGGAGTTTTCCAGGACCAGGCCCATGTCGGCCATGACCCGGGCGCCGGCCCGATAACTGTCGGTGGACAGAGTGCCGCGAATGTCCCGCTGGGCCAGTTCCGGGCTCGCGTCCCAGCCCGTGGAATGGCGGATGCCCCGGAACCGGGTCGGGCTGGCCTGTTGCATGGCTTCAAGCACCGGGCGCACGGCGTCGCCGAGTTTCAGGTCGGCGTGGCCGATGATGGCGGCGGCGGCAAGGGTGGGACCGTGGCTGCCGGCGGCGCTTTCGTCGGCGATGGTCTCGACGTACTCCACCTCGCCCACCGGACGCATTTCCTCGGGGCCGTCCTGACGATATTCGCAGCGAACCTCGATGAATACCGTGGAACGGACGTTATGGCCGCTGTTCACGTCGGCGGCCAGTTCCGGCAGCAGGTAGCGCTGGTACGCCGCCGGCTCGGGCCGGGAAATCCAGAAATGATGGTGCGGGTCGCAAATCGGGATATCCGGCTCCAGGGTCTCTTCGGGCGTCAATGCCAGCCAGTCTTCGCCTTTCAATGCCATGTCGTCCACCTCCAGCGCGATCGCGCACACGGATATTAGCACGTCCAAAAGGTACGACCCTATCCGCTCATCCTGAGCTTGTCGAAGGACGTTCGTATAATGCCGTGCATAGGGTATTATATGGTGCGCCGCCATCGGTGAATTCCGGCAAGGAGACGATTGACATGGCCGATAAACAAATCCTGTGCGGTTTTGGTGTTGACCTGGACGCCGTGGGCGGATGGCTCGGATCCTACGGCGGCGAAGACTCTCCGGACGACATCTCGCGCGGCCTGTTCGCCGGCGAGGTGGGGACGCCGCGGCTGCTGAAACTATTTGAACGGCTGGACATCAGGACCAGCTGGTTCATCCCCGGCCATTCCATCGAAACCTTTCCCGACGAATGCCGGATGATCGTGGAGCAGGGGCACGAGGTGGGGATGCACGGTTATTCCCACGAGAACCCAATCTCCATGTCGCCCGAGCAGGAAGAGACGGTGCTGCTGCGCTGCATCGACCTGATTACCGAGCTTTCGGGACAGCGGCCCCGGGGCTACGTGGCGCCATGGTGGGAGTTCAGCCACGTGACCAACGAGCTGCTGCTGAAGCACGGCATCAAGTACGACCACAGCCTGATGCACAAGGACTTTGAGTGCTACTACGTGCGGGTGGGCGACCGCTGGACCAAGATTGACTACGACATGCCCGCGGACCACTGGATGCACGCCCTGGAGCGAGGCACGGAGACCGACCTGGTGGAGATTCCGGCCAACTGGTACCTGGACGACCTGCCGCCGATGATGTTCATCAAGAAGTCGCCCAACAGCCACGGGTTCGTGAATCCCAGGGACATTGAGCAGATGTGGCGGGACCAATTCGACTGGGTGTACCGGGAGTACGACGAGGCGGTTTTCCCGATTACGATTCACCCGGACGTGAGCGGCCGGCCCCAAGTGCTGCTGATGCTGGAGCGGCTCACCGAGTACATCCGCTCGCACGACGGAGTACGGTTCGTCACGCTGGAAGAGATGGCCGACGACTTCCTGGCGAAACATCCACGGCAACGGTAGCGGGCGAATTTCCGACCGTTGATTCTCCGGAGACGAGTATGCGTAGTATCGACATTCACGCTCACATCACGCCCCAGTGTTTCTGGCGGGCGACCGAAGACGGTGGCGACTGGCACACCCTCAGGCGCGAACAGGACGCCATGGGGCGCCCACTGCTGGTGTTGGGCGGCGAAGGACGCGGCCAACTGCCGCCCAAGTCGAGCTGGACACCGGAACAACGGCTGGCCGATATGGACTCCCTGGGCGTGGACGTGCACGTGATTTCGCCGTTCAGCGGGTTCTACAACTACGAGCTGGATGCCGGCGTGGCCCTTGCCACCTCGCGTGAATGCAACGACGAAATCAGCGAGATGATGCAGTCCTGGCCCGACCGTTTCTCCGGGTTGGCCACCCTGCCGATGCAGGACGTTCCCGCGGCCATCGCCGAACTGGAGCGGGTCATGGTGAACCTCGACTTCAAAGGCGCCGTGATCGACGACAAGATCAACGGCAAGCTGCTGGACGAGCCGGAATTCATGCCCTTCTGGAAGGCCGCCGAACAATTGGGCGCCGTGATCCTGTTCCACCAGGGCGGTGAGACCATTGTGGACCGGCGCATCAAGCGCTACCACCTGCCCAACTCGGTGGGGAACCTGGCCGACCGCACGCTGACCTTCGCTTCGCTGGTGATGGGCGGCGTGATGGACGCCTGCCCCGACCTGCGCATCTGCCTGTCCCACGGCGGCGGGTTCGCCTGCTACGGAGCGGGCCGCATGGATCGCGGCTGGGAGCGGATACCCACGGCAGACCGCCTGGCTGCGGAACCGCCCACGGCCTACCTGAACCGCTTTTACTACGACTGCATCGTGTACACCGAGCAGGCGTTGCGGTTCCTGATTGACTCGGTGGGCATCGAGCGAGTGCTGTTCGGCACCGACTGGCCGTACGACATGGCGCAGGACTGGCCGGTGTCCTGGATTCTGAGCCTGGAAAGCATTACCCAGGAAGAGAAGGACGCCATCCTGTGGAAGAATGTGGAGAACCTGCTGGGCATCTAACCGTTGCCCGAATTGGAAGAGCCTGACGAATTTAGAGGAGCAGAAGACCTGACGATGAGATACACAATCGCAACGGCCAGAAGCGCAAAAGCCATAGCGGTGTTCGCCATTGCAGCCATGATTATGGTCTTGGTAGTGGCGTGCCAGGAAACCCCACTCCCGCCGACGCAGAGCGAATCTGAAGCGGCTCCCCAAGGGATGGCGGCGATGGCGAATGAGGGGAATCCGGGCGTATTTGACGACCGCGTCCTGTTCGGGCAGTCCGCCGCCTTCAGCGGCCCGGCGCAGGCGCTGGGCAATGAAATGCGGCTGGGCATTCAGGCGGCGTTCCAGGAACAGAACCAGGCCGGCGGAGTCCATGGCCGGATGCTGGAGTTGTCAACTCTGGACGACCAGTATGAGCCGCATTTGGCATACTCGAACACACTGAACCTGATTAACCAGGAGCGCGTTTTCGCGCTGATTGGAGAGGTCGGGACGCCGACCTCGCGCTCGGCGTCGCCACTGGCCAACGCGCAAGGAGTGCCATTCATTGCGCCCTTTACCGGCGCCGGTTTCCTGCGACAGGCCGAGTTGGAGAACGTGGTGAACTTGCGGGCCTCGTACCACCAGGAAGCGGAAGAGATGGTGGCGCGGTTGACGGAAGACCTGGGAATAACCCGCGTCGCCGTGATGTATCAGAACGACTCCTACGGCCAGTCCGGGCTGGACGGGGTGACTGACGCGCTGGGCAAACGCAACCTGGAGCCGGTGGCGTCCTGGTACTACCAGCGCAACTCAGACGCGGTCAAGGCTGCCGTTTTCAACATCGTGGAAGCCAATCCAGAAGCGGTCATCATGATCGGGGCATATGCTCCGGTTGCCAAAGCGATTACCGTGGCCCGTGAGGACATCGACCCCATATTCATGGCGGTGTCCTTTGTGGGCAGCAACGCACTGGCGCAGGAGTTGGGGCCGGATGGCTCCGGCGTTTATGTCACCCAGGTGGTGCCTCTACCCGATGACTCCGGCGTTCCCGTAGTCGCCGCCTATCGCGCAGCGTTGCAGGCGTTTGACGCTAATGCCGTGCCAGGGTTCGTCTCTTTAGAGGGCTACCTGGCCGGGCGGCTGGCGATTGTGGGTCTTGAACAGTGCGGCCGGGACGTAAGCCGAGACTGTTTTCTCAACGCGCTGCGCAACTCCGGTACGATTGACCTGGAAGGCATGACGCTCCAGTACGGCCCGGGGGACAACCAAGGATCCGACGCGGTGTTTGTGACCGTGATCGGAGATGACGGGAATTACCACCTGGTCAACAACCTGAGAGGAGCGCGGTGATGACACAACCCCGAATAACTGCGCCCTTGCTGATTGGCACACTGGGCGCACTGGCAATAATCATCGCCTCGGCAGTGGTCGGATGGCTGGTCGTTGACAACCTGGAGGCTCAGAACCGGAGCAGCCACGACGCCGAGATTCTGGCGGACGCGGCGGCGATAACCAGGCTCTCGACCACGCTGTCGTCAACCGCAGCCGTGCCAACCAACGCCCGGATGAGTCCCGAAAGCATAGCGGAGACCAACGCCGCCATCGCCAGCAATGAGGCCGACCTGGCCGGCCGGCTGACGGCCCTGGAAGGCCGGGGCTATGACAACAGTGTAGGGCGGATACGCGAGCAGGTTGGCCTGCTGACGGCCAACGCGAGGCAAATTGAAGATGAGCGGCCCGCTCTGTTGGAGGCCATCCTTGCCGGGGACCGCAGTTGGCAGGGGCTGCTTTTCTCCACCAACCGGAAACTCCTGCCGGCCATCGGTTCGAGCCTGGACAACCAGTTCTACTACATGATGACGGGCAGAAGCGATTTCAGAGACGCGCAGCCGGACACTTCCGGCACTCTGTCAGAGGCAGAGTATCTTCGTTACTGGCACCTGGCCACGTTGCTGGAGTGGACATTCAGCGCGCACCGGAGCTTGCTGGCGGCGAACCTCAGCAGCCAGGCCGACCCGACGCTGTTAGCCAGCAATGAAGAGAGTTTTGACACGGCGGCCCAACGCATGGAGCGCAGCATCGCGTATCTTTCGGATCAGGGCGGACCGGACCTGCATCCCGAGGTGATTCCCCTCTCCAACCGGCTGTTATCCGCCGGCGCCGGGGAGAACAGCATGCTGGACGCCATGAGGCTGCGGGCGTCGATGGTATCGCGAGAGCGCACTCTGATTGCGGCCAACCGGCAGATTCTCGGCCGGCTGCAAGGGGAAGTGGACGGCCTGGTTGCAGAGGTCAGTCAGAACACGGTTACCGCAGCGGCTCAGCACGAACGGGCTGCGTCCAACGGGCGCATCATCATCCTGATAATAGGCGTTGTGGGGGTAATTGGAGCGCTGCTCGTCGCCGGTTACTCCGGCTTCAAGTCGCAGCGGCGCATATCCGTCCCCCTAGCCGTCAGCGTCTTGGGCGCACTGTCGATAATCATCGCCTCGGCGGTGGCCGGCTGGCTGGTCATCGACAATCTAGAAGCCAAGAACCCGGGCAGCGGCGACGTTGAGGTCCTGGCCGGCGCGGCAGCGATAACGCAACGCTCCGGTACGCTGGCGTCAACCGCAGCAGCCACGACTAGCGCGAGGATGACTGCCGAGAGTGTAGCGGAGGCCAGGGCTGCCATCGCCAGCAATGAGGCTGAGTTGGCCGACCGGCTGGCCGCCCTGGAAAGCAAGGGCTACGATGCGAGTGTGGAGCGCATACGCCAGCAGGTTGACCGACTGACGACCAACGTATCGCGAATTGAGGATGGACGTCCCGCCTTGTTGGAGGCCATCCTTGGCGGGGAACGGAACTGGCAGGAACTCAGCGTCTCCACCAATTATGAGCTTTTTCCAGCCATCGGTTCGAGCCTGGACAACCAGTTCTACTACATCATGACGGGCAGAAGTGATCTCAGGGATACCGCGCCGGCGGGCATGGCGACGTTGTCCCAAGAAGAATTCCTTCGCTACTGGCACATGGCCGCGTTGAAGGAGTCGGCGTCAACCGGATACTGGACGCTGGATTTCGCCAACCGGTTGACCGTTCCGACGCTAACGTCGCGGGTGGAAGAGACCTTCGATACGGCGGCCCAACGCATGGAGCGCAGCATCGCGTATCTTGCGGAGGACGGCGGGCCAGACCTGAATCCTGAAGTTATCACCCTGTCCGACCGGCTGCTGGCTGCGGAGAGCAGCACCGTGAACGCCATGAAGTTTAGAACGTCAATGGTGGCGCAGGAGCGCAGGCTGGTTGGGGCCAACAGGCAAATCATGGCCGGGCTACAGAAGGAAATAGATGGCCTGGTGGCAGAGGTCGGGCAGAGTTCGGCGGCTGCGGCGGGTCGGTACGGACAGGCCGCGTCCAACGGGCGCATCATAATCCTGGTCATAGCCATTGTCGGGGTTGTTGGAACGCTGCTAGCCGCCGGCTACCATAGCGTCAGGGGTTCGCAAAGCCGCGAGGCGTAGTTTTTTTGCCCGCACCATGGAGGACGATTCGTGAGACACATTGACGTTCATGCCCATTTGGCGCCGCAGGTGTTGTGGAATGCCTTTGAGCAGGGGCAGGACTGGCATGGGATGAGCCACGAAGCCCGGGGCGAGCAGGAATTCATCGTCGGGAACGGCAAGCGGATCCTGATCAACTCCCCGAAAATCCGGTACACGCCGGAGGAACGGCTGGCGGACATGGACGCCGAGGGCACGGACGTGCAGGTGGTGTCCATCCACACGCCCCTGTTTCCCTACCACTGGGACACGGCGGAGGCAATCCAGGCATCCCGGGAGGTGAACGACGAGATAGCCGGCATGACGCAACGCTGGCCCGACCGTTTCGCCGGGCTGGCCACCCTGCCGGTTCAGGACGTTGACGCCGCCATCGCCGAGCTGGAGCGTGCGGTCAGAGTGCTGGGTCTCAAAGGGGCCGAGCTGGACATGGTGGTCAACGGCCTGAGCTGGGACGAACCGCAATTCCTCCCGCTGTTCAAGGCCGCCGAGTCCCTGGACGCTCTGCTGTTCTTCCATCCGCAGCCGCAGGACAACCTGGTGGCGACGGACCGGACGCTGAAGTACGGCCTGCCCAACAGCGTGGGCGTGGTTATGGAAGACGCCCTGGTGGTGGCAACCCTGATCTGCGGCGGCATCCTGGATAAATGCCCCAACTTGAAGGTGTGCATCGCCCACGGCGGCGGGGGAGCCTGCTTCGCCATGGGGCGCGTGGATCACGGATGGAAGGTGCGGCAGGAAGCACGGGTTAACATCCTTAAGCCGCCCAGCGCGTACCAGAGCCAGATTTACTACGACTTCCTGACCAGCAGCGAGGCCGGACTGCGCTTCCTTATCGACACCGTGGGCGCCGACCGGGTGGTTATCGGGAGCGACTGGCCCTTTGTGGGCTGGGATCCGTCGCCCGGCGGATGGCTGGAAGGGCTGACATCCCTCACTCAGGAAGAGAAAGAGCAGATATCATGGAGAAACCTGGAAGCGCTGCTGGGCATCTAACCCGCGCCGACGGCCCAACAAAGTAGAACCGCCCCGAAATTGGGGCGGTTCGCGTTGATAAACGATTGGCACCGGCGGCAGGAATCGAACCCACACTTTCGGTTTTGGAGACCGATGCGCTACCACTACACCACGCCGGTACGTTGAAGATATTTTAGCAACCGGGCACTCACCGCGCAACCTGACGATTCGGGTTACACGACTTGCGGGGCGGCGTGAGCAACCGCGCTGCGTCCGATGTGGCCCAGGTACTCCTGGATGTTCAGCACCTGAATGGTGTTGGTGGTGCCGGTGACTCCGGTCATGAAGCCGTGGACCAGGGTGACCACGTCGCGCTCCGAAACCATGCCGGTTGCCATCGCCGCGTCCACCAGGAGGGTGACCAACTTGGCGACATCGGGTTCTGCCGGTATCACTCCCTTGGGGTTGAGGCCCCACGCCATGCAGACCCGCCGCTGCACTGCGGCGTCGTGGGAGAAGACAATGATGTCGTTTTCCGGTCGGAACCTTGCCATCTCAAAGGCCGCCCGACCGGTGCTGGTGATGACGATGGGTTTGGCGTTCAGCGATTTGGTGAGTTGGTTGGCGCCCCAGGTCACCGCCTGGGTTTGGTTGGTCTGGGGAAACTCGGTGTAGTAGTTGTACATGGTTTCGGCCTGGACGATGGCGGCATCGGCAATTCGGACCGCCTCTACCGGGTAGGCGCCGACGGCGATTTCGTCGGACAGCAGGATGGAATCGCAGCCGTCCAGCACGGCGTTGGCAATGTCCGACACCTCGGCCCGGGTGGGCGTAGGCGAGTTGACCATGGAGCGCAGCATCTGGGTAGCCACCGAGGAGATCCGGCCGGCCATGTTGGCGCGGGTGACCATGTTTTTCTGGATGACCGGGACTTCTTCCATAGGCATCTCGACGCCCAGGTCGCCGCGGGCAACCATGATGCCATCCACCTCTTCGAGGATATCGTCCAAGTTGCTGATGCACTCCCGGCGCTCCAGCTTGGCCATCACCGGAGCCTGGCTGTTGAGCTGATTGAGGTAGGCGCGGGCGTAGCGCACATCCTCGCCGGTACGTACGAAAGAGAGGGCGACCCAGTCAACCTCCTGCTCGACGCCGAACTGCAACGCGACCTTATCGCTTTCGGTGATCACGGGCATGTCGATGGGAACGTCGGGCAGATTGACGCCTTTGTAGGAAGAGAGGTTGCCGCCGTTGCGTACCTGCGTCTTGATCTCGAGGTCATCGGTGACGTCCAGAACTTCCAGACACACCGTGCCATCAGAGAGGTACACCAGGTGGCCCGGGCGGAGGCTGGCGAGAATGGTCGGCTCAGGGAAGGGCAAGCGATCCGGAGTATCCGCGCTAGGTTCGTTGACGATGGATATGCGGTCGCCGAAGTTGAGCTGGATGGCTTCAGCCATGTTCCCCAGGCGGAACTTGTTGCCGCCCAGGTCCTGCAAGACGGCGACCGGCCGGTTGTGGCGTTCCGAAGCGGAGCGCACGCTGGCGATGACCTCGGCATGTTCTTCCAGAGTCCCGTGAGAGAAGTTGAGCCGGGCCACGTCCATGCCGGCGGCAACGAGCCGGTCCAGTGTTTCCGGAGACCGGGAGGCCGGTCCGATGGTGGCGATAATCTTGGTTTTCCGCATGACCAATCCCCTTGTCCGAGCCTGCTTCGAGTTTTGTTATGTTTCGTTCCAGCGCATTATAACCATTATCGCACGCCGGAACAGCGGCGCCGGGATAAACGAAAGGGCGGGTTTTGAGCCCGCCCCGCTATGCAGTCGCAGCCGTGTGTCAGCGACCCTGGCGAGTCTCCTCGTAAGCTTGGCTGGCACGTTCCAGCCCAGCGCGGCGGTTGACCTGCAAGGTATCGCGCAGGTCGGATGCCCACTGTTGCGAGGTCTGGATGCCGGTCAGGGTGCCCTGGAACTGGGGCATGACGTAGCGAGCCATCAGTTCGTAGGAACGATGGAGCTTGTCGCGGGGCGCCCAGTCTTCGACGCGCACCAGCATGCCGCCGAATCCGCCGGACAGTTCCTGCAACTCGTGGATGCGCTGGATGCAGTCGTCGGGCGTGCCGACAATCCACTGCTTGTTGTCGGTCATAAAATCGACAATCTGATCACGAGGCACGTCGGGGACCTCGTGGCCGAGGGTGTTGCCGAAGTATTCGGTGACCACGCGGGCGGAACCCTCGCGGATGTCCTCCTGCGCTTCCTTCTTGGACTCGGCCAAGTGAACGCCGACGGAAAGGCGCCACTCGGATCGCTTGACCGTCTGCCCGTGTTCGGCGGCGGTCTCCTCGGCGATGGCCCACTGGTCCTTGAGGCTGGTGGAGCGCACCATGTCGCGGGGGACGCTGAGGGAGATCACGCCGGCGCCGTGCTTGCCGGCGGTGGTTACACCGGCCGGCGACTGCACCGAGGCCACAACCAGCGGGAACGGCTGCTGGTAAGGGCGGAGTTGCAGATGGGCGTCGTGCAGCTCGAACCAATCAGACGTATAGGTGTAGGGTTCGGGACTGTCCATCAAACGCTTGATGACGCCCAGGGACTCGTCCATCATCTCGCGCTGACGGGCCGGGTCAATACCGAACATGTAGGCGTCGGAGGCCAGAGCGCCAGGGCCTACGCCAAGCATCACGCGGCCCCGGGTGAGGTGATCGAGGAGCACCATGCGGTTGGCGACCATGTAGGGATGGTGATACGGGAGGCTGACGACGCCGGTGCCCAGGCGCAGGTTGCGAGTGCGCTCGGCGGCGGTAGCCATGAACACTTCGGGGGAGGCGATAGTTTCCCAGCCGGCGCTGTGGTGCTCACCGATCCAGGCTTCATCAAAACCCAGGTGATCCAGCCATTGGAGCAGTTCGAGATCGCGCTCCAGGGCCAGGGTCGGGTTTTCGCCGACCCGGTGGAAAGGGGCCATGAATACGCCGAATTTCATACGCGCCGGGACGGACATCGGGTACCTCCTCTGGTGGTCAACTGTTCGGGGGTGATGCGCCATTCTAACACGGGGAGAATGGCGCGCAACTTGACCCTTACACCGCGCCCTTGAGCGTGAGGAATTTCGATGCGAAGACGCGAACGCAGTACGTCACGCCGCACGGGTTTGCGGGGTGAGCAGACCGATTTGCAAGGACGGCGGCAGGTTGTTGCGGGTGACCTGCATACGTCCCTGGGGTTGCAGCGATCCATCGGCCACCCCGAGTTCGCGCAGGAACGCGCTGGGGTCGGCGGGCTGAATTTCGGACGACTCGCCCGGCGCGCGGTAGTGCATGGGAATGAGCCAGCGGGCGTCCAACTGCTGGGCGGTCTGATTGACGGCGCGGTGGGACAGCAGGTTGCACTCCTCTCCGCCGGCCGGCGCCAGCACCACGTCGGCGGGACCGACGAGGTCGATCTGCTGCGCGGTAAGGGGCCTGGCGATGTTGCCAAGGTGGCATACGCTGATCCCGTCGATGGCAATGGTGTACGCGACGTTGCGTTGACTGCGGGCAACCCCTTCGGGCAGCCCGGTCATCACCGCACGGATGGTAACCCCCTGCAATTCGTACTCTCCGGGGGTATTGAAAACGCGGGCGTCGCCGTCGAGGTCGGCGGGGTTGTTGTGCATCGCGTCGTCGTGGCTGACGGTGACGGCTACCACGTCGATAATCTGTCGGGAATCAATCTGTATGCCTGATCCCGCAGTGGCCGCGTAGGGGTCGGTAATTATGGACAGCCCGGTCGTGGCCGAGCGGAGCCGGAATGAGGCGTGTCCAAGCCAGTAGATGTCCATGATTTGGGGTCAGTTAATCCGTTAGTCGGGTTGCGTCAGCGGCCGCGTGGCGGGACTGCAAACCAGTCCAGCAGCGCCCATCCCGCTGGCACGACGAGGCTGGCGGCGATCAACTTGACCAGGTCGCCGGGGATGAACGGGAGCAGACCGCACTGCCAGACATCGGCGCAGCCCCAGGCGGTGGCAGCGTCGGCGGGGAGGAACAAGCTTAGTTGAATCAGGCCCGGTACGTACAGGACGACGTTGCCCAAGAACATGGCGAGCAATACCCAGGGCCGACGGCTCCAACCCCATTGGCACAGAAAGCCGACCAGGGCGGCAGCCGGAATGAATCCCACGATGTAACCGCCGGAGGGCAACAGCCAGAACCATCCGGACGCGCCGCCGGCGAAGAACGGCAGGAATGCGCCCTCGATGGCGTAGAGGGCCAGCGCCAAACCGCCGCGCCAACCTCCCAGCAAGGCGCCCACCAGGAGAACGGCGAAGGTTTGCCCGGTGATGGGCACCGGCGTAAAGCCCAGGGGTATCTTGATCTGGGCGAAAAGAGCCACCAAGAGGCTGCCGGCAACGATCAACGCGACGTCGCGGGCGATTCGCGCGGTCCCTCCAGCATCGGGGAAAACCACATCGGACAGTGTGCCGGGCAGGGGCAGAGCGTGGTCTGCGGCCGTGGGTATTCGATAGCGCATAACGGCTATATCCTAAACCAACGAGCAAAATGCTGTCCACGCGGCGGCGTACACGAAAGAACGATTCCGCGCCGGCAGCCCTCGCTTGCCCGCTTTTGTCGGCGGATGGTATGGTGAACCCATGACTACACCGATCAGCAACGACGACATAGTTACCCTGTTCAACAACATGGCGGCCATGCTGGAGATCAAGGGCGATTCGGTCTTCAAAATTCGCGCTTACCAGAGGGCGGCCAATACAATCGACCAGCTTTCGTGGTCGCTGGCCACCGCCGCTGCCAACGGCGACGACCTGCGGAAGATTCCGGGGATCGGCAAAGCCATCAGCGAAAAGGTGCAGGAGTACGTCGCTACCGGGCACGTGGCAGCCTACGACAGGCTGGCGAAAGAGCTCCCGCCGAACGTCCTGGAACTGCTGGAAGTGCCGGGCATGGGGCCCAAGACGGTCAAGGCGGCGGTGGAGGAACTGAACATATCGTCGGTGGCGGAGTTGGAGCAGGCTGCGCTGGACGGACGCCTGGCGCAGTTGCCGCGCATGGGGAAAAAGTCAGCGGAAAACATCCTGCGGCACATCCATGCTCAGCGCATGCGCTCGGACCGGACGCCGTTGGGCATCGCAGCCGAAACCTGCGCGGCGGTGTCGGAGCAGCTATTCGACGCTTGCCCGGGGCTGGTGAGCCTGACGCCGGCCGGTTCTCTGCGCCGGTGGGAAGAAACCATCGGCGACCTGGACTTGATAGCGATTTCCGACAATCCGACGGAGACCGGGCCGGCACTGGCCGCATTGCCGTCGGTGCGGGAAACACTGGTGCAGGGAGACGCGAAAACCTCGGTGGTGGTTGACCCCGGAATCCAGATCGACCTGCGGGTCGGCGAACCGGACGGGTTGGGCGCCATGCTCCAGTATTTCACCGGGAGCCAGCAGCACAACATCCGGCTGCGCGACTACGCGAACCGGCAGGGCTTGTCGCTGAACGAATACGGGATTACGGTGGTCGAGAGCGGCATCACCGAGAAGTTCGCCGATGAAGAGTCCTTTTACGCCAGGCTGGGACTGCCCTGGATTGCGCCGGAGCTGCGGCGGGGCGCTGATGAGC
Organism: Dehalococcoidia bacterium; assembly: GCA_022825745.1. Taxonomy (GTDB): domain Bacteria; phylum Chloroflexota; class Dehalococcoidia; order Lucifugimonadales; family UBA3495; genus Bin87. The sequence goes on along the minus strand of JAJDWF010000050.1, from coordinate 36,769 downwards.
TGGACGCCGCCCGCCACGGAGACCTGCCCAACCTGATCACGGTGGAGGATCTGCGGGGGGACCTGCACCTGCACAGCGACTGGAGCGACGGCAAGTTTCCGTTGGAAGAGATGGTGGCCGCCGTGGCTGCCATGGGCTACGACTACATGGCGCTGACCGATCACTCGCAGGGCCTGGGGGTCGCCAACGGCCTCACGCCGGAACGCCTGGCGCGACAGATTGAGATACTGAAAGGGTTGCAGAACCGCTACGACATGACGATTCTGTGCGGCTCGGAGGTGGACATACGGGCGGACGGCGCAATGGATTTCCCGGACGACGTACTGGCGATGCTGGACTGGGTGATCGCGTCGGTGCACAACGCCATGAGCCAGGACCGGGAAACCATGACCCGGCGGATTGTGCGGGCCATGGAAAACCCCTACGTCTGCGTGATCGGCCACGCATCCACGCGACTGCTGGGCCGCCGGGATCCGGTGGACTTTGACATTGAGGCCCTTTTGCAGACCGCACGGGCTACCGGTACGGCCATGGAGATCAACGCCGCGCCGGAGCGACTGGACCTGAAAGACACGCACGCGGCCCGCGCCCGTGAGTTGGGTGTGCCGCTGGTAATCAACACCGACTCGCATCATACCGACGGTCTGACCAATCAACGGTACGGCGTCGCGGTGGCGCGCCGGGCGTGGTGCGGCCCGCAGCATGTGCTGAACGCATATCCGAGAGCCGATTTTCTGGGCTGGTTGCGAACTCCCAAGGGCGAACGCGCCGCGCGGTTTGACGATATGGTCGCAAGCCGGCAGGTTGAGTCCGGGTGATGACCGTAACGGACGTCTTCACCTCAGCCCGGCCGGCGGATGGTATCGCGGCCGAGCTTGTCGAAATCCAGTCCGGGATTGACTCGTCCCACGCCGGCGTCATCGACCAACTGCGGCAGCGTGCCGGACGGGAGGAATTCTGGCACGTGGCGTTGCTGCAAGCGATGAGCCAATGGAGCCTGACGCACGAATACACGGCAGGGCGGGACTGGCAATACGTAATCGGCGGCGAGGCACTGGACGGGCTGACACTGGCGCAGCGCTTGTGCCTGGAGATCTCGGATGTGGTACCGCAGTTCGAGTTGGAATCGCTGCTGTTTCGCGGCCAGTGGCCGGAGCGGATTTCCTCGGAGCGACTGCGCGAACTGATTGGCCCCTACCGCTACACCGCGCTGCTGAATTTCAGGTACGGCGTAGTGGTGGAAGAAGCCCTGCAACTGGTGGCTGAGGAGTCCATACGCAAGAGCCGGCTGGCACGGTGCTACCAGGACAGCGACCAGGTTATTGAAGATTCGTACCGTCACCTGTACGGGGACACCCGCGCAGTCCTGATGGCTGAGTTTTTGCAGGACAGCGGCGGGACCTGGGGGGCTGATGCGGAGTCGCTCTCGCTGACCGCGTGGCAGGAATTCACCTACTGGCTGTTCAAGAGGCGGGTGAAGAAGTGGCACCCGGCGCGAGTGGCCAGCGACACGCGGCGGGGGTTGGAACGATTGCGGGAGCTGCACAATTCGGGAGAGCACGACGCCATCGACTGCTTTACCGGCGGTGGATTCGACCCGCCGGCGGCTCTGGCGGGCGGCTCCATTTGAACAAGGACTCGCAAACAAAACAGGGGCGACTCATAAGTCGCCCCCGCGTGTTGACGGTACGGTGACTTGGCCGTCTAAAGGCCGTAAACCCGGCGATAGCTCAGGCTCATGCGCTTCCTTTCGGTGTCGATGCTCAGGATCTGCACCTTGATCTGCTGACCCTGATAGACGATCTCCTTGGGGTGCTCCATCCGGCGGGCGGACAGCTCGGAGATGTGCACCAAGCCTTCGACCCAGTCTTCCAACTTGACGAACGCCCCGAAGTCCATGAGGCGAGTGACGGTGCCGTCAACGATGTCGCCGACGTGGTAGCGTTCCGGCACCGAGTCCCAGGGTTCGGGCTGGGTGCGCTTCAGGCTGAGGGAAATCTTGCTGTTTTCCCGGTCAACGCGGAGGACCTTCAAGGTGAGGTTTTCGCCAATGCTCACCACTTCCTCAGGCGATTTGACCATGGACCAGGAAAGCTCCGAGATGGGAACCAGACCCTCGGCGTCTCCAAGGTCAACGAAAGCGCCGAAACCGCGCATGGAGCGCACGGTGCCTTGGACGATCTGGCCTTCCTGGAGCTCTTCCAACAGGCGCTCCTTGGCAGCGTTGCGCAATTGACGCCAGATGCGGCGCTCGGTGAGCACGAGCTTCTCGCGCTGGGAGTCCAATTCCAGGATGTTGAACCTGGCATCTTCGCCAATCCTGGCATCCAGGTGCTCGATGCGTCCTTCCTTCGGCACCGGCGCCATTTGGGAGAAAGGCACGAATCCACGGATGCCGTTCCAGTCCACAACGAGGCCGCCCTTGTTATGCTGGACTACCTTTGCGGACAGTTCGGCGTCTTTCTGATGCAGGTCAATGAGGTCTTCCCAAACCTGCTTTTCCTGGGCCTGGTCGTAGGAGAAGACGGCCATGCCGCCTGGCCCCCGGTTGTTGACATGGATGACCATGACGCGCGTTCCGGGCAGCATTTGTTCGCGCTTTTCATCGGTCAGAGTCCGCATTTCCTGGGGCGGGACGATCCCCTCGGTTTTGAGGCCGGCGCTGATGACCATGCCTTCTTCATCAATGCGCACTATTTCCCCGGTCACCAAATCGCCTCTACGGTATTCCCTCGGCGAGAAGGCCGATTCGGGAAGTTCCGACATATCGGTGACTGCATACGGGTCCTGGGCTACCATCTGTTTTGTTGCTCCTTAAACTTGCTGGACGAACCTGTCGAGGGGTGACCATCAGCGAAACACGGGCCGCAATGCACTGAGATTAGGTCACAATTCGCCTGCCTAATAATACTTATAATGGAGTCAAATTGCAACCGCCAGTCCGAGGCCGGGCAAATGAAGCCGCTTATGGACAACTCGGCGGGTACGATGCTAACATTTTTTGGGTGAATTTTTAGCAACTGCAAACCCACGGCGGAAATTGGCGGGGACACGTCAATTCCGGTGGGTGGATTCGGGACGGCGCGATGACTCAACCTGCCAACGCGATACCCCGCGCTTACGAAGCGGGAGCCGTGGAACGACGCATCTATCAAAACTGGTGGGATTCGGGCTACTTCGCGCCCCACGCCAACTCCCCAGGCGAACCATTCTGCATAGTGATGCCCCCGCCCAATGTTACGGGCGAGTTGCATTTGGGCCACGCGTTGACGGCGAGCTTGCAGGATGCCCTCACCCGGTGGCATCGGATGCGCGGCGACCCCACGCTGTGGCTGCCCGGCAAAGACCACGCTGGCATCGCCACGCAGTGGGTGGTGGAACGCGCGCTGGCGGACGAGGGAACCAACCGTCACGAATTGGGCCGCGACGCCTTTGAGCAACGGGTGTGGGAATGGGTTGAGCGGTACGGCAATACCATTGACGAGCAGCACCGCCGGCTGGGGGCATCGTGCGATTGGTCACGTCTCCGTTTCACTCTGGATCCCGGCCCGGTTCGGGCAGTGCGAACCACGTTCGTCAACCTTTTCAGCAAGGGACTGATTTACCGCCACGAACGCATCATCAATTGGTGCCCGCGGTGCGCCACCGCCCTGTCGGACCTGGAAGTCGATTACGAGGAACGGGACGGCAAGCTGTACTACATCCGCTACCCGCTGGCAGACCGGCCGGACGACTACGTGACCGTCGCCACGACGCGGCCGGAGTCAATGCTGGGCGATACCGGCGTGGCGGTGCACCCGGACGACGAACGCTATCAGGATAAGATTGGCAAGATGGCAGTACTGCCCATCGTGGGCCGCGAAATCCCGGTGGTTGGCGATGCGGCCATCGAGATGGAGTTCGGCACCGGCGCGCTGAAGGTCACGCCGGGGCATGACGTGGTGGACTTTGAGATCGGCGAACGCCAAGGCCTGCCCATCGTGAACATCATCGGGTTCGACGGGTGCATTACCGACGCAGCCGGGCCGAAGTACGCGGGGATGGAACGGTTCGCCGCACGGGCGGCGGTCGCTGAAGAACTGGAAGGGCTGGGACTGCTGGAACGGGTTGAGGACTACCATCACTCGGTCGGACAGTGCCAGCGATGCAGCGAGGTGGTCGAGCCGCTGATCAGCCTGCAATGGTTTCTGAACGTCGGTCAGCACACGGACCCGGACAGCATCGCCGGACGCGCTTACGCGGCAGTGTCCGGCGGGGACATCGAGATCGTTCCCGAACGATTCACGCGGGTTTATCTGAACTGGCTGGAGAACATTCGGGACTGGTGCATCAGCCGGCAGTTGTGGTGGGGACACCGGATTCCGGTCTGGTACTGCGCCGACTGTGGCGGATATGCCGCGCACATCGAAGACCCCACGGCGTGCGAAGCCTGCGGCAGCGCGGCCATCGAACAGGAGAACGACGTTCTCGATACGTGGTTCAGCAGCGGGTTGTGGCCCCACTCCACGCTGGGATGGCCGGAAGAAGGTTCCGACGACCTGACGGAATTTTATCCCAACTCGGTCATGGAGACCGGCTACGACATCCTGTTCTTCTGGGTGGCCCGCATGATCATGCTGGGCATCGAAAACACCGGGCAGATCCCTTTCCGCTCCGTGTATCTGCACGGCATGGTGCTGGACGCGGAAGGTCAGAAGATGAGCAAGACCCGAGGCAACACCCTGGACCCGCTGGACCTGCTGGAACAGTACGGGACCGATGCCCTGCGCTTTGCCCTGACGACGGGAACCGCCCCGGGTAATAACCTGCGGCTGAGCGACGACAAGCTGGAGTCGGCCCGCAACTTCGCCAACAAGATATGGAACGCCGCCCGTTTCGTAATCACCGCGATTGAAGGCAGGGACGACCTGGACGGTTGGCACGACCTGATCGCGCCGGAGCACCGGGAAGATCGCTGGATCGTTGGGCGGCTGGATACGCTCACGGAGGCGGTGAACGTGTCGCTGGCCGAATTTGAGCTGGGCGAAGCGCAGCAGAAGCTCTACGATTTCGTATGGAACGACTTCTGCGACTGGTACATCGAGATGGCGAAGGTGCGGCTGCGGGAGGGCGACTCCGGCGCGGCGGTGACGCTGGTGCATGTGCTAGAGCGTTCGCTGCGCCTGCTGCACCCCTTCATGCCGTTCGTTACCGAAGAGATCTGGCAGAGTCTGACCTCTCGCGTGCCGGCGCCTCCCCAGGGTTTGCCTGCTTCAATCATGGTTGCGGAATACCCGCAGGCGCGTAGCGTCCGCTCGGCTCCCGATGCGGAATCGGAGATGGACGTGGTGATGCAGACCATCCGCGCGGTGCGCAACATGCGCGCCCAACTGCGGATTCCCGCGGCGCAAAAACTGGAAGCTGCGATTGAAACCAACGGCCTGCGAACCGTCGTAGAAGAAGAACGGGAAGCGATCCGCGTACTCGCCCGAGTGGAACCCCTGCGCGTGCTTGACACCGATGAAGCCGAGAGCGCGGCGGGAGTCAGCCTGGTGGTCAATCCCCTGGTGGTGCGCCTGCCGCTGGCCGGGATCGTTGACCTGGATGCCGAATCTCAACGCCTGGACCAGGAACTGGAGAATACGCGCCGCAACCAGGAGCGAGTGGAGCAGTTGCTCGCCAACGCCAATTTTGTTTCGAAAGCCCGGCCCGAAGTGGTTGAAAAAGAACGCGAAAGGCTGCACAGCCTCACCGAGCAAAGGGAACGGATCGAGGACATCATCGCTCAGCTGAGCGCCTGATCCAAGATTGCCATAATCCGCACGTCGGTCAAGGGGCAAGGTAGGCGAAATTTTGGCAAAGTCTAAAAATACAGCAATCATACCTGCCCACAGGAGCCCTTTGATGAGACGTAAGACCGTTCGACTTATCGTGTGTGTTTTAGCCGCCGGCCTGGCGCTGGGAGCGATTGCGGGTTGCTTCGGCGGAGGCGAGGAGCCGGAACCCACAGCGGACATACAGGCCACCATCGACGCCGCGGTGGCAGCCGCGACACCCACGGAAACGCCCACGCCGGAACCGACAGCGACGCCGGAACCGACCGTTGCCCCGACACCGGACATTGCGGCCACCGTTGCCGCAGCCCTCGCCGCCGCCCAGCCGCCGACGGCGGTGCCTCCGACGGCAACTCCCGAACCTACGGCGACCCCGGTTCCAACCAATACGCCGGTCCCAACGAATACGCCGGTGCCGACCCCCACGCCTACACCGTCGCCCGAGCAGTCCAGCGGGCCGCCGTGCATCATCGCCGGCGAGGTCAGAATAGGAGGCTCCATCCCGCCGGCTGGTACGCAGATATTCGCTCGCAGCAAGACCGACAGTAATGTCGTCGTGGAAGCCATGACCGACGCCAACGGCAGGTACGTTTTGACCATCACCAACTTCGACATGCTGTTTGACCTGTACGTCAGGGGCAACGATACCGGGGAGGACACGCCGTTCACATCCCGGGGATGCCGCGTAATCAGGAACCTTTCGATCGGGTAATCAACCGGGCCAACATGACCATCCGCACCGCGCTGGGGATCATAGGACATCCCATCGGGCACTCCATTTCGCCACGGTTTCAGCAGGCGGCGCTGGACAGTCTCGGCATCAACGCCGAATACCGGGCTTACGACGTAGAACCGGACGACGTTGGGGCGTTCGTGGACTCGCTCCGTTCGGATGCCGTAACCGGCATCAACGTGACCGTCCCGCACAAGGAAGCCGTGATGCCCTTCCTCGACGAAATCGACGAATGGGCGACGGAGGCCGGGGCGGTCAATACGATAGTGAACCGGGACGGACGCCTCGCGGGTTACAACACGGATGGCTACGGGTTTCTGCGCGCGCTGCGGGAATCGGGCGGTTTGGACCCGGCGGGGAAAAGTACGCTCATCCTGGGCGCCGGCGGTTCCGCCCGGGGCGTGGTGCAGGCTTTGCTCCGCGCCGAAGTCGGAGGTCTGACGGTTGCCAACCGGACGCTGGCCCGCGCCGAATCCCTGGTGGAACTGGCCCGGTCGCAAGGCGTGGCGGCGGAAGCTATCACTCTGGAATCCGACCGCGTCGATGACGCCGCCCGTTCTGCCCAGCTGATTGTCAACTGCACTTCGCTGGGGATGACGCACGGGCCGGATGAAACCGCGTCTCCGCTGCGGGCGGCCCAGATCCCGCCAACCGCGCTGGTCTATGACCTGGTGTATAATCCCGCTCTGACTCCATTACTTAGCGAGGCGGAGCAGGCCGGCGCCACCACTCTGGGCGGCATCACCATGCTGGTATATCAAGGGGCGGCGTCATTCGAGATCTGGCTGGAACGGCCCGCTCCGGTTGGGGTTATGATGGATGCCGCAATGGACGCGATGCGCGGCTGACAAACTCCGGAGGAATACCCACAATGATAAGGTGGTTCACGGCGGGCGAGTCCCACGGACAAGGGCTGATGATAATCGTGGAAGGCGTGCCTGCCTACCTGTCGCTGGACGAAGAGTACATCGCCCACCACTTGGGCCGCCGGCAGCGAGGGTACGGGCGCGGCGGGCGTCAGCAGATTGAGCGGGACCACGCTCACATCCAGACCGGAGTGCGCCACGGCTACACCCTGGGCAGCCCCATCGGGATGTTGCTGGAAAATCGCGACTGGGTCAACTGGCAGGACGCCATGGCCGTGGAGTACGTGGAAAACCCGTCACAGGAAGGCCGGAACGCGCGCGTCACTCGCATCCGGCCCGGCCATGCCGACCTGCCGGGCGCGATGAAGTACGGGTTCCATGACGTGCGCAACTCTCTGGAGCGGGCCTCGGCGCGGGAAACCGCCGGGCGGGTAGCGGCCGGAGCCGTCGCCATGCGGCTGCTGGAAGAGTTCGGCATCGTGCTGCACAGCCACGTCGTTTCCATCGGGCGCGTACACGCCAACCCGCCCGAGCACGCTGCCATCGACTGGGACGAGGTGGAAGAGTCGCCGGTCCATTGCGCGGACGCCGCGGCCGCCGATTTGATGATGGCCGAGGTGGACGCGGCCCGGGAGGTAGGGGACACGGTGGGCGGCACGGTGGAGGTAATCGCGGAGAACGTACCCATCGGCCTGGGTTCGCACGTCCACTGGGACCGCAAAATCGACGCGAAAATCGCGCAGGCACTGATGAGCATCAACGCCGTCAAAGCGGTGAGCATCGGCCCCGGCTGGGAGCTGATGGACGCCTGGGGTTCCGAATTCCAGGACGTGATTGAACCGGTGACGGACCCTGACCGCCCGTGGCAACGCAAGACGAACCGGGCCGGCGGCACCGAGGGCGGCATGACCAGCGGCCCGCCACTGGTGGCGCGGTTTGTTATCAAGCCCATCGCTACCCTGCACAACCCGCTGCCGTCCGTTGACCTGGATACCGGCGAACCGGTGCAGGCGCATTTCGAGCGCAGCGACGTCTGCCAGGCTCCACCGGCCGGCGTCATCGGCGAAGCGATGGTAGCCCTGGTGCTGGCCGACGCCTTCATGGAGAAATTCGGGGGCGATAGCATCCCGGAAACCCGCCGCAACTTCGAGGGCTACCAGGCCACCGTAGGCCCGCGCCTGCGCTACAGCTGAAGGCGGACGACTTCATGCGATTGGAACGCGCATTGATACGCATCCGGCAATGGGCCGCCCGCTCACGAACATTGGCCGGTGGTGGCCCCGACGTGGACACCGAGCAGACGAGGCATCAGCGGGAGTTGGCCCGCTCGGAGAACCAGGCCGGCCACAACCTGACGGTGCAGACGACGATTGACATGGCACGCACGCAGACGTGGACGGGCGGGGGCTAATAAGCGAAAATATCATCCACCGGGCAAGTGAAACCGGGTAATACTGGGTCAAGGATGAGCGTGTCACCCATGATGAAGCTCTGCACCGCTCCGTCGTCGCGGTGGGTAACGATCTCTTGCGTGTCAATGTGGGCCACTACAACCAACTTCACGCCTGCATCCAGCCACATCTGGATCCGGTCATCAACAGCAACGGCTGAACGGTAGCCTGGCGAAATTACTTCTACGACTAGCGCGGGAATCAGGCCGGGGACATAACCTCGTTCCGGTAGGGAGTCAACACCACGCCGATAGGGGATTAGCGCGTAGTCGGCAGCTCGGACCGTATCCGGGTTTTGCTCAACATAGGCCGCTGCTTCCGGGCCGGCAATGAAATCCAAGTCGTTTGCTCGGATAAAGTGCCATACGTGGCCCCCGAGTTGGCCGGTTACCACGGCGTGCGCAATTCCAGGCGGCGGCATTGTTATCAATTCTCCACGGACCAGTTCGTGACGGTTGCCGTCGTCGGGCAGCGCCAGCAGGTCATCGGCAGTAAGAAGTTTTCGAGCGGTGGTCATTGCTGGCCTCCATACATACCGGCCGGCAGTTTTTGGGTACACAAAGTATAACCTGTCCAGCGTTCGGTCCAAAGCGTCGTAGTTGCCGGATTCCGGTTCCTCAATTGGGCAGCAGGCAAGCCAGTTTGCTAAAATTCGTTCAAGGGAACGAAGAATACGAAACTGGAGGACTACCAATGGAATTATCAAACGCTCTCATCACCGGCGTTGCTATTGGTCTGGCAGTGGGTCTTATCGTCGGCTATTTGGTTTCTACTTGGCTCGACACCAGCAAAATTCGTGGCCTAGAAACCGTACACAGAGAGAGGACTGAAGAACTGAACAAGCAGATAGCGCAGAGCGCTACCGCTCAGGAGCTCATCAATAGCGCCAAAGAGCAGTTGACCACGGAGTTTCAGGCTGTCGCCAGTCAAGCGCTGCAAGGCAATAATGAGCAGTTCATGCAGTTGGCGGACCAAAAACTGGGCGCCACCATGGAAACCGCTCAACGCGAGCTGGACCAACGGCATCGTCAGTTCCAAGAGCTAGTGAAGCCATTGGCCGAGGACTACGGCAACCTGAACCCCAGGATAGACCAATTAAACGAGCGACTGCATTCGATAACCGTCGAAACTGCCAATCTGTCCGGAGCCCTGCGCAGCGATAATCGCGCGGTGGGAAATTGGGGCGAGATTCAATTGCAACGGGTTGTTGACCTAGCCGGCATGACCGCATATTGCGATTTCGCGGAGCAACAAACAACCAGGAACTCTCAAGACCGCCCTGACATGGTGGTTAAGCTGCCGGAGCGGCGGGCCATTGTGGTAGACGCCAAAGCATCCACGGCTGCCTACATGGACGCCAGTCAGGCTGATGATGAGACGGCTGCTGATGCCGCGTGGACACGTCACGCAAACGCGCTGCGGAATCAAGTTAACAATTTGAGCAGCAAGCGATACGGGGAAAAGGTTGACGGGTCTTTGGATTTCGTTGTGATGTTTGTGCCCGGCGACCAGTTCCTAGCGGCAGCTCTAAGGGCCAGCCCTGACTTGGTTGAGTATGCGATGAGTCGCCGGGTGGCAATCGCAACTCCGGCATCACTGATTGCTATGCTCTGGGCTGTGAACAATGGTTGGCAGCAACAGGAACTGGCTCAAAACGCGGAACAAATCCGCGTCATAGGGGCCGAAATGCACCAGCGGCTAATCAGGTTCGTCGACAATTACGGGACCTTGCGACAGCGTATAAATCAAACGGTGGCTGCCTTCAATAATACTGCGGGGACTTTGGAAAGCAGCGTAATGGTTTCAGCGCGCCGAATGGCCGAGCTGGGCGTGGGAGACCCCGAGACGCTCAACTCCCCCGAAGCAATACTGGACAACGCGCGACAACTGACGTATGCCACCGATGACTACACAAAGGCGGCTTAACCCCATGAAATACGGCGTAACCCTCCTCCCGACCTCCTACGATTCCTTTCGCCAACACGTTCGCCTGGCCGAATCGCTGGGGTTTGACTACATCGGCGTCGCAGATTCCCAATCGCTGTTCCGGGAATTGATTGTGTCGCTGACGGTGGCGGCAATGGAGACGGAGCGGGTGCACATAGGGCCGTCAGTGAGCAACCCGCTGACCCGTCATCCGGCGGTGATGGCGTCGGCAATCGCCTCGCTGCACGAGCTTTCCGGCGGGCGAGCTTTCATGGGCATTGGCACCGGCGACTCGGCCATTCTGAACCTGGGGCTGCGGCCGGCCCGGCTGGCCGCCTTGCGCGAGTACGTCAGCGCCTTACGCTCGTTTATGGCCGGCGAGTCCGCCGAGTACCTGGGCAGGGAGGGGCACGTGCGCTGGAGCAAGGAACCTGCCCCCATAATGATGTCCGCCGAAGGGCCGCGCACGCTGCGCATCGCCGGAGAGATTGCCGACCGGGTGATGATTCACACCGGGTTGACGCCGGAGATACTGGAGGACACCGTGGCGCACGTGCGCGCCGGAGAGTGGAACGTGGGCAAGCCGCTGGGAACGACTGAGGTCTGGGCGCTGGCCAAGTGCAACATCGACGACGACCACGACGCGGCCATCGACGAGATCAAGATGGCACTGTCGGCGAGCGCGCACCACGCCTTCCGTTTCACCCTGGAAGGCAAGCATGTTCCCGAGGAACTGCACGAGGCGATGATGGCAATCCAGGGCGAATACGTGCCGGCCGAGCACGAGCAGGTGGGCGACACGCGCAACGCGGCCATCAGCGACGAGTTCGGCGTTACCGACTATCTGGCCGACCGGTTTGCGGTGGTGGGCACGCCGGAAGAATGCCGCGCCAAGGTGTCGCAGATCGCGTCATCGGGCGTCGATGTGCTGCAAATCATGGCCGTAAGCCACGAACCCAGCGACATCATCCGCAGGTTCGGCGAGGAAGTAATCGCGAAAATGTAGGGGCAGCCACGAGGACCGCCCTTACCGGTTCTTGCAACAGGAAAAAGCGGCTACGGGAACAGGATTTCGCCGGTTTCGGCGTCCTCGACCGTGATGGCGGTCACCGGGCAGTTTTCGGCGGCTTCGATGATGGTTTCCTCGGGATCACCGGCCGGGTCTTTGACGTAGGACTGACGGTCTTCGTTGAGGCCGAAGGTATTCTCGGCGAAGGTCTCACACATCGCGTTGCCTACGCAGACGTTGTAGTCCACGGTGATTTTCAACTGTCGGGCCATTGGGGTAACCTCCTCATGGTTCAGGGTAAATGCGGCAGTAATGATGGTCAGCAGCGGCGGCCGGTGGGTATGGCGCTATTGCATGCTGACGGGGAGATTCAACAGGGTTCGCTGTCCGACGCTGGGCAGGTATTCCAGCCGGTCGGGGTCAGTTTCCAATTCGATTCCTTCAAAGCGTCGGGCCAGCTCGGCGAAGGCTTCCTGCCCCTCCAGGCGAGCGAGAGTAGCGCCCAAGCAGTGATGGACGCCGCTGCCAAAGGCAACGTGGGGGTTGGGATCGCGGGTTATGTCCATCCCGTCCGGGTTCTCAAACACTTCCGGATCGCGGTTCGCGGATGAAATCACCCAGCGCACCCGGTCGTCCTTGCCCACTGTTTGTCCGTCGCCCATATCAACGTCCTGCGTCGCCACACGCTGTATCGACTTGAGCGGCGAGTCGTAGCGCAGCACTTCTTCGACGGCACCGACGATGCGTCCATCGGGGTCGGTGCGCAGCAGGTCGAACTGGTCGGAATGCTGGGCGAACGCTAGAACGCCGTTGGAAATCAGGTCGTTGGTGGTCTCGTGGCCCGCAACCAGCAGAAGCAAGGCGTTGGCCAGCACCTCGTCGCGGGTGTACGCCCCCATGATTTCACCCCGACAGATTACCGACAGCAGGTCGTCGCCGGGATCGCGTACCCGCTCAGCGACGATGGGAGCGAGGTAATCGGTAACCGCCTGCACGCCGGCGGCGTAATCGCGGATGCGGTTGGGGTCGTTGCCGTCGAAGCCGCACATCTGCCCGCAGAGCTCCTTGACGAAGGCGCGGTCGGTGGGCGGTATGTCCATCAGGCCGGCGATGATGCTGTAGGTCAGCGGCGTGGCGAAGTCGTGCATCACGTCCATGCGGCCAGCGCCTTGCAGATCGTCCAGCAGCTCGTTCACCGTCTGCCGCACCAGCGGACGCCAGGTGTCCATGGCCTTGGGGGTGAAGTAGCCGTGCACCACCTTGCGCTTTTCCTTGTGCTTCGCCCCGTCGTTCTGGGTGAAACGGGCGGCCATCCACTGGCGCACCGCCGCGAACAGCTCCATATCCTCCTCGGGGATGGTCGGGGAAGGGGGCTTGTTGTCGCGCAGGGCTACCTCGGAGGAAAAATACTCGGGGTGTCGGGCGGTCCAAACCAGCCGGTCGTAGCTGGTCACCACCCACATTTGATACTGCTCGTTCCAGTGGACCGGGGACTCCGACCGCCAAGCGCCGAAGTAGCCGTAAGGGTCGCGGATGGCGTCGGGCGCGAAGAGGTCATCGTGGGCATGGTGAGGCATGGAAGGACCCCGCTGTAGGCTAGCTGGTGCGCCGTAAAATTATCACAAGCAATGCAACAATTCAAACGAACGGACGGTGGGACAGACGACGGCCCACCGCTCGAAAAAGCGATGGGCCGCCCTGGATTGCGACAAGCGACGAGGCGCTATTTGGCGCTGGTCACCGAGACTGGCAGAGCCTCCACGGCGCGGAATGTGAGCACGCGGTCGTACTGCACGTCTTCCAACGGGATTTCAAGCTCAACCTTGTCAAAGCGATTGGCCAGGTTGCGGAAGATCTCCTGACCTTCCAAGCGAGCCAGCGTGGCGCCCAGGCAGTGGTGGATGCCGCTGCCAAAGGCTACGTGCTGGTTGGGATAGCGCTCGATATCGAAGTCGTCGGCGCGGTCGAACACCTTGGGGTCGCGGTTGGCACCGGGGATGAACCAGCGGACCCGGTCGTCCTTCTTGATCTGCTGGCCGTTCAACTCGATGTCGTCCATGGCGATGCGCTGGATGGAACGGACCGGAGAGTCGTAGCGCAGAGCCTCTTCGGTGGCGCGCACGGTCTTGCCCTCGGGATCGGACTTGAGGATGGCCCACTGGTCGGGGTGCTGGGTGAACGCCAGCGTGCCGTTGCAGATGAGGTTGATGGTGGTCTCGTGGCCGGCGGACAACAGCAGCATGATGTTGTTGATGGTCATTTCGCGGTTGAACACGCCCTTGCGCTCACCCTCGCATACCACCTGCATCAGGTCCAGCGAGTCGAAGTTCTCAGGATTCTGCATCCGGTCTTCGACCATGGGCGCGATGAAGTCCTGGAGGTTCTGCACAGCCTGGCTCAGGGGCCTCATGCGGTCGGGACCCTCGCGGTTGAGGAAACGCAGGTCCTTGGCCAGTTCGCGCAGGCGGGGTCGCTCACTGTCGGGAATGCCGAGCATGCGGGCGATAACCAGCAGGGGCAAAGGAGTGGCCAGGTCGGCCATGACGTCCATGCGACCCTTCTCTTCCACAGCGTCCAGCAGTTCGTCGATGGCGGACTGCACCAGCGGGCGCCACATCTCGATGCTCTTGGGCGTAAAGTAACCGTGCATCACGCGACGCATATCGACATGGTCGGCGCCGGACATCTCGGAGTTGTAGCGCCGCTGGTCGTGCTGTATGAAACGGGAGACCTGCCACTTCTTGATAAAGTTGTAGAGCTCCATGTCATCTTCGTCGATGGCAGGATTCGGCGGCTTCGTGTCCCGCGCGTACACGCTGGACGAGAAGGCCTCGGGGTGGCGGGTGACCCAGACCAGGTGCTCCCACGAGGTGATCATCCAGACCTCAAGTTCCTCGTTGTAGTACACGGGCTGGTGCTCACGCAGCCGGTTGTAGAAGTCATACGGCTTGTAGATGGCTTCCAGCGAAAACGGGTTGTCGTTGAAGGTGCTGACCATTGGTTGAAACCTCCGGTTGATTGATCGGTTGGGAACCGGGCTTTACGACAGGTTCACCGGCAGCCGCTCCAGCGTGCGGAAGGTGATGCTGGAGGTGTAGGTCAAGTCGTCGGGGTTCGCGTCCATGTTCAGGTTCGGGAACCGCTCGGCGATGGCCTTGAACGCTTCCTGACCTTCCAGGCGCGCCAGGGTGGCGCCCAGGCAGTGGTGGATTCCGCTGCCGAAGGCCACGTGTGGGTTCGGGTAGCGCTCGATGTCGAAGTCATCGGGGCGGTCGAACACTTCGGGGTCGCGGTTGGCGGAGGTAACGAACCAGCGCATCCGCTCATCCTTTTGGATGGTCTTGCCGCCCAGTTCCACGTCCTCGCCGGCGATGCGGGTGATGGACTTGACCGGCGCGTCGTACCGCAGGCACTCTTCGGTGGCGCGGATCATCTTGCCGGCAGGGTCGGTCTTGAACAGTTCCCACTGGTCGGGATGCGTCATGAAGGCGCGGGTGCCGTTGCAGATCAGGTTGATGGTGGTCTCGTGGCCGGCCAGGAGCAGGAGGATGGCGTTGGCAACCACCTGTTCCTCGTCCATGATCTGCTTGCCGGCGGCGTTGGTGGTCCGGGCGGCGTCGGTCATCTTGTCCAGCAGGTCGCCGTTGGGGTTCTTCAGGCGTTCCTTGACCATGGGGCGGAGGTAATCCTGCAACTCGGTGATGCCCTCGGAGAGCGGCTGCATCCGGTCCGCGTTGCCGCGACCGATGAACAGGAGCTTTTCGGCCAGCGAGCGGATGAACTGCCGGTCGTAGGTCTCAATGCCCATCATGGCGGCGATGACCAGCAGGGGCAAGGGCGTGGCGTAGTCGCGCATCACGTCCATGTGGCCGCGGTCTTCCGCCTCGTCCAGCAGTTGCTTGATGGCGGACTGGACCAGCGGGCGCCACAGCTCCATGGCCTTGGGGGTGAAGTAGCCGTGGATGACCTTGCGCATGTCGGTGTGGTCGGGGCCGCCGTGTTCGGCGATCTCCGCGTGGGCGCTGACGGCGCGGCGGTCGGTCTGGATGAACCACTGGCTGAAGAAGTTCCTCACGTCCTCGTAGAGGCCCATGTCGGACTCGTCGATGGAAGGATAAGGAGGCAGCGGATCCCGGTGGAACACTTCCGAAGAGAAGGCCTCCGGCCGCCGGGTCACCCAAACGAGGTCCTTGTACTTGGTGATGACCCAAAGCTTGTAGGGGTCATTCCAGTGGACCGGGTCTTCTTCCCGCATCCGCCCGAAATAGGTATAGGGGTCCTGGATGACCTCAGGCGAAAACAGGTTCTCATTGAACGTGGTAACCATACAAACCCTCCCGTAACTGTCACGGCAGACCGCACCGCTGGAGCTTGCACCAGCGGCATTTCTTGCGAGTTTGCCAGATTCTAGCAATTGCACCGAATGGGGTCAATCTCAATCGGATTTATATTATACCGCCCGCGGCATTGCCAAAACAAATATCGTATTGCGACGGAATCCGTAACAAATCAACTGCTACGGGAACCCGGCCCCTTGCTATAATCCGCCCTGAATCGCCACAGGCCATTTGCGCGGGAGGACAGCCATGAGCGCGACCCAGCCCCAAACCGATAGCGTCGGCATCATCCTGGCGGCGGGACACGGGAGTCGCATGCGCTCGCGCATCGCAAAACCGCTGCACACTGCGGCCGGCAAGGAACTGATCCGGTATCCCGTGGACCTGCTGACCGAATGCGGCATACAGACCATCGTGGTGGTTGCATCGCCGGACAATCATCCGGAGATTGCCGCTCTGCTGGGTGATCGCGTTCACTATGCCATCCAGCCGGCTGCCAAAGGAACCGCAGACGCCGTGGCGTGCGGATTAGGGGCGCTGCGTTCGGTACCCGAGTTGGTGATGGTGACCGCGGCCGACACACCGCTGGTGCGGGTGAAATCCACGCGGCGGATGCTCGACGAGCACGTTTCCCGTCCCGACCGGCGGATGACGATACTCACCGCGCCCGATTTTTTCGGCCCCGACCTGGGGCACATCGAACGGGCTGACCCCGGCGATACGGATGCCGCGGGGCCGGTTTCGGCAATCGTTGAGGCGGCCGACCGCGAAAGCGATCCGGGTCGCCCAGCAGAGGTGAATACGGGCGTGTACTGTTTCAACGGGCCGTGGCTAGCCGAGAATGTTGGCCGCATACCTGTGTCCGCCTCCGGGGAGACCTACCTCACTTCGCTGGCCGAGATGGGTAACAAGGCCGGCGACGACGTGGTCGCGGCGCCCTTTGCCTGGGCGGACGAGGCCATGGGCGTCAACGACAGGCAACAGTTGTCGGCGGTCGCCACGGTGTTGCAGGACCGCATCAATTCGCACTGGATGCTGGAGGGCGTAACCATCATCGATTCCGCCACCACCTACATTGATGCCGACGTAACAATCGGAATGGATACCGTGATTCAGCCGAACACCATGCTGTCAGGGCAGACCGTGATAGGAGAGGGATGCGAGATCGGCCCCAACTCGGTGATCCGCGATTCAACGGTTGCCGACCGGTGCAGCATTGTCGCCTCCACGATTGAAGAATCCACCGTGCATACCGACGTGAGCATCGGCCCTTACAGCCATCTGCGTCCCGAGTCGGTGATTGAGCGGGGGGTTCACCTCGGCAACTACGTCGAGGTGAAAAACAGCCGGATCGGTTCGTCCACCGCGGCGGGGCACTTCTGTTACCTGGGAGACGCGGACATCGGCGCGGGGGTGAACGTAGGCGCGGGCACCATCACCTGCAACTATGACGGCGTGGCAAAGCATCAAACCACTGTGGGAGAAGGAGCGTTCATTGGCAGCGATACCATGCTGATCGCGCCGGTAACCGTGGGGGAAGGGGCGCTGACCGGCGCGGGATCGGTGGTCACCAGAGACGTGCCTCCCGCTGGACGAGTGGCGGGCGTTCCTGCTAGACTTTTATCATCGTCAAACGAGGAGTAAATCTGACCCATTGCAGTCCGGTCCCATCTATCTATAAGTGCGTTGATGGCACCGGCAAAGGGCCACGAACTTGGATACTGACAGTAGCTTACCTCCGTTATTGTTCCTCGCCGCATCATTGCTGTCCTTTGGTTGGGTCAGCGTTGTGGTGGCCACACGCAGACGGAGACCGGGCCTGATCGCGTTGCTCGGTTATGCGCCGTCCCCCGGACTGGGCGCGCTGCGGGTGCTCTCCGCCGGAACGGCCGGCGTTTCACTGGGGACGGTGTTATTGGTTACCAACACCACCCTGCACCCGGCGCTGCTGCTCCTGATAGCCACGGCAGGCGCCGCCGCCGCCCTCATCACGATACAGGTACTATCGGAGCGCCTCAGTGCGCTTTATCCCAACGCAGCGCGGAGGGTCGCCAACCCCCGCGGATGGTTTTCCGGACAGCGGACACCGACCACCAACGGCAATGCGTCTTCCAGTGGGTGGGAGTTCAGCCCCTCGACAACGCAGAGTCAGGCCGGCGCTCCCGATACCGAGAACGACGGGCGCATGGAACTGGATGAGCTGACCGCGGATGAAATCCTGAACCTGGACCGGAACGACATCGACATGGTGCGTTCCATCAGCCGGATGGACGACCGGGACGTTCAGGACATCATGGTGCCGCGCCTGGACATGGATGCGATCTCGGCAACGGCGTCCCTGGACGAAGTGGTGGAGAAGTTCACCGCCACGAGGCACGCCAGGCTGCCAATGTACCGCGACACCATGGACAACATGATTGGCATAGTCCACATCAGCGACGTGCTGGCGGTATTGTCTTCCGGCCAAAGCACGGCCGGCTGGGAGGGCCTGGTGCGCGACGCCGAGTTCGTGGCCGAGAACATGGCCGTGGACGACCTGCTCCACCTGATGCGGGCCAAATCGCTGCAAATGGCGATTGTGGTTGACGAGTACGGAGGCGTGGAAGGCCTGGTGACCCTGGAAGACGTGCTGGAAGAAATCGTTGGCGAGATCGACGACGAGTTCGCCGCCAGCGACCCGGACGCGCCGGTATTGGCAGACGACGGCTCATGGATTTTGAGCGCCACGATGCCGGTGGAAGAGGTCAACCGAATCGCCGGGGTGGAACTCAACGGGCACGACATCAACACCATCGGCGGGTATGTCTATACGGAGCTGGGACGGATGCCCGCAATCGGCGACGTCATCGCCAAGGACGACCTGCTTATAGAAGTGGTGGAGATACGGGGACGTCGTATCCAGCAACTGCGCCTGTCGCTGACGGGAACTCGCGCAGAGTTGGGCCGGTAAGCCGGAAGTACGACTTTCCGAACCTGGCTATTTCATCCCGACCAGTTCGCCACTCAACACCAGGAAGTGGTCGTACAGGCCGGACGGCACGGGAACCGCCAGGTGTATGGTGGCGCGCTCGCTGCCGCTGAGCCGCAGGTCGGAGGCCCGGAAAACGTCGGTATGGGTCGCAGCATAGACGTAGATGCCGGATCCGTTATCGACGTAGATCAGGATATCCTCGCCGCCGGCGAGCACGTCCGCGGCGGTCGTCAGTCCCTGGAAATTGTTGGCGCGCTGGCCGGCTTCGCCGAAGAACCACATCGCACCCATTTCACCAGGGTTAGCCCGCAATAGATCCAAGCCGTCAGAATCAGCGGCGTTGGAATGCGCTACTATGGCTCCTCCAGTGAGGCTGGTCTGGCTCGTTTTGACGCTGATGCCAAGCTCGGGAACCATCACACGTTGAGCGGGCGGCAACGTGCTCAGCGGCTGGGCGTCGGATTGGGACAGAGGCGTAAAACCCAAGCCGGCCATAGTGTCAGCGTAGGCGCCGGGTCGCAATGCCAACTGCGATACAATCTCGCCGTCCGGCGGAGCCTGGAGAGCCTGGCTGGCCGCCACCTGGGTGGTGTCCTGTCGCCGGCCGACGAAGTCGTCCACGTTCGACCGCAGCCAATACAGGTTGCCGTAATAGGCCAACGCTGCGACGATCAGCAGCGCGCCGACGGCCAGCAGCGCAATACCGGCCCAACGCAGGCCGTGGTACTGCGCCTGGGCGCGCATCTGCATATAGTCCAATCCGATTTCCATCTTGTTACCCTGCTTGTTTAGCGGACGAGACCGCAGGCTCCCAGACCGGAATGTTTACGCCGGGGCGTATCCGGCGACGGCTGAACCGGCGCCGGTCCCTGGCCAGGTATCGAGGTTCAGTGTCGGCCCGAGCGGATGGGTTCGTTGACGAAAATGTCCCCGTTGCGGATTTTGATGTTGTAACCGCAGCCGGGATTAATGCACGTCCAGGCCTTGTAGTGGACCGCGGCTCCCTGAGCACCATAGTCGGACAGCGGGACCAAAGCTCCGATATTGCATTGTTGACAGACCGGCAACTCCATAGCTTCCACCAAAATAACCTCCCTGGCCCAGCGTTCACTGGGGTTTCAGGTCGGAGTCTATCGCTTACCGGCAATAATTTGCCTACGTGCGGGTGGACGTTTTTGAGCGTTTTACAAAAAAGGGGACGAACCGTAGTCCGTCCCCAACCATGGCCGTGCCGTGGTACCTGAATGCTTATTCCAGGTAGTCGCGGAGCTTCTTGGAGCGGGAAGGATGGCGCAGCTTTCTGATGGCCTTGGCCTCGATCTGCCGGATACGTTCCCGGGTGACGCCGAACTCGCGGCCAACCTCCTCCAAGGTGCGGGTACGCCCGTCCTCCAGGCCGAAGCGGAGCTTCAGGACGCGGCTCTCGCGGTCGGTGAGGGAGTTGAGCACTTCCTGCACCTGCTCGCGGAGCAACTGGGCCGAAGCGGCGTCAGCCGGAGCCAGGGTGGTCCGGTCTTCGATGAAGTCGCCAAGGAAGGAGTCCTCTTCCTCGCCGATGGGGGTTTCCAGCGAGACCGGTTCCTGGGAAATCTTCTGGATCTCCTCCACCTTTTCGGGCGTCATTTCCATGGCTTCCGCCAACTCATCGGTGGTGGGTTCACGGCCCTTTTCCTGCAGGAGCCGGCGGTGGTGGCGCATCAGCTTGTTGATGGTCTCCACCATGTGAACCGGGATGCGGATGGTGCGGGCCTGGTCGGCGATGGCGCGGGTGATGGCCTGGCGGATCCACCAGGTAGCGTAGGTGCTGAACTTGTAACCCTTGCGGTAGTCGAACTTTTCGACGGCGCGGATCAGGCCGATGTTGCCCTCCTGGATCATGTCGAGGAGCGCCATGCCGCGACCGATGTACTTCTTGGCGACGCTGACGACCAATCGAAGGTTGGCCTCGGTAAGGTGGGTCTGGGCGCGCTCGCCGTTGCGCTTGGTCTGGTCGAAGTGCATTGCGGCGTCGAAATTCTCCTGCTCAACCAGATCGCCCATTCCGGGTTCCCGGAGCAGTTGGGTGAGGAGCAGCAGAGAACAGTGGTCGTCCTGGGCATACAATGGGGGCACGTCCAGGCCCTGCTCGGGGCTGTAGCAACCGCCCACGCCGTCGGGATGCAGTTCCGCCCAGATTGGGACGTACGCGGTAACCACGTCCACGACACGCGGCGGCAGAACCCAGGTGTCCAGGGAGAGCTGAACGATGCGCTGGTACGCGACTTCCTCGGTGATGTCCAGGTCACGGGCGACCTGTTCCACCATAGGCGGCGCAACCTCGGCGTCGATGGCCTTGCGGAGGGTCGGGGATTCCTTGACCTCGGCGAGAGTCATGAACTCGTAGAGTTCCAGATACCTGGCCAACGAGCGCACCAGGGGGGCCGCGTTGGCGATGCGCGCCAGGAGCACCATGGCCGCTTCCCAGGCGGCGGCCTCCATCGGCGGGGCGTCGCCGGCATCCAGGTACTCGACCTGGGTATCGTCGGTGGCGGCCTGCTCGGCCAGTTCCTGCTCCAACTTGAGCAAGTGGTTGAGTCCCTCCAACTGGCGCGCGAGGCGGCGCTCGTCGGCGGAGGTCAGCAGGTCAACCCGTCCGATTTCCCGGAGATACATGCGAACCGGGTCATCCAGGGCATCGGCGCTGTCGGTGGTATCAACTTCGGCCCAGTCGCGTTCCTCACGCTCCATGTCGCGAGCGGAAGGGCCGTCCTCGGGCAGCACGGTGCGCCGGGCAGCGGCCATCTGCCGAATCTGCCATTCGTCTTCGGTAGAATCCTGGTCATCGACGGCGACGGGAGAAACGGTTTCCTCCTCGTCATCGACGGTTTCCTCATCCTCCTCGGAGTCGCTGGCGGTAGCGATGGCGGACGAGATGGAGATGGGTTCGCTCCCGTCGTAGTCCGGCTCGTCTTCATCAACGATAACGTTGCGTCGATTGCTGATTATGGTCATAGAGCCTCCGTTATGTGCCGGTAGGCGCCGACGGCTTGAGGAGCCGGTCGATTTCGCCGATGCGGCTATTGTTGTCGAGCAGCCGTTGCGCCAGAGGAGATTCCATGTCGTCCATGATCTCCGGAAGGCTGGACAGCTGTTTGGTTTCGTTGTTGAGATATTCCCTTTCCAGGGCCAGGCTCATTTGCAGCCAGGCCTTTTCACGTTTCACCTGGCTGGACAGTCTCAACTCGCGGGAGCGCAGAGCGTCCAGATGGGATTCCAGCTCCGGTCCGACCTGGATCTCATCGGAACCCATGCCGGCAATTACGTTGCGGTATATTTCCCGGTTCTCTGAGCGGCTGAACCATTCCGCAGACGGCGTGGTTTGATACTCGTGGTCCAGCGTTTCCATGCCGTGTTGCAGGAGAAAGGCAAGCAGCGATTCCTCCACGGCGTCGTAGTCTCGCGCCGGCGGAGGGGTTGCATCGGCGGCAGTGTCGGCGACGGGGCGTCCCCGGCGGTCGGCGGCGGACTGGCGCTGGACTTCGCGCAACGCCGTGCGCAAGGTGTCGTTGTTCAAGCCCAGCCGGGCCGATAACCGGTCCAGGTACAGGTCGCTGCGCACCGGGTCCGGAATTTGCGCGACGAACCGGAGCATGGTGTGGGCCACCCAGGACCGGCCGTCAGGATTTTCCAGGTCGGCGCGGGCGGAGAGAGATGTCAAGAGATAGTCAAACAATTCCTGGGCCTGTTCCACGAACGCGGGCCACGCGCCCGGCTCCTGACGGATAAAGTCGTCGGGGTCCTGACCGGGCGGGAGTTCAGCGACGCGCAGTTCCATTGCGTCGGGCTTCTGGAGCATGGACGCGGAGGTCTGCTGAGAGTTCCGGCGCTGAAACACTCCCCATGACGATTCCAAGCTGCGGAGCGTCGCGTTGCGGCCGGCCGGGTCGCCGTCCAGGGCCATGGTGACGTTGCTGGTCAGGCGTCGAACCAAGGCAACCTGATGCTCGGTGAGGGCGGTGCCCATGGACGCGACGACGTTGTCGTAACCGTGCTGGTGGGCCATCACGGCGTCCATGTAGCCTTCCACTATGACGGCGCCATGCTGCCGTACGGGTTCCTTGGCGAGGTGCATTGCGTAGAGGATTCTCGATTTGTCGAACACCGGAGTGCGTGGAGTGTTGAGGTACTTAGGCGTAGCCTCCGGGTCAAGGGCGCGGCTGCCGAATCCGGCGACGCGGGCTTGCCAGTCCCGGATGGGAATCATCAGGCGGCCGCGGAAAAAGTCATAGCACCGGCCGTCATCGGTTTCTCTTGCCAAGGCAGCCCTAACTATCAAGTCATCGTCGTAGCCGGCCTCCCTGAGATGCGCTAGCAGGCGATTATCTCGTGGCGGACTGTAGCCGAGCTCGAAGGTCTGTATGGAGCGGTCGCTGATACCCCGCTGCTCCAGGTAGTCGCGGACGAACGCCGCTTCCGGTTCGGCCAGCATCCGCTGGAAGAAGAGGCGGGCCGCGTCGTTGATCTCGAAAAGTTGCCGGGCGACGCCGCCGGATTCCTGATTGTTGACCAGGGTTACGCCAACGCGGGCGGCCAGAGTCTGGAGGGCATCCCGGAATTCAACCCGGTCGGCCTTCATTACGAAGGAGAAAGCGTCGCCACCCTCGGCGCAGGACCCGAAGCATCGCCACGACTGGCGGTCCGGGAAAACGAAAAAAGAAGGGGTGCGCTCCTGGTGGAAGGGGCAGTTAGCCTTGAGAGAACTTCCGGACCGTTGCAGATTCACGTACCCGGATATTAGCTCAACGATGTCCAGCCGGCTTTTTACGTCGTCAATCTGCGTCATAGCGTTCAGTCAAAAATTCAGTCACGTTAATCCATGCTTATTATAGCACACGGGAATAGTGACGAAAAGGCCGCTGCCCGTGGAGCAGGCAGCGGCCCGGGGTTTCGAGAGTCTGCCGGGGACTAGTTGTCGGCGGCGACGGCCAAGTCGGCGTTGGCAATCTTGGCGGAGATGACTTCCTTCATCTTGCGGACGCGAGAGAGGTCCGGGTAGATGTTGCCTTCGGCCTTCTTGTCAAAGATCTTCTCGCCGTCCAGGAACACTTCCATGATGCCCTGGCCGCGGGGAGAGATGGTAATGGCAGCGTCTGCGCCGTAGGCGCGGAAAAATTCGTTCGCCATCCACGTGGCGGTAGCGTGGTGCTGTCAAGGCACGCAGTAAGTGATCTCGAGTTGGACCTTTCCTTCCATGATGTCTCCTCTTAAAAGGGGAATTTGGCGTTTGCCTTTGCGCATTTTATCACAAAGTTGCGCGTTTTCCAAACGCATGGCAACACCCGCGCCCCCGCTTTCGCGGGAATGACGGGAAGGCGGGTGTGTTGACATGGTGTTAACCGGGTGATAGCATTCTCCGGGTGTTTCGCTGTGATGGGGAGTAGTAGGCGGAGTATGGTCGCGTAGAGAGCCGACGGTTGGTGAAAGTCGGCGGACGGAACCGTCGAACTCGCCCCGGAGCGTCCTGGCTGAGATCTCGTTCTACGGAGAGCGGTACGTAGGTCAGGCGGGTCGGCCCCGATAAAGGCTGTGTACAGAGAGTTTCGAGCCGAGGCTCCGCTGGTGCGGGCAGGCACGGAAAAGAAGGGTGGTACCGCGGGAACCAAACCCGTCCCTTCGGGGTCGGGGCTTTTTAATGTCTCGACGACAACGGATCCCGGCAAGAATCAGGAGAGGCCAACAATGGAAATGACCGGCGCCGAAATAATTTGCGAAAGCCTGCTGCGCGAAGGCGTGGACACGATATTCGGGCTGCCCGGCGGCGCTGTATTGCCCTTCTACGGCGCGCTTTCCGGCTACCCGCAACTGCGCCACATCCTGGTACGCCACGAACAGGCGGCGGCGATGGCCGCCGACGGCTATGCCCGGGCTACCGGCAAGGTGGGCGTATGCTCGGCCACCTCAGGGCCGGGGGCGACGAACCTGGTGACCGGGCTGGCGTCGGCGCAGATGGACTCGGTGCCCATCGTCTGCATTACCGGGCAGGTGCCCCGTCCCGCCATCGGCCGGGACGCTTTCCAGGAAACGGACATCACCGGGATTACGCTGCCGGTGACCAAGCACAACTACCTGGTAATGGACGTGCGGGACATCGCGCCGGTAATCAAGGAGGCGTTCTACATCGCCCGCACCGGACGACCGGGGCCGGTACTGATCGACGTGCCGAAGGACGTGCTGGCCGGCGACAAGATTGAGTTTGAATGGCCGGAATCGATTGACTTGCCGGGATATGAGCCGCCCGGAGAGCCGGATCCCCGGCAGGTAGCAGCGGCGGCCAACCTGATCAATGAGGCCGAGCGTCCGGTGATCCTGGCCGGGCACGGGGTGTTGATTTCGCGGGCCTGGGAGGAACTGCGCGCGCTGGCCGAGAAGGCCCAGATTCCCGTCATCACGACGCTGCTGGGCATCGGCTCGCTGCCCACCGACCACGTGCTGCACATGGGGATGCCGGGGATGCACGGCATGGCGTACGCCAGCCTGGCCATCGACCGGTCCGACCTGGTGATTGCGCTGGGGGCGCGGTTCGACGACCGGGTTACCGGGCGGCTGTCCGACTTCGCGCCCGGCGCCAAGATCATCCACTTCGACGTTGACCCCAGCGAGTTCAACAAGAACGTGGTCGCCGACGTTCCGGTTCTGGGGGACCTCAAGGCCGGGTTGCGCGCCCTCATCCAGCGGGTCAACTCCAACGTCCACATGGACTGGATCCGGGAGTGCGACCGGCTGCGCGCCGAGCATCCCTCGCTGTTCATCCGCAAGTCCGACGTGCTGCTGCCCCAGCAGGTGTTGAAGGAGCTTTCCGACGAGACCAACGGCGAAAGCATCATCGTTACCGGCGTGGGGCAGCACCAGATGTGGGCGGCGCAGCATTACGGATACAAGGAGCCGAACTCGCTGATCACGTCGGGCGGCAGCGGAGCCATGGGGTTTGAAGTGCCGGCGGCGTTGGGAGCGAAGGTAGGCCGGCCCGACAAGACCGTATGGTCAATCGCCGGGGACGGCGGGTTCCAGATGACGCTGTGCGATCTGGCCACCGCCGTGGAAAACAACATCGACGTGAAGTACGCCATCCTGAACAACGGCTCGCTGGGGATGGTGCGGCAGTGGCAGGACTTCTTCTACGACAAGGATTTCTTCTCCACCATCTACAGCAAGAACCCCGACTTCGTGAAACTGGCCGAGGCATACGGCATTCGGGGCATCCGGGTCACCAAGCAGGAAGAGGTGTCGGGGGCGATACAGGAAGCCATGGAGACGCCGGGGCCGGTGGTGGTGGACTTCGTGGTGAAAGAGGACGAGTTCGTGTTCCCGATGATACCGGCCGGCGAGTCGGTCCACGAGATGCTGGAAGAGC
Source organism: Dehalococcoidia bacterium (assembly GCA_022825745.1). Taxonomy (GTDB): domain Bacteria; phylum Chloroflexota; class Dehalococcoidia; order Lucifugimonadales; family UBA3495; genus Bin87. Next base: position 10,273 of record JAJDWF010000050.1, on the reverse strand, counting down.
CGGAAGCCGAGGGGGTCGCCATTGAAACCGCATAACTCGCAGCAGCACACCATCGTGGCGCTGGTGCACGACCGTCCCGGCGTCCTGGCGCGGATTGCGAGCCTGTTCCGCCGGCGGGGGTTCAACATCGCCAGCCTGGCGGTGGGGGCCAGCGAACAGGCCGGGTTGTCCCGGCTCACGTTCGTGGTCACGGGCGACCAGTACACGGTAGAGCAGGCGACGGCGCACCTGGACAAGCTGATCGACGTGGTGAAGGTGTCGAACATATCCAACGAGGACGCGGTGGCGCGGGAGCTGGCGCTGATCAAGGTGCGCGCGACGCCGTCGAACCGCAGCGAAATCCTGGAGATGGCCAACCTGTTCCGCGCCAAGATCGTTGACGTGGGCGCGCGTTCTCTGGTGGTGGAGATCACCGGCGAGGAGGACAAGATCGATGCGCTGTACGACCTGCTCCGGCCCTTCGGGATTTTGGAATTGATGCGCACCGGGCGGGTCGCCATGGTTCGCGGCAAATCGGGCGGCCGGGTCAGCGACGACGTGGGCGCGGACGCGATAATCATGGGACGGAACGGCATGGCGGCGCAACTGGCCGGGTCCGTGCCCGGACACTACGAAGGGGTTTAGGTCCCAAGCAAACGACGGACAATCACAAGGATGAAATAGAATGGCAGTTAATATCTACACCGAGAAGGATGCCGATCTCTCCGTATTGGACGGGAAGACGGTGGGGATGATTGGCTACGGCAGCCAGGGACACGCCCATGCCCTCAACCTGCACGACAGCGGGGTCAAGGTCATGGTGGGCCTGTACGAGGGCAGCGCCAGCCGGCAGGCGGCGCGGGATGCCGGACTGGAAGTCGGCAGCGTGGCCGAGGTGGCCAAAGAGGCCGACGTGATGATGGTGGCGATTCCCGACCACGTGCAGAAGGACGTGTACCGGGAGGAGATCGAACCCAACCTGGGGCCGGGCAAGGCGCTGATGTTCGCCCACGGCTTCACCATCCACTACCAGTTCGTGGTGCCGCCCCCGACGGTGGACGTGATGATGATCGCGCCCAAGGCTCCGGGCCACCGGATGCGTGAGCACTTTGTGGAGCAGGGCATCGGCGTACCGTGCCTGCTGGCGGTGCACCAGGACGCAACGGGTAACGCGAAGAACATCGGGCTGGCCTACGCCGCCGGGATCGGCTGCGCGCGGGCCGGCGTGTTGGAAACCACGTTCAAGGACGAAACGGAGAGCGACCTGTTCGGCGAGCAGTCGGTGTTGTGCGGCGGCGTTACGGCGCTGATCAACCTGGCCTTCGAGACGCTGGTGGAACGGGGCTATCCGCCGGAAATCGCGTACTTCGAGTGCCTGCACGAGCTGAAGATGATCGTTGACCTGATCCAGCAGGGCGGGTTCAACTACATGCGGTACTCGGTGAGCGACACGGCGGAGTACGGCGACCTGACGCGGGGAACGCGGGTGGTGGACGACCACGTGCGCGACAACATGCACCGCGTTCTCGACGACATCCAGAGCGGGTCGTTTGCCCAGGAATGGATGGCGGAGTGCGACGAGGGACGGCACAACTTCCTGCGTTTGCGGCAGGAGGCGCGCACCAGCCGGATCCACGAGGTGGGCCGGGGCTTGCGGGAGATCATGCCGTGGCTGAACCCGCGGGAGATCGAGTAATTTCCCACCCAATAGGAGGGTACGATGAGCATGGAGGTACTGTGCAGAGCAGTTCACCATCGCAGGCTGGTCTTGGCGGGGCTGGCTGCGGTGGACTGCGTGTGCCTGCCGCACCTTTCCTCGAAAACCACGATCTGACGGTCAACGCCAACGCGCCCGAGGCGGCGCACACCCACTGAAGGAAAGGAACCAAAATGGCTGCACAAGTAAAGTTTCTGGATACCACGCTGCGCGACGGTGAACAGTCCGCCGGCATCGGCATGACGGTGGACGAAAAGATGCAAATCGCGCGGCAGCTGGCCCGCATGAAGGTTGACATCATCGAGGCCGGATTCGCCGCCAGTTCGCCCGGCGACTTCGAGGCGGTGTCCCGCATTGCCAACGAAGTGGAAGGGCCCGTCATCTGCTCGCTGTCCCGGGCGGTGGCCGGCGACGTGGACGCGGCATGGAACGCCATCAAGGGCGCGGCCAAGCCTCGCATCCACGTGTTCCTGTCATCCTCGGAAATCCACCAGATGCACCAGTTGCGGAAGGACCGGGAAGACGTGATGTCCATGGCCGTGGAGATGGTCTCGCGTGCCAAGGGCTATTGCGACGACGTGGAATTTTCGCCGATGGACGCCACCCGCACCAACCGGGAATACCTGTACCGGATGCTGGAAGAGGTCATCAAGGTGGGCGCGACCACCATCAACATCGCCGACACGGTGGGTTACGCGATCCCGTCGGACTTCCAGACCATGCTGAACGACATCCAGCAGAACGTGCCCGGCATCGACGGCGTCACCTTGTCCGTGCACTGCCACAACGACCTGGGGTTGGCGGTGTCCAACAGCCTGGCGGCCATCGAGGTGGGCGCGCGGCAGGTCGAGGGCTGCATCAACGGCATCGGCGAGCGAGCGGGCAACGCCTCGCTGGAAGAGATCATTATGGCGCTGGACACGCGCAAGGACCTGTTCGGCGTTGATTTGAACGTGGACACCACGCAAATCTATCCCAGCAGCCGGCTGGTGAGCCGCATCACCGGCATGAACGTGCAGGCCAACAAGGCCATCGTGGGCGAAAACGCCTTCCGCCACGCTTCCGGCATCCACCAGGACGGGGTGCTGAAGGACCGTTCCACCTACGAGGTGATGCAGCCGGAGCGAGTCGGGTTGCCGCCGGACGTACAGCTGGTGCTGGGCAAGCTCAGCGGCCGCGCCGGTTTGCAGGCCCGTCTGGAGACGCTGGGCTACGCGCTGGACCGGGAAGAAGTCACCGGAGTCTATCAGCGGTTCCTGGAACTGGCCGACAAGAAGCCGGAAATCACCGACCGGGATTTGGAAATCCTGATGGACGAGGAGAACCGCTCCGCGTCGGAGCCGATCACGTACTCGCTGGAGACGGTGCACTTCACCGGCGGGGACAAGGACATCCCCACCGCGACGGTGCGGCTGATCGGGCCGGACGGTGAAACGCGCACCGACGCCTCGACGGGCAACGGCCCGGTGGACGCGGTGTGCAAAGCCATCGACCGGGTGATCGGGGCGACGGCGCGAATTGAGGACTTCCAGGTGCAGGCCGTAACGGAAGGGCGCGACTCGGTGGGTTCGGTGACGATGCGCGTCGAGAACGCGGGTCGCATCTTCTCGGGCCGGGGCGCGAACACCGACATCATTGTCGCCAGCGCGCAGGCGTACCTGAGCGCGATGAACCGGATGCTGGCGGCGGACGAAGAGGCGGCGCTGCCGGCCGTGGGGACGACGCCGGACTAGATTATCCGAGCGGTTGAGAACAATGCGTGGGGGCAGGTTTGAAACCTGCCCTTACGTTTTGGGCGCCGCCGGTTAGAGCAGGGGCATCTGCATGACCTGGTCGGCGGCGGTGGCGTTCTTGCCCAGGTGGGTTGCCGCGTAGCCCAATTTGCGCAGGTGGGCGGCCAGGTCGGGGAAGCCGAAGACGGTGTACACACGCTGGGGCTGCACGGCGCGAACGTAGGCTACCAGGTCGTTGAAGTCGGCGTGGTCGCTGTAGGGGAGGCTGGAGTCCCCGGGACGGCCGCGTCCCCAGGGTTTGACGCCCTTGCCGGCGGCCCATCCGGTGAGCTCCAGGTAGCGCGCGGAGCGTCTCGCCGGCAAGCACTGGGTGATGGACTCGCGGGATTTGCGGCCGGGAGGGAAGAGCAGGACCTCGCCGTCGTTGCAATTGGCGTCGAACGCCCGATAGCTTCCGGGGAACTGGACGCCGGTTGACTCGTAGCGAGCGGCGATCTCGTACACGCCTTCCTCGCACGCCACGGAGAAGCCGGCGGCAAGGAGGTGATGCAGGGCTTCCTGGGCCTTGCCCAGCCGCCAGCCCAGCACCACCGGGACGGCGCCCTGGTCGAGCCATTGAGCGACGACGCGCAGGGCCGTGGCGATGGACTCTTCCTGAGGCGGGAATACGTAGTCGGGCCGGCCGTAGGTGCTTTCGATGACCAGGGTATCGCAGGGGACGATTTCGGCGGGTTTGTTGATGGGCGACGGTTGGGTGCGCAGATCGCCGGTGTAGAGGAGCCGTTCGCCGGTGGCACGGTCGGTGACCAGGGTCTGGGCGGAACCGAGGCAATGGCCGGCCGGGTGCAGGGTTATGGTGCGTTGGGGCGTCTCAAGGGGTTCGCCGTATTGAAGCTCGACAGGCTCGGAACGGCTGAAATAGTCGCCGAGCAGGGTACGAGTCCCGTGAGTCAACACCGGGCGGCGGTGGCGCGCGACGTGGTCGGAATGGGCGTGGGATACGACCGACGAATCGCGTTGGCGCAGGGAATCGAGCCACAGGTCCAGTTGGGGCAGATACACGCCCCGGTCGAATACCACTTCCACGGCAAACGCCTCCCCTAGTCGCGGAGCAGGGGAGCCACCTCCTGGATAAAGCGCTCGGAGGACTTGGAGTTGGGGTCGGCGGGGTCCAGGGACAGACCCCTGAGGATGAACCGTTCGACTCCGAGGTCGATGAGTTCCGCCAGGCGGTCGGCGCAGTAGGTGGGAGGGCCGAAGATGCCGAAATCGCGGGCGAAATCCGTGGTGACCGCCTGTTCCTGCGGGCCGCCGGTGAAACCGTGATGGTGCATGTCGTAAGCTTCGTGGATGCTGCGCATGACCTCCCGCTGCTCCCTGGAGGACGGGCCGACTACGGTACCGTACATGGCGGAAAATCGGGCGAACAGGGCAACCTCCGCGACGCCGATGCGCATGGCTTCCTGGGGATCGTCGTGCACCACGAGAGGGACGTAGGCGCCGAAGGATGTATCGGGCGGGAGGCCGGCTTCGGCGCGGGCAGAGCGGGCAACGTCCATGCCCCACCGGACACGTCCCACATCCGCGCCGACGTTGAAGGTAACGCTGTCGGCGTGGCGGGCGGCGGCAGCGATTACCTTGGGGCCGGTGGCCGCCACGTCCACGGGCACCTTGGGGGGCTTGACGTCGTCGATCCAGAATATGACGCTGGAATCGCGGTAGTCGGCAAGACCGACGGAATTGATGTCGCCGCCGGCTTCGAAGGGGACATCCTCGGCCCGGAGGTATGCTTGAACCCTCCGGAGGTAGTCTTCGAACTTGGGGACGGAATCGGGCGCGCGGCCCAGATGAGCGAGGGCCGAGTCGCCTCGGGCGATGCCCAGGTAGGCCCGCCCTTCGCTCTCGACCTGCACGGTGGCAATGGCCGACGCGGTGACGGCGGGGTGGCGAGTGAAGGAATTGGTGACCCCGGTGCCCAGCTTGACGGTGGAGGTGGCATGAGCGGCCAGGGCCATGCACACGTAGGTGTCGCCGTAGCGGTTTTGGGAATCAACATAGACAATGCCGTCGAACCCGATTTCCTCGGCGCGGACCGCCTGGCGCACGCCGTTGAATTCCGGGGAGCCGGGACCGCCGGCGTAGGGGCGGCCCATGGCCCAGAACTCGATAGCCATAAGAACCTCTGGAAAAGCAAATTTGGGAACGGTGGAGACGCTGGAGGAACGCCTCGAATGGCATTATCGTTGAGGTCGGGCGTTGGCCGCAAGAGCCTCAAGCCGGCTTTGCGTTACAACTGAAGGCGCATCAGTTCTTCAGAGAAGACAACTTCGCCGTCGTAGAGGCGGCTGATGTCGCCGATACCCTGCTCCATGGGGCCGTGGGCGGAGAGATGGGGGCCGATGTGGACGAGCACCAGCTTTTTCACGCCGGCGGCCTGGGCCATGCGTGCCGCGCCGGTGGTGCCGCACTGGCCGGCGTACTCGCCGTTGGCGTCCATCACCGCCTGGTCGTCCCAGCACATGCAGAGCATCATGTCGGCGCCGCGAGCCAGCTCGGTGACCGAGTCGCAGGGCTGGGTGTCGCCGGTGAAGATTATGCTGCCGTCAGGGGAATCGACCCGGTAGGCCAGGGAGTCCAGATAGGGCTGCACGTGCTCGGCGGGCGCGGCCGTGACTTCCCAATCCGGTCCGGCGAAAACCTTGCCCGGCCCGACATCGCGGGCATCGACGGACGGAGCGGGACGAGGCAGGGTACCGCCCCGGTTGACAAAGACCTGCTGGCTCAGCGGGTGGTTGACCCGGGCCTTCCAGTCGTGGGAGAACAGGCCGTTTTCGCCCAGGATGCCCTCGGTAATCCGCTCGGTCAGGTCGGGGCCGAATACCTGAAGCTTGTTCTCCTTGCCGACGCTCTGATCCCAACGGCAGAGCAGGAAGCAGGGATAGTCGATGTCATGGTCGAAATGGTGGTGGGTGAAGAAAAGGTAGTCCACCTGGGTAGGGAACAGCCCGGCCTTGACCAGCTTGTGAGTGGTGGCCGGCCCACAGTCGAACATCAGGAGTTGGTCGCCCAGCTTGAGCACGTGGGAGCTGCCGAAGCGGGTGGGAGTCGGCGTGGGCGTGCCGGCGCCCAGGGTGTAGATTTCAGCCATGGTGCCTCCTGCAACGAGACCCTATCGCAGAGCAGTCAGTTTTACTGCCCGGCCGGAGCGGTCCAGTTGGTGTTGCCCTCCTGCATGGCGAATGGCGGCGACGTGGACGAAACGTAGATCAGTTTTCCATCGCCGATGTTGCGGATGGAGTGGTCGGTTTCGGGCGGCACCATAATGAGGGTGCCGGGGCCGACCTCCTCGACCTCGTCGCCGACGCGCATGGCGCCGCGTCCCTGCATAATGACGTACACCTGTTCGCGCCCCTGGTGGGAGTGGACGGCCTGCTCGCTGCCCGGTTCGCCCTCAACCCAGGTGACGGCCAGGTTCTCGGAGCCGAACTGTCCCGCTCCAAGCAGCAGGTGCGATACCTGGCCGCCCCGGTGGTTGCGCGGACTTTGTTGCAAGGTTTGGATGTTCATGGGTCAAAGTCTCCTGTGTCTAGTCCGGCGCACCGTGTCTCGGCACCGGGTTCAGAGGTTCAGTTCCAGGATGTAGAGGCCGCCGTGGAGGCGGTCGACTACGTACATGATGCCGTTTTCGTCGACGTGGACGTCGTTGATGCCGTTGGCTTCGGCGCCTTCCGGGATCTGGGGGATGTAGTAAGCGACTTCCTGGGGTTGGAAGGGGTTGGTGGTGTCGAAGACGCGGATGCCGCCGTTGAAGAAGGTGGCGTACACCAGGGTGTCAGATTGCAGGGACAGCGGGCCGGGACGGTTTTCGTGGATGTTGTGCGCCCCGTAGCGGCCCGGTCGGCTGAAGAAATCGTCGGTGTCCTGCATGGGCAGGGTGCTGATGATCACGGGGTTGGTCTCCAGCCGATTGTCCATCAGCCAGACCAGTTTGGGATAGTCCGCGCCGCCGGTAGCGGTGGCCTCCTGGGTGACCACCAGCAGGTCGCGGCTGAACAGGGGCAGGACGGTGTGGGTGAACCCGGGGAACGGCGGCGCGTAGTTGAGCTGGGCGACCACCTGCGGGCGGGACACATCGGAGATGTCCAGGGTGATGACGCCGGAGTCCTTCCAGCCGCAATAGGCACGGTCGGGCCGGTTGGGGTACACGTTGGTGTTGTGGACGCTGTGGCCCACGTCGAGATAGGGATGGCGTTCCGGCAGCGGCGCGTCGTCGCCCTCCTGGGTGCCGGGCAGCCACCAGCGGCCGGCTTCCTGGGGGTTGGCGGGATTGGACACATCCATGATGACGTAGAACTGGTCGTCCTTGGGGTCGGTGGGTCGTGAATCGGGCGTACCGCTGGCCAGGTGGGCGTAGTCGCCGTCCACCCACCAGAGGCAGTGGCAGCCGCGGGAGCCGGGCCCCTGGGCGTCCCAGAAGGCGATGCGCTGAGGATTCTCCGGGTCGCTGATGTCGAAGACGCCCATGCCGGTTCCGGGCTGGCCGTGTTCGCGGGACTGGTAGGCCACGAGCATGGTATCGCCGAAGATGGACAGAGAGTTGGAACGCAGGTGGTCGTAGTTGAGGTCGGTCTGGGCCACCACCCGGGGGTTGGCGAGGTCGGTGACGTCAACGCTCGTGAAGTCCTTTGGGGCGCTCTCGTGGGCCATGTAAAGGATGCGGCGCCCGCCGGCGGTCTGGTGCAGGTCAACGCCCTCGCCGATGTTGTTATGCCCCTTGAGATCGACGTGGGCAATCAGCTTCATGTTCCTGGTTTCAGCAGCTTGGGTTACCATGAAGTCCCTCCGGCGCCGTTTGAGCGCAACCTTCAAAGTTTCGTGTCAGATGCCTGGGCGCAGTGTATCATCGCGGGTGGCTGGACGACGAATGCGCAGGCGCTGGCGAATGCTTGTAGAATGCCGGCCACGGTGGATTGAAGGAGGCGCGGTCGATTATGAAGTTTGCCCTGTTTTTGCTGGGGTCGTGGACGGAGGCGGAGGTTGGGGCGCAGAGCCGGATTTTTGACGAGATGGTGGAGCAGGCCGAGTATGCCGAGGAGCTGGGGTTCGATTCGATCTGGATCGCGGAGCACCACTCCAGCCGGTACGGGATCTGCCCATCCCTGATGCCGCTGCTGACTCACATCGCGGGGCGGACAAAGAAAATCCGCATCGGGGCCGGCGTGAGCGTGCTGCCGTTCCACAATCCGATATTCCTGGCCGAGGAGAGCGCGATGCTGGACGTGCTGAGTCACGGACGGCTGGACTTCGGGGTCGGGCGCGGGTCGGCGGATTACGAGTACGGCAACTTCGGCATCGACTTTGACACCCGGGACGCGCGAACGAAAGAGGCGCTGGACATCATCCTGGGGCTGTGGACCGAGGACGATTTCTCGTTCCAGGGCGAGTTTTACTCGGTGAAAGACCTGACGATAGCTCCAAGACCGGTACAGAAACCCCATCCGCCGGTGTACCTGGCCGTGTCGCGCACGCCGGCCAGCGTGGACGTAGCCGTTGAGCGGGACCTGCCGATTCTGACCAGCTTTTCGACGCCGGAGGCGGACAACCTGGGGCTGTTTTCGCTGTATGCCGAGCGGTGCGCGGCGGCCGGCAAGGAACTGCCGGTGGCGGAGATGCCGTACTTCCGGTTCGTGTACCTGGATGAGGACGAGCGCGCGGCGCGCGAGTACCCGCGCGAGTCGCTGACGTGGGTGCGAGACCTGGCCGGCTACCGGCGCACGCTGACGCACGGCGACGAGATCAACGTGGACCTGGACCACTGGCGGCGGACCCGTACCGCGGAGCCGGCCAGCTATGAATCGGAGCTGGATGGCACGGTTTACTTCGGGACGCCGGAGCAGTGCGTGGACCGAATCACCAGGCTGCGGGACGAGCACGGGATCGGATACTTTGGGGCGAGCATGTCGTTCGGCAGCATGGAGCATGCCAGGGTGATGCGTTCGATGGAACTTTTCGCGAAGGAAGTGATGCCCGAGTTTCGGGAATAGAACTTACCGGGGCACCACTTCTTCATCCAGTGTGCCGTTCCGCGACTTCAGGATCGGAGCAGGTCGGTGAGGGCTGTGATGGGGGTTCCTTCCTCCAGGGAGTCGAGGTAGGAGAGGACTTCCGCGGTGGTTGCTTCGGAGAGTAGCTGGGAGGCGCAGTCGCGGAATTTCTCGCGGACGTCGTCCATGGTCACGCCGCGCAGGGCGCCGGTGTTGGCACGGTGGGCCTGCTGGCGGAGGATGCTGCCGTCCTTTAGTTGGACGTCAACCTGGTGGTAGCCCTCGGTCCAGCTGGGCTGGCCCTCGTTGCCGGGGATACGGCGCATGTCGATGCGTGGGATGAGCGCCTGGGCTTCGGGGCGCATCACCTGATCGTCGGTGAAGGACTGCAACCCGACCCGTTGGTCCAGCAGGGCGGCGGCCAGGCAATACTGGATGCTGAACTTGCCCTCCAGGGACGACACTGGGCGGGAGTGGATCAGAGAGCGGGGCGGGTCGAAGTCCACCATCACGTCGATGCGGTCCACAGCGTCCGGGTCGATGGCGGACTGGGAGAGCAGGTCGAAGGTGGCATCCAGGGCCAGGTGGGCGCTGCCGCAGCAGGGGTACTTCTTGATTTCGATGCCCGAGTTCATCATGTAGAGCTTGTTGCCAAGGTTCTGCACGACCTGGTCGCTGTCGAAACCCTCGCCGCCGGAGAAGGCGCGAATGAATCCGAACCGCCCCTCCAGTGCGTCGTCGCTGGAGGTGAAACCGTCGCGCACCAGTTTGGCGGCCACGACGCCGGCGCGGGCGGCGTC